>JAHDKR010000052.1 GCA_018436785.1 Synergistaceae bacterium | reverse complement strand
ACTCGGGTTCGACTTCACGCAGGAGGAGATGCAGAAGGTCGTCTTCGAACAAAATCCGGAGATGACGGACGAAGAGCTTGAGGCTGTGGTCGGGGGGGCGTTGATCAGCACCGGCGTCGCCATATGGATAATCGCCGCCGCTGCGTCGGCCGCTTGATCGGTAAATAAGCCCGGAAGGAGAAAGTCCTCTTCCGGACGAACTCAAGGAAGGTGTTGTCGCTGTCGATGGAGTCGGCGGTTGCGTTTTCGAGAGAGCGAAGAAGGATGTGGAGCTGCGGAAGAAGCTGAGGGAACTTGGTTCGAAGGAGAACGTCGAACGGTACGTGAAGGGGGAGCTGGGCTACGACTTTTCCCTCGAGGAGATGCAGAAGGTGATCTTCGAGCGGAATCCCGAGATGACGGACGAGGAGATGGAGGCGGTGACCGGCGGCGTGGGAATAATCGAACTGATTATTGTCGCTTGACTTTGACGCTGTGTGAAGGTGTATGCTGCGTCCGAAGTCGACTATGAAAAACCGTCGAGATTTTTCCGTCGTCCCGAGCTGTCTTTCGGTTGTCGTAGAGTACATGAAACGAAGAATAGGACTGAACCAAGAGGAGAGGGTGAGGCTGGTGTATTGCAGGCTGAAGGAACGCTACAGGCTCAGAGGGTGGGAACAGCTGCCGTACGCGATTCAGGATGTTGCGAGTGGCGGCGTCGTCTTTCTGGACGAGAAGGCGTTCCAGGCTGCATCATTCTGCAACGGCATGGTGGACGTGGCCTCTCCGCTGCTGCTCCCCGCGCATCGCCGGGCCGTCTCGCTGCTGAAAGAACAGGGGGTGGTCGAAGAGTGCGCCTTCGGCGAAGGGCTGAAGGAGGAGCAAAAGTACAGGCTGATTCCGTGCAGGTACATGCGCAAGGCCCACTGGTCGATCACGGGGAGATGCAACCTGAAGTGCCGCCACTGCTTCATGTCCGCGCCGCACGCGAAGTACGGGGAGCTGTCGCTGGAGCAGTGCCTGAACATTGTGCGTCAGATTTCCGAAGCGGGCATCCTGGACGTGTCGCTGACCGGAGGCGAGCCGCTGGTCAGAAATGATTTCTTCGATATCGTGGATGCCCTGCTCGATGAGCGCATCATGATCTCACAGGTCTACACCAACGGCGTGCTGGTGGACGAGGCGCTCCTGAACAAGTTCGAGGCCCGGGGAATTCGTCCGGAGTTTTTGCTCAGTTTCGACGGCATCGGCTGCCACGACTGGCTGCGCGGCGTGCCCGGGACGGAGAGGCAGACGATCGACGCGATCAGGCTGCTGCGTTCGAGAAATTTTACCGTCTCCATCGAGACGGCGCTCTACCGGGGGAATCTGCACACACTGCCGACAAGCCTGGAGCTTTTCGCCGGGCTCGGCGTGGAGAGTTGGAAGGCGACCCCGGCGACCGATGCGGGCGAATGGCTGTACGAGAAGGGGAGGTACACGCTCTCCGTCGACGAGCTGTACGAGGCCTACCTCGACTTCATTCCGTACTTCAAGGCGGCGGGAGCGCCGTTGACGCTGATGCTCGGCGGGTTTTTCCTGTGCCGCAAGGGCGAAGAATCCTATCGGATACCCTGCAAAAAGTACGACGGAAGCGGAAGAATGCTGCGGCAGACTGTGTGCGGGAGCGCCCGGAATACCATGTACATCTCGGGGGACGGGAAGCTCTTGCCGTGCATTCCGCTCTCCGGCATGCCCATTCAGGACGAGATGCCCGATATCACGAAGACGCCGCTCTGTGAAGCGCTTTCCGACTCGAAGTACCTGAGCCTGATCGACACGCGGTTGGAGGAGCTGTTGAAGGAGAACGAGCGGTGCGCTTCCTGTGAACACCGCCTTTCCTGCGGCGGAGGTTGCCGCGCGGGCTCCCTCGCGGCAGGAAACGAATATCTCGGCGTCGACGAGTCGACATGCGCCTTTTTCAAAAACGGGTACGAGGAGAGAATACGGGTTGCTTGGGGCGGAAACGACGCATCCGGATGCGCGCCCGGCTGCGGTGATTTCCGGAGGTGCACATGAAACGAACATCGTTCAGAAAGAGGTGACTGGAGATGTCGAAGGAGAACGTGCGGAAGTTCTATGAAGTGTTGTCGAAGGATGCTGATTTACAGCGGAGATTCAGGGAGAAAAATGAATTGCTCTCAGGAAAGTACCGAGATGGCGCGCCCGGCGATGAACGTTTGGAGGGGCTGTTCCTGAAAGAAATTCTTCCGGTTGCCCGGGAAGCGGGTTTTGAATTCTCGTTTCAGGAGCTGCAGGAGTACTCGGCCGATTCCAAAATGACGGGCGAACTTATGGACGAGGAGCTGGCCGCGGTCGCCGGGGGAGGGGACCTGTGCGTCTGCGTAGTGGGCGGATACGGTACTATTGGAGACGTGGCGATCGGATGTGCGATGTATGGAGGGGCCGAGTCATCTACATTTTTCTGCTTTTGCTTTATGGGAGGAGGCGGAGGGCTCAGATAGCATCGCAACGGCCTTGAAAAGTTGATTACGAGCAGGGATTCGGAGAAGTCAGGGGAGCGTCCGTTCCGCAAGGGATGGACGAATTTGAAGGAGGGGTTGTAGATGTCGATGGAATCCGCAGTTGCGTTTTACGAGCGAATGGAGAAGGACGTCGAATTGCAGCGAAAGTTGAAGGAGCTTGGAAGCAAGGAGAGGGTGCAGCCGTATCTCAAGAATGAGTTGGGCTATGACTTCACCGGGGAGGAGATGCGGAAGGTGATTTTGGACAAGAATCCCGAGATGACCGACGGCGATTTGGAGGAGGTGACCGGAGGAGCGCATTACCCGATTTTCGGTGAGATATCCGCCATCATTACCGGATTCTGATCGCTTTCCCGGGGGAGGTGGCGCTTCCAATACGCTGGAATGCCCGTTTCACTCATTGAAGCGGGGGTGTATAATTCTGTGCAGTAGGAATTCTCCCGCGTATACCGTGATACGTCAGTTCTGATTTTACCTGAAGGAGCGTGCCCGACCGTGAAAAAACAGATTTTCCGCCAGTCGGCTCTCGACAGGCTTTCCTCCCCCGAACAGCTCGACATGCTCTTTCAGGTCGTCCGGCCCGCGTACTGGGCGGCGCTCTCCGCACTGCTGCTCCTGTTGACCGTTCTGGTTGTCTGGGGGTTCTACGGCACTGTGACGACGATGGTCTCCGGGCAGGGTATTCTGTTGCGGGAAGGCGCGCGCGTCGACGCCTCGTCTCCGGGAAGCGGCCGCCTGGAGGTTATTTTCGTCGACATCGACGATCCCGTCGAGAAGGGGCATGTGATTGCCCGGCTTGCCCAGCCCGATCTGCGGAACCAGATCGCCGAGATGCGGGGCAGGGTGGAGATTCTGCGCGCCGAGCGGGCGATGGGGACGGAGATGGGCGTCGATAAAAAAACGCTGGAGTCGGAGTATCTCGCGCGGCGCAGACAGGCGCTGAACTCCTCGATAAAGGTGGGGCGTGACCGGGCCGAGTCGCTCCGCGAGCAGCTCGAGCAGTACGACGCCCTCTATGCGAAGAAGTACATCACGCGGAGCCAGTACCTGGATGTGAAGGACCGGTACAACGCCGCGCTTCAGGAGATTCTCTCCTTCAACGAGGAGCTGGCCCGGCTGCCGATGACCGCCGCCGACACCACCTCGCAGATAGAACGGCAGCGGATCGATGTGGATATGCGCCTGCTGACGGCGGAGAAACAGCTTGACGCGCTCGAGGAGCGCTACGATCTGGAGACTTCCGTTCGCAGCCCCGAGACCGGGCGCGTGCTGGAGATTTTCAAGCTGGAGGGGCAGGTCATCTCCGCGGGGGAAGCCCTGCTCTCGCTTGAAAAGAGCGACGACTCCGGCGCGCCGCTGTACGTGCACGCCTACGTTCAGCCGCAGGACGGCAAGAAGATCCTGCCGGAGATGGAGGCGCAGATCTCCCCGTCCGTGGTGAAGCAGGAGGAGTTCGGCGTCCTTCGCGGACGGGTGACGCAGGTCTCCTCATTCCCTGCGTCCGCGAGGGGCATGACGCGGGTGCTGGGGAACGAGCAGCTCGTTCAGACGCTCTCGCGCGGCGGCGCGCCGATAGCCGTGACGATGGCCCTCTCCCCGTCCGACCGGACGGAGAGCGGCTACGTCTGGTCCTCCACGGACGGGCCCCCGCTGACCCTCCAGAGCGGCACTCTTTGCGGCGTGACGGTGGTGGTGCGCCGCCAGGCTCCGGCGACGCTCGTCCTCCCGTTTTTGAAGAAGTTCTTCCTCGGCGTCGGTGAGGAACGCGACGGAGGAACGAAAGATGCCTGATCGCCCGGCGGCGATGAAGACGCCCTGGAAAAACAGGCGCGTCGCGACGCCGACGATGCTCCAGATGGAGGCCACCGAGTGCGGCGCGGCCTCGCTGGGGATCGTTCTGGGGTATTACGGGCTCCATCTGCCTCTTGAGACGCTGCGCGAGGAGTGCGGCGTGAGCCGCGACGGCAGCCGGGCGACCAACGTCCTGAAGGCGGCGCGGCGCCACGGGATGGAGGCGAAGGGGTACCGCAAGGAAACGCAGACCCTGGGCGATCTCCCCCTCCCAATCGTTCTTTTCTGGAACTTCAATCACTTCCTTGTGCTCGAAGGCATCAAGGGCGATAAAGTCTACCTGAACGACCCCGCGGCCGGACCGCGCACGGTGGACCGGGAGACTCTGGACCGTTCGTTCACCGGCGTTGCCATCTCCATCGTTCCAGGAGAAACCTTTCGTCCGGAGGGACGTCCGCGAAGCCCGTGGGCCGCGCTCGCAAGACGGCTTGTGGGCGCTCGCGCGGCGCTGCTCTTCGCCGTGCTCGCCGGGCTTGCGCTGGTGATTCCCGGCCTCATGGAGCCCGCCTTCCAGCAGATCTTCGTCGACCGCCTTCTCATCGAGGGACGCCTCGAATGGTTCCGCCCGATGCTGACGCTCATGGCGATCGTCGCGCTCGTTAAGGGCGCGCTGACGTGGCTCCAGGGTTCGGTGCTGCTGCGGCAGGAGCTGGCGATGGCGATCCGCGATTCGGCGTCCTTCATGAACCATCTGCTGAAGCTCCCCTACACGTTCTTCCTGCAGCGGTACGCCGGGGAGATCGGCAACCGGGTGCAGCTCAACGACCGGGTGGCGCAGCTTCTCTCCCGCGAGCTGGCGACGACGGTGCTCCAGTGCATCCTCGTGCTCTTCTACGCTGTGATGATCACCCTTTACGATCCTCCGGTCTCCGTGATCGCTCTCGGCGCCGCGGGGGCCTGCGCGCTGCTCATCGTCTCGGTGAACAGGCGGCGGACCGATCTGAACGAGCGCTTCACCGGCGAGGTCGGAAAGTTCGCCGGAGCCGCGATCGGCGGCCTCTCCGTCATTGAGACGATCAAATCCTTCGGCGGGGAGGAGGACCAGTTCGCCCGGCTCGCCGGGTATTTAAGCAAGATCGCGGACTGCCGTATCGAACTTTCCCGTCTTGCGGTGCGCATTCAGGCTGTCCTGCCGACGCTGACGGCCCTCGCCGCGGCGGGGGTGCTCTGCTTCGGCGGCTTCAGGGTGATGGACGGCGTGCTCACCATGGGCATGCTGCTTGCGCTGCAGACGCTGATGACGCAGACGATCAACCCGGTGACGGAGCTGGTGACTCTTTGGGACTCCTTCCAGACTGCGCAGGGGAACCTGAACCGCCTCGACGATGTGCTCCGCTATCCACGTATGCCCGAGCGACCCGCGCTGGAGGACGGGGCGATGGCCTCGTCGAAGCAGGCGGGGGCGCGTACGGTGCGTCTCTCAGGGCGGCTTGAGTTGCGCGACGTCTCCTTCGGCTACTCCAAGCTCGGCGAGCCGCTGATCCAGGATTTTTCGCTGACGCTCGTTCCCGGTTCCCGCGTGGCGCTTGTGGGCGGTTCCGGGTCGGGCAAGTCCACGGTGGCGAGGATCGTCTGCGGCCTGTTCGAGCCGTGGTCGGGGGATGTGCTGCTCGACGGTCGCCTGCTGGCGACGATATCGCGGGAAGAGACGGCAACCTCCTTCGCCTTTGTCGACCAGGAAATTTCCCTCTACGAGGGGACGATACGGGAAAATCTCTCGCTCTGGGATCCCTCCGTGCCGACGGAGCAGCTCGTGGCGGCGTGCCGCGACGCGGCCATTCACAAGGACGTCATGGCGCGGCAGGGTGGGTACGACGCGATCGTGGAGGAGAACGGGCGCAACTTCAGCGGGGGGCAGCGTCAGCGGTTGGAGATCGCCCGCGCGCTCGTGCGCTCTCCTTCGCTGATCGTTCTCGACGAGGCCACAAGCGCCCTGGACGCCCCCACCGAGGAGGCCATCGACCGGGCGCTGCGGCGGCGCGGGTGCACCTGCCTGATCGTCGCGCACCGCCTGTCCACCATCCGCGACTGCGACGAGATCATCGTCCTTCATCAGGGGAAGGTCGCGGAGCGCGGAACACATGAAGAGCTGCTGCGGCTCGGAGGGCGCTATGCAGGGCTCATTGAGAACTGATCCGCGCAACGGAAGAGGCGGATTTCGATGGTAGGCGCCCATACCTTCGAATCATTCCGTCCGCTCGGTACGGAGCTGGAGATCACGGGGAAGACCCCTTTTTTCCTCGACGACCCGGAGACCGTCTGGTGCGTCCTCTCGGGGCAGATCGACGTCTACGTGACCGCGCGGGAAGGCGCTTCGCAGACGGGGGGCCGGGACCACCTCTTCACGATGGAGGCCGGGGAGGCCCTTTTCGGGGTTGAGCCCGGATTTTTCGGCGCGAGCATGGGGCTTTTGGCCGGAGGTATTCCGGGAACCAGGGTGCTGCGTATTCCACGGTCGCTTCTCCTCGAACGCACGGACGAGGAGGGAACCGCGTTCGCGGCGCACCTTGCCGACAGATTCCTTGAGGGACTGGGGCGGGGCATCGTCAAGGACATCGTGCCGCAGCCGCGCGTCAAGCAAACCATCGTCCCCGGAAGGACGGAACTTGCGCCGAACAGACCGGCCGGGAGCGAATCGCTGCTTTGGGGGGAGATGGAGGCGGGGCGCGCACTCTTCGTCGGCACCGAAGACCTTGCGCCGGGAAGCGGACTCTTCGCCCTTCCTCCGAACTGCTGGATCGTTCCGCTGGAGCAGTCCGTAGTGCGGACGACCCCGACGGAAGAGCTGCTCCGCAGGGGCGAGTTCGCCTCCGTTTTCGACGCATTCTGCGAGATGATCTTCTCCTCGCTGGCGATGAACGCCCGGCTCCGGGCCGCCGACGACCTTGGGGCGCTCCGGCAGATGCAGAAATCAAGCAGGAAAGCTCTTTCCTCCGCTCTTGGAACGCTGGGCGAGGCGCTTTCGGGAAAACGCAGAAAAGTGGCCGCCTCGCGTGAGGATTCGCCGCTCCGGAGGGCCTTTTCCACGGTCGCCGCGTTTTTGGGGCGGAGCGTCGCCGCTCCGAAAGGAGAGGAACTCGCCTCCGAACGCGGGGAGTCGCTTCGCGACCTCGCGCGCGCTTCCAACCTCCAGCTTCGTCGCGTGGCGCTCGCCGGTCCCTGGTGGATCTCGGACGGTGCGCCGCTGATCGCCTACGTACAGGAGAATGCGGAAAAGTCTTCCGGAGGGGGAGAGATGAGCGGGACGCCCGTCGCGCTCCTTCCGTCCGGACGCGGATACCGCCTTGTCGACGACGAGGGAGAGCGTCGTGTCGACGAGCGAATCGCCGCGACTCTCGGGCAGGATGCAATCCAGGTCTACCGTCCGCTCCCCGGCTCGCCGCTGGGGGGCATGGATCTGCTCCGTTTCGGCCTTGCCGGGACGAAGAGAGACATGGGCGCCGTCCTCGTCATTTCGGTCTGCCTGGCCCTTCTGGGGATGATCTCCCCTGAGGTGAACCGCCAGATCTTCGGCGAAGTCATTCCGCAGGCCGAACGGGGAAGGATGCTCCAGCTCTTCGGTATTCTCGTCTCCGTCGCGCTTTCGTCGGGCCTGCTCCACCTGGCGAACGGAACGGCCTTTCTCCGCACGGAGAGCGTGATGGACCACGACGTTTCGGCGGGAATCTGGGACCGCTTGCTTCGCCTGCCGGTGGGCTTCTTCCGGAAGACGACGTCCGGCGATCTCGCGAACCGGGCGCTTGGTCTCTTCATGCTCCGCGAGACCGCGTCGAGAACCGTCAAGACGCTGCTCGTCCAGAGCGTTTTCCTGATCTTCTTTCTGGGGCAGTCGTTCTGGTACGACTGGAGGCTCGCCCTCTCCGGCCTGGCGTGCCTGTTCGTTCCGGCCGCGCTGACCGTGGTGGTGAACGTCGTGCAGCTTCGCTTCCAGCGCAAGATGATCGGGCTGCAGAACAGGCTTCTTGCGCTGACCTTCCAGATCATGACCGGCATATCGAAGATCCGGGTGGCGGGCGCCGAAGAGCGCTCCTTCGCACGATGGGCGGAGCTGTTCGGGGCGCAGCGGACGCTGGGGACTTCGGCGAGACGCCTGGAGGTCTTTTTGAACACGGTTATGGCGCTCTTTCCTCTCTCCGTCGCCATCGTCATTCTCTTTGCCCTTGTCCGCTGGAGCGCCGCGGACGCTTCGTACGAAACGGGGCGTTTCATGGCCTTCTGGTCCGCCTTCGGCGCGCTGCAGGGCGCTTTCTTCCAGATGGTAAGTTCGGTCACCACTACGTTGAACATGCTCCCGATGGTGGAGAACCTCGCCCCCATCCTCCAGGCCGAGCCCGAGACCGGCGATCTGAAGACCGATCCCGGAGAGATCACGGGACGGATTGACCTGGAAGGGGTGGTCTTCCGCTACCTGAAGGAAGGGCCTCCCGTGCTGAAGGGGCTCGACCTGCATATCGAACCGGGGGAATTCGTCGCCGTGGTGGGCCCATCCGGGGCCGGCAAGTCCACCCTCATCCGTCTGCTGCTCGGGTTCGATCAACCGGAGTCGGGGGGCATCTTCTACGACAACAAGGATATCGCCGAGCTGGACCTGGGGAAGCTGCGGCGGCAGATCGGCGTCGTCCTCCAGAGCGGCGGGCTGCTCTCCGGGGATATCGCCTCAAACGTCCGCTGCTCGCGCAACATGACGGTCGAGCAGATAGAAGATGCGCTGCGGACGGCGGGGATGGAGGAGGATATCGCTGCGATGCCGATGGGGATTCATACGGTCATCACGGACGGCGCGAACACACTCTCCGGAGGGCAGAAACAGCGCCTTCTGATCGCCCGCGCCGTCGCCGGGAAGCCGCGCGTCCTCATCTTCGACGAGGCCACGAGCGCGCTGGACAACCGGACGCAGGCGATGATCAGCCGTAGCTTGGAGAGCATCCAGGCGACGCGCATCGTCGTGGCGCACCGGCTCTCCACGGTCATCGGCGCCGACCGTATCTGCGTCCTTGAGGACGGGCGTCTTGTCGAGGAGGGGAAGTACGACGAACTGATGGCGAAGGACGGTCTCTTCGCCGAACTGGTCCGCAGACAGACGGTGTAGAAGAAAACGGACTGAAGGCATTCCTGCGGCTCGTTTTTGGGGACGTGGCGTTATCTCCCTGTGAATCTCCGGAAGAGCGTTGCCGCGCGCGGAACGAGGCGCGTCCGCAGAGCCGCGGCCAGAAGTGCGGAGAGGAGCCAGAGGACGCCGATATTGAAAAACGGCGTTTGTACCTTGAAATCTCCGAGCCGTTTGAACGGAGCGAAAAGGTGCGCCCTGCCGAAGCGCGACTCGGGCTCCATGACGACGGGGAGGACTTTCGGGACGAGGCGCGGCCCGGATATGACGATCGCGTCCTCGGCGGAGATGCCGAGGAGCTGTTTTTCGACCTCTCTGTTGAAACTCCTGTTCTTGAACTCTTCGAACCCCTTGTGTCCGAGCATTCCGCGAAGCGCGTCTTCGGTCGCGACCCGGCGTTGCGCGGTCTCTTCGCGGAGGGGTTTGAGAACTGCTTCCGCCTCTTTGAGCCGCGCCATCACCTTCCGTTGGACCTCGCGAGTGTACCTCTCCAAAACGAGATCGCCGTCGTTCAGTCCCTCGCCCCGCCATTGCAGGCCCGTAAAGCGCTCCAGATAATCGAGCTCGTTCCGCAGAATTTTCAGCCGTCGGCCCGCTTTGTCGGCGTCCGCGGGGATCCCGGCTATGTCGAGCGTCGGAGAGAACGGGTAGCTCGCCAGGCCGCGTACCTCGGGGATGTACACCCCTGTGAGGAAATCGAACCACTTCTCCCGCGTCTCGTCGTGAAAAAACGTCTTTTGGAACGGGTTGTTCCTGTAGTGCTCCACCATGAGCGCCTCGTACCCCCACCGCGTCGGCATGATCTCCGCGATCAGGGGAACGTTTCGGTTTCCGGCGTCCTTGCGGAGCAGCTCGTCGAAGGGGATCGTCGGCCCTCCGAGCATGATCTGCGGCGCCAGCAGCACGGGGATGAGAATGTGAATGGCCGAGGACGAGGACAGCGTGTCCGACAGGATCAGCCCGATCATGGCCGCGCAATATGCCGTGCTGAAGAGGATAGCCCACGTGGCGAACCCCGACGAGGGGATGTGGAGCAAGCCGTTGCCCAGAAGCGTGTAGATTCCTGTTTGGAGCGCCGCCGCGAGGAGGAGCCACGCGAACTTGGAGGCGAGATACGCGCCCCTGCTCAATCGGAGCAGGCGCTCGCGTTCGAGGATCTTCCTGTCCCTGTTGATCTCGTCCGCGCTGAGGGCCATCCCGAGAAAGACGGCGATCACCGTGCTGATGAAGAAATATCCCGGAAGGTTGTTGTTGTTCCTGAAGACATACTCGCCCCCCCATGAACCTCTGAAGAGGAGGCCTGCGGCCAAAGCGAGCAGCAGCGGCTGGAGGAGCGCCGAAACGCGGTAGATCCTGTTCGCGAGACGACTCTTCATCGTCCGCAGAAAGAAGACGGCGAACTGCTCGCGCAGCGGCGGAGGGGTGAGATTCGTTTCGTCGTTCTCCGGCGTCGGCGGCGCGGGCAATGCGGCCGGGAGCGTTGTTTTCAGATGAAGGAGGCGCCACTGCTCGGGGGAGACCTTCCGCTGTTTCGTCGGAAACCCCCGCTCGTCGACGGTCTTCTCTTCGACGATCTCGAAAAGCTGCTCCGGGTTGACGTTCCCGCAGCGGGGGCAGGCGTACTCCTGTTCGCCCGCGCGGTAGGAGGCGCTTCGGAAATGGACGAGCGCGTCCAGGGGGTTGCCGTCGTAGATGGGACGCCCTCCGGTGTCGAGCATCCAGAGTCTGTCGAACATCTTGTAGACGTCCGACGATGGTTGGTGGATCACCGCGACGACCAGTCTCCCGGCGGCGGCTTGGGCCTTGAGCAGCGAGACGACATGCAGCGAGTCCGCGGAGGAGAGCCCGCTGGTGGGCTCGTCCACGAGGAGCACCGCAGGTTCCCTGATGAGTTCCAGAGCGATGTTGAGGCGTTTTCTCTGCCCTCCGCTGATGGTCTTGTCCAAGGGAGATCCGACACGGATATGGGCGACGTCGAGCTGGTTCAGGCCGTCGAGCATCCGTTCGCAGCGGCGCCGGACCTCTGCGTCCGGAAGGTCCGGCAGTCCGAGACGCGCGCTGTAGTACAGATTTTCGAAGACGGTGAGATCCTCGAAGAGAAGATCGTCCTGCGGAACATACCCCAGAATGCCTCGCCGGAGCATCGCGTCGCCTGCGACGTCGCGTCCGTCGAGCAGCAGCCTCCCGGAGCGAGGCCGAAGCTTGCCCGTGAGCAGCGAGAGCAGCGTCGATTTTCCGGAGCCGCTCCCTCCCATTATCGCGACAAGCTCGCCTCCCCGCACGGAGAAGCTGAAGTCGTGAAGGCCGGTGTCGGGGGCGCCGTCGTAGCGGAAGTCCAGATGATCTCCCTCGAGGATGTGGGGGCGGGCCGTTGCGGAGAGGGCGGAGAACGCGGCGGCGATCTCGCCGAAGTGGATGCGGT
>JAHDKR010000087.1 GCA_018436785.1 Synergistaceae bacterium | reverse complement strand
GGTTACGTCGGTCCATGCCGTACAGTCGAGCGGCGTTTCCGGGGAAACGGTCTTCCTATCCGGTCGCGGAGGCGATCCGGTTCACTGTAAATCCACCAGGGATCTCCACAGTTTGACCTCGTTCGACGACGAGGTCAGAAGCGTTTTCCCGAACGTCCTGCCGCCGCGTCCGGCTTTGACCATGATGCTGATTGCATCGGTAGATTTTATCCACTTCTTCGGCGAGAGCGTGAAAGCGTTCAGTCCGGCTTCTCTTCGAAACCCCTCGAATTCGAGGGGGTAAAAAATTCGGGTTATAGAGCTGTTCTCAAACACCGAGAAACTCCACCATATTCCTGTTGCGAAATCGGCTCGCGGCGACACCATTCGGGTAGTCGCTGTTTTTTCCCGCGCTATATCCGTAAGGCTGATGGAAAGGTACGGATCTTGCAATGTGCTGTTTTTTTCATATTACCGAATCCCTTGATCGCGTTCCGCTTCCGTGCGCCCTTGCGGAATACTTCGTGCGGGGCGTCGCGTCGGCTTAGGGTAAAGGGTATCCCGAACGAGCGACCACTTACGACGGAGGGGAGAGCAGACTTCGGGCAAACACAATCGGAGTGCGCCGCCTACGTGCTAAAATAATCGGAAAGTTCGTTTCGGAAGGGAACCGATGGACGACAAGGCGTTTCACTGGCTTCCGGCAGTCGAGCGACTTTTTCCGGCGTTTCTCCGAAGCTTTTTGAAACGGAGCCTGTCGGACGTCATCAATGTGGGAGGTCCCACGCTCGAAGACGTGCACCGCGAGGAATGAAGGAAGGTCTGGAGATCGACGATGCTTTGGACCTCTGCCTGGAACGGGAGGAGGCTGACGTGATGCTGACCTACATGCAAAAAGAGTTTAGAAAGGCGCGGAAAGAAGGACGAGAAGAGGGACGAGAAGAGGGACGAGAAGAAGGACGAGAGAAGGGACAGCTTGAAATGGGAATCTCCATCGCTCTGGCGATGCTCGAAGCCGGCGAGCCCGAGGAGAAGATTCTCCGCTACACAGGCCTTTCCCTCTCACAGTTGGAGGAAATACGCGACGGCAGAAAGTGATCGCTGAATAGAGAACAAGAGAGGGCTCGTCGAGCCCTCTCTCTTGAGAATACTACATAACCGAGGTTGCAAGGAATATCATTGATGCCTGCTCAGTTCGTCGGCAATGGCTTTTTCGACGAAGTTGTTGATGGAGAGATTCATTCTTCGCGCCGTTATCGCAAGTTGCCTGTGGAGCGACGGCGAGAGCCGCAGATTGAACTTCCCGGAGTACGGTTTTTCCGGGGCGACGCCTTCGGAGAGGCACCACTCAAGGTAGTCGTCCACGGAATCTTTGAACGCGTTTTCAATCTCATCGACTGAAACGCCTTGAAATGTGATGACATCTCGCGTATTGACGATCTCGCCGTGGAAGATGCGGGCCTCGGCGTCGAATTCCACCGTTCCTACGTACCCCTTGTATTCAAGCATCTTTCTGCACCCCCGCGTTCTCAAGAAACCTCCTCACGGAGGCCAATGCTCCCTTGTCCGTTGTTCTCTGCGGATGCGGTCTATGGAAAACAGCTCTAACGCCGTTGAGTGCAACTCGCGTGCGAGAACCAGAGCCCTCAGAGATTTCAGCTCCCAACGCTCGAAACAAACTCTCTATGTCGCTCCAGAGAATGCCGGATTGCGGAGGGAATGAAAAAATAGAATCAAGCGTTTTTCTGTGTTTCGAGTTCATCGCTAGAGTACCATAAAACAGTACTATTATCAAATATCGAAACGAGGAAATCTTCCCGAGCTTTCGGCTTCTTTTCAGCGATCATTGATGACAAAAGACGGCATCTCCTTTCGTTGCTCCCTATTGTAATGAGTATACCATTTCGCTTTAAACAAACACAGTGTAGGAAGTTCCGGAAAATCAGATATTGTTTCTTGCCAAGCGTGCATACGGTTATTCTTCGGAGACTGCTTTGGCTACCCCG
>JAHDKR010000147.1 GCA_018436785.1 Synergistaceae bacterium | reverse complement strand
GCGATCTCGATGGGCGCGTTCTCGACCTTGAGCTTGATCAGATCGTGCAGGTAGCCGATGGCGACGGGGATCTCGCCGATCGCGCAGCTCTTGCCGGGGGCCGAGCCGGAGCGGGTGTACTGGTCGATGCTCTTGTCGAGCTGCTTGAGGAAGTCGAACGCCTTGTCCTCGTCGTTGCCGAAGACGCGGATGATCGTCGTCACCATGTTGTACGCCGTGCCCGAGGTGCCGGGGTTGGCGACGCGGACGTTCTTCGCGTACTCGGGCTTGACGATGTCGGCCCAGGAGGTCGGCAGCGCCAGGTTGAGCTCCTTCGCGCGGTCGGTGTTGATGGCGAAGGCGATTGGTCCCACGTAGAGGCCGATCCAGAAACGCTCGGGATCATGGAACTTGACGGGGATCGAGGAGGCCGCGCGGGAGTTGTACGGCGCGGTGAGCCCCTTGTTCTTCGCGTCGATGTGGAGCGTGCCCACGCCGCCGACCCAGATGGACGCCCTGGGGTTGGCCTTTTCGGCCTCGAGGCGTGCAACGGCCTCGCCGGAGGAGAGACGGACCCAGTCGACCTTGATGCCGGTTTCCTTCTCGAAGGCGTCGAAAAGTTCTTTGGCGAGGGGTTCTTCCGTTGTGGCGTAGGCGCTCACCTTTTCTGAGGCGAACGCCGCGCCGGCGAAGAGCGCGCAGAGCAGAACAAAAACACAGAACAGACCGATTCGTTTCATACTTTCATCTCCCTTTGCTGTAATAGAGGTTCACTTTCCGGAACCGTTATAAAACCTTTTTGAGTATATGGAGTGAGAGGCGTTGTGTCAATTCTTTTTACCGCCATTCTTCGCCTCTTTTTCCTTCCGTTTCAATGACTCGTCCTCGTAGCGAAGCGAAACGGCGCCTCCGAGGGAGAGGGAGAGGCGGAGCCCGTTATCGCCTACCGCGAGGCTTTCAAGAGAGAGCGCGGAGACGGAGCCCTCCATGAGGACGTCCTCCGCAATTTTCTGTTCCCGCAGCAGTTCCGCGAGCGACCGTACGGTCTGTTCCCTCAACTCCTGGAGCGGGAAGACCATTCGTTCGGTCATCTCTTTGAGAAGCGCGGGGCGGGCGAGCCACGCCGCGGCCTTTGCAAGGGCGCTGTTCGTCTGTTCCTCGAAGTCGGCGTCTTCCATCCGGATCGTTTCGTCCTCCCGTGAATAGGCGGGCCGCCCCATGATGTAGACCTTTCCCTCGATAGCGCCTCCCACGGGGCCTTTTCCCGAGATATCCGCGGCGGCGACGAGTTTGTCGCCGCTGCCGAAGAAAGAGACCTCCTTCACCTTGACGCGCCCCCCGCCGGGAATGTCGACCTCGGGAAATTCCATCGAGGAGACGTACTTGCCCAGAGATGCATAGGAGAGCGTGCTTTCTACATTGAGCAGAATGCCCGGCTCCATGTGCGGCGGCATCGCCGCGAGCGCGGGGAGCGAAGATGCCCTGAGCGGGTCCGGCTTCTCGGCGGTGATTTTCAGCATGCATTTGATCCCTGCGGTCGCCGTGAGGCGGCCGTCCTTCGCCGAGAACGGCGGCATGGAGACGGAGAGCGGCGTGACGGCGAGCCACAGTTCGGGGGACGACCCCAGAGGAATCGGCTGGTGCAGGCCGGCCCACTCTTTTTGCGCGTACTCCTTGATCCGGGCGTTGCTGTTGATCTCCTCCTCGGCCCTGGAGAGCAGCTCGCCGGAGCGCTTGTTGAAAAGGTCGGTGAGCAGCGACGCGATGCCGATCTCTTGCCCCAGGACGTTGAGAGAAGGGGAGCGCGTCCATTCGAGCCTGACCGAGCCGTTGAGGCGCAGTTTCCAGCTCTTGTCGATCGAGGGCGCGAGCGTGAGGTGCAGCGTTCCGGCGCCGAAGATCTCTTTTCGTGTGCTGGAGGATATGCCGAGGATTTTCCCCTTCCAGGAAACCATGGAGGAGAAACGGAAGGGGAGCGAGAAGTTGGCCTTGTTCTTTGCAAAAGAGACCTTGACCCTGCCCGTTTTTTCGAGAAGCAGATCGGCGAGGGATTCGCCGTAGCTTTGATCGATCGTCTGTCCCTTTATATCGTACAGGGGGTTGGTGAGCGCGTCCTCCAGAATACGGACAGCCTCGTCCGCGGTGACGGAGATCGGGACGGAGAGGAAGGACTCCGGAGAGGGAGGAAGCGGCTCCAATGTCTCCGAAGGGGGAGGCGCCGTCTCCAGAAGATCCGGCTCGTCGCTCACCGCAGGAGATGGTGAAATCTCCTGCGCGGACTCCTCCTCGGGGGAAACCGTCGGTTCTGCGGGGTTTTCGGCTTCTACGGAAGGGGGCGCGCTTTGTTGAAACGGGGTTCGGCGGTTCTCCGCGCAGGAGGAAAACAGAAAAAACGCGGCGCCGAGCAGAAGAGCCAGGAGCGAGCCGGCCAGCATTTTTTTCATGACGTCATCTCCTTTCCTCGGTTGGATGAAGCATGGCGCCATTATACCCCAACGAAACGATGGGTAGCTTGCTCATTATCTCCGGAGCCCTTCCAGGACGCGCAGCAGCAGCCCCTTGGAAAAACGAATGGCGTCGGCGGGGCAGACCTCCTGGCAGCAGTAGCAGCGGATGCACTTTTCGTAGTCTATCTCAACGTCTCCCGCCTTCGTCAGGTTCATCGCGCCTGCGGGGCATATCTCGACGCACTTGCCGCACCGGATGCACTTTTTCTTCTCCTGAACGGGCCGGGACGCCAGGAAACGCTTGCCGAACCGGTCGAGGAAGGGGGGGAGCAGGTGGAGCGCGTCGAGCTTGGGCAGCTCTATCGGTGGAATCTCGAACTCCTCCGGAAGACCGGGGGCGTCCCACCGCGCACTTTTGTCCACGAGTCCGCGCTCCCGCGCAGCCCTGTAGAGCGGGAACTCTTCCAACGGCGCCCTCAGCAGCGTACAGACGCGGAAGTCAAGGTCGAGCGGGTCCGACGAGGCCGCAAGGATGCCGAAATCTCTCGGCTTCCCGTTGCTTGGGCCCCGTCCCTCCATGCCCCGGATTCCGTCGAGTATGGTGAGGCGTGGAGCGAGGCCGCGCGCGATATCCAGGTGGAGATCGGCGAACGCCTCCCGCCGAAGCCCGACGTTATAGTGCCACTGCGCCTTTCGCTGGCTGACCACCGTGCCGAAAAGATTTTTCACCCCCAGTGTGAGCATCATCTGCGCGTGCGTCTTGAGCTTCGGGATGTTGATGATCGTATCGGCTTCGACGGCGCGCCGCGATACCTCAATGCGCTGGAAGACGTTTCCCTCCGCGACGGGCAGCGGAACGGGGGCGTCCAGCTCGACGCACGGAATGCCCAGTTCGCGTGCGACAGCCTCCATCCCGGTCTTCCTCGCGACGTCGGAGAAGCGGTCTATTCCGGGGCTGTCGGCGATGAACGGTTTTCCTCCGACTTCAAGCGTCTGGACCGCCACGGCGCGCACGACCTCCGGGTGCGTCGTGATGCACTCCTCGGGCGTCGAGGCGGAAAGCATATTCGCCTTCAGCAGGACGCTGTCCCCCGGGGATATAATATTTTTCATACCCCCGAACTCTTGCAACAGCGCCGCGAGGGCCTTCTCGATATCCAATCGGCTGTATTTTCCGCACTGTGTGAATGTTGTTGCGCTCACCATCTTCTCTCCTCTCGATTCGTTTTGTATAATATACACCGAAACAGCAAACGATGAAGTGCATCCACACATGGGAAGGGCCGGTGAATCGATGGCTTACAACGTCCAGCAGTTCTTTCTTCAAAAAAGAGGCGTGGGGTACGTCGCCCCCATTCTGTGCACCATGCGGGGCTTGGGGGAGAGCGACATAGAGCAGGCCGTCGTCTTCCATAAAAGGATATCCGACGAGATCGGCGACGCGGATTTTTTCGCCGAAGAGAACACGATCGCGGAGAGCATCATGGGGGAAGGCGTCGTCGTCGGGGTCTTTGCGGAGGGAAATCTCATCGCCCTCCGGGCCGTCTCCTATGTCAAAGAGTTTGTGGACGACGCGGTGGTCGATCTCGATCTGGACCCCGGCGAAGCGGACCACGTCGCCGTGATGGATTTTTGCGTTACGGACTCTTCCTTCAGGGGCAACAGCATTCAGTTCTTTACGTATCTTTTCACCGAGAGCCTTATGTACCCGAACAGATACCATCTGCACACCACGGTGTCGCCGAAGAATATCTTCAGCCTGACGAACGTGCTGAAGTGCGGTTTTTCCGCGATCAAGTTCAAGCAGAAGTACGGCGGGCATCACCGTTTCGTACTCTACAAGAACCTGAGGAAACCGGGTGCGATAAAGACGCGGGGGCACAAGGAGATACTCCTCAGAAACTACGACTACCATCCAAAGGTCTTTGCCGACGGCTTCGTAGGGTATAAGATCAAACACAAGTCGAACGGAATGGCGATGTTGTACGGCAAGCCGTTAGAGGAAGTACCGTCGAAGGTATGATGAAACGCGTGCCGTCGCAAGGAGTGGAGGTGCTCCGTCTGCTTGAGCGCGCCGGTTTCGAAAGCGTTCTCGTGGGGGGCGCCGTGCGGGATCTTCTTCTTGGACGGACTCCCGGGGATATCGACATCGCGACGGAGGCCTCCTTTTCCGATCTCGCCGCGCTTTTCCCCGGCGGGAAGAGCGTCGGACCAGAGGGAAAGACGGTCTTTCTTGTTCCCTGCGGAGAGGGGCGCTGTGAAATCACATCCTTCTGCGGGGGCTCACTTGAAACGGACCTGGCGCGCCGTGACTTCACGGTGAACGCGCTCGCCCTCCGCTCCACAGGCGAGCTTGTCGGAACCCGCCGCAGCAAACGGGATATCGAGCTTCGGCTGCTGCGCTTCAACGGGAGCGCAGCAGACCGGCTCAGGGAAGATCCGCTCAGGGCGCTTCGTTTGCCGCGTTTCGCGGCGACGCTTCCCGGCTTTTCCGTGGCCGGGGGCGCCTATTCCGGCGTGAGGGCCGCGGCGCCGTCGTTTGCCCGTTGCGCCCCCGAACGGATAGGAAAAGAAGTGCGTTTCGGGCTCGAAGGCGATCCGGGGCTTTTCCTGCGCGGTCTGGCGGCAAGCCGCACGCTTCATATTCTCCGTTCCCTGTTCGGCGGCGGGCCGGGGGGGCCGGCGCTTCTTCTTCAATCGGTGAAGAGGCTTGACGACCGGAAAGAACCCCTTCTCAGACGGACGGCGCTTCTCGCCTCGTTCCGGAGGAAGCTCTCCTTCCCCGACCTCGAAGGCGCCTCCTCGGTCCGCGCAATACTGGAAGGATGGCGCTGGCCGAAACGGGTGTGCTCGGGATGCGCGGCGCTTGTGTGCAGGAGGGCCGCCCCTGCGGCGAACATGTCGCGGGCGGAGATGGCCGATCTGCTTCTTGCTCACGGCGAGCCCTTCTGGGAGTCGGTTTTTGCTCTTTTCGGCGCTCTCTGCCGAGTGCATGTCCCGCGCAGGCGCATGGCTCTTTTCCGGGAGCGTTTCGGCCGCCTCGCCGCTCGCCTCCGGACGGAAGAAGCGCTCATTCCCTCCGGAGATGAGCTGATGGAGCGGTATGCGCTCTCTTCAGGTCCGGAGGTGGGGAGACTCTTGAAGGCTCTTCGGACCGAACATCTTCTCAAGGGATTCGCTTCGAGGGAGGAGGCGATGGAGAGAGTCGCTTCGTTGATGAATATACGATGAAGAGAGGAACTCCCCTCTCTGTTTTCCGCTCTCTTCGTGTTACAATCAAAAGAAACATATTTGTATCTGCAGAGGGTATAGAGGGAGTCGATTTTCATGGGTCTGCTTCATGTCGATCAGTTGCAAGCGGGCATGGTACTGGAGAAGAATCTGCTGGCTTTCAACGGCCGCTTTCTTCTCCCAAGGGGTATTGTGCTTACGGAGAAGCATATTCAGACGATGAAGGTCTGGGGGGTTGTAGAGGCGTCCGTTGAGGGAGATCTCCCTGCGGAGCCTCTGAAGGATGCCGCAGCCTCAATGCCTCCCGAGGTTGTGCAGGAGGCCGGGCGCTCGCTGGAGACGCTCTTCCCCTCCACTCCGTCGACTTCGCCGATGAAAGATTTCTACTCTGTCGCCATGGAACGGACAACTGCAGCCCTGATGCGCGACCGGTCGCAGCGCGGGGCGCAGGCGCAACAGCCCCGCAGCCCCGCGCGCCGGTTGTCCTCGAATATTCCCAATCTGTCTGTGACAGCCTCCGATCTCGTCTCCAGGGAGCTGCAGCTTGCCTCTCTCCCCGATGTGTACTACCGGATCATGGAGGTGATCAATTCAACCCGCAGCTCCGCCTCCCATATAGCCGAGGCCGTCGGGAAGGATACCAGTCTTCTTTCCCGGCTTCTTCGTCTTGTCAACAGCGCGTTCTACGGCTTCCCCTCCAAGATAGAGACCGTGACGCGGGCCGTTGCGATCGTCGGAACCCGCGAGCTTTCGACGTTGGCGCTCGGGGTTGCGGCCGTCCAGTACTTCAACGACATCCCCTCGGAATATGTGGACATGAAGAGCTTCTGGAGGCACTCCGTGGCCTGCGGCGTCTACGCCCGTCTGATGGCCTCGGAGAAGATCGGCGTTTCCGAGGAACGTCTCTTCGTCTCCGGACTGCTGCACGACCTGGGAAAGCTCGTGCTCTTCCGTCAGGTGCCCCTTTCGGCGCGGAACGCCATCGAATTGGCTCTTGCCAAGAAAATTCCCCTCTGCGAAGCGGAGCGGGAGATCCTCGGCTTCGACCACGCCTATCTCGGGGCGTTGCTGTTGCGGGAGTGGAAAATTCCCTCGCCTCTCGAAAACGCCGTACGGTTTCATCACTCCCCGCTTTCCTCTTCCTCTCCTCTTGATCCTGCGCTTCTGGCGTCGGCGGATGCGCTCGCCATGGCGACAGGATTCAGCGGGAGCGGCTCGGTCGTGATGCCCCAGATCTCGCCGGAGATATGGGCGGAGACGGGGCTTTCAGCGGCCGTCTTCCAGCCGGTGATCCTTCAGGGAGGCCGCCAGATAGAGGACATTACGAATGCGTTTCTCGGAAACGGAGGCGCATAGCATGCTCCGTCGCAATCGCATCTCTTTTATGGAGGAACGCCTCCGCCGCCTGGAGGAACAGAACGCATACCTCTGGCAGGAAAAAGCATTCGGCATCGAGGCGCTTGATGCCGCTGCTTCGTTGGGGCACTTCGACACCAGCATGAACAAGCTCGAAGACCCGCTGCCGATTCTCCGGGAGACTGTCAAGCGAGTGCAGGGGCTTATCCCTCTGAAAGCGGCCGTGATATATCTCGTCGGCGACGACTCTTCATTCTACCCCGCGTACTGCTCCCCGCCCGATGCGCTTCCCGAGCTGGAGAAGCGTGTTGCTACTCTCATCGAGGACAGAACGTTCGTCTGGGCGATCAAGAGGCGCAAACCTGTCCTCACCGAATTCAAGGAAAAGCGCGCTCCGCTGCTGCTCCACGTGCTCTCCACCATCTCAAGGACGCGGGGCATGCTGGTAGGGGTCATGGACAAGGGGTGGGAGGAGATCTCGGACTACGCCCTCTCTCTTCTCTCCGTCGCTCTGACTGCAAGCGCGGGAGCTCTGGAGAGCTTTGAGCTGTACCGGAATCTTCGCAGTCTCAACAGAGATCTCTCCTCGAAGATGGCGCAGCTGGAGGACTCGCGGAACGAGCTTGAACGGTATCACGTGGTTCTGGAGGAACAGGTGGAGACTCGTACCAGAGAGCTGGCGCAGGCGAACGACGAGATGAAGATGGAGATCGCCGAACGGATGCGCGCCGAGGAAGAGCTTCGTTCCAGCGAGAGTATGCTCAAACACGCCCTTGAGGGTGTCGGCGAAGGAATATGGATGTGGGACGTCGCTTCGGGAGAGGTCGATCTTTCGCCGCTTTCGATGGAGATTCTCGGATGCGCCGCCGACGTCGCCGCCTGCCCGCCGGAGATGCGGTGGATGGAGGGGTGGGAACGGCTCATTCACCCGGATGATGTGGAGAAGGTCCGGTACAAGAAGCAGAAGTGCCTTGCCGGAGATACGCAGGGGTACAGAGTCGAGTACCGCGTGCCGGGCGGCGACGGGACTGTCAGGTGGATTTTGGAGCGCGCCCGCGTTGTTCTCAGGGACGACGCGAGAAAACCGCTTCGGATAGCCGGCACCCACTCCGACGTCACCGAACGGCGGGAGCTGGAGGATCAGATCCGCTTCCAGGCGACGCACGACTATCTGACCGGGCTGCCGAACCGCTATCTTTTTTATGATAGATTCTCCCAGGCGATTGCGTATGCACGCCGAAAAAAGAGAAAGGTCTCGCTGCTCTTTATTGACCTGGACAATTTTAAGGTCGTCAACGATACGTACGGTCATGATGTCGGCGACGATCTGCTGAAAGAAGCCGCAGAACGTCTGAGAAAGGTCTTCCGGGAGATGGACACCATCTGCCGCCTTGGCGGTGACGAATTCACAGTGATTCTCCCCGAAACGGGGGACCGCGCTGAAGTACAGCGCATTGCGGAGCGGCTCCTGGAGTTCTTCGATACTCCCTTCCCCATGAATTCAGGTTCGATACGGCTCCAGATATCCGTGGGGATCAGCATCTTCCCAGATGACGGCGACGATATCGAGATGCTCCTGAAAAAGGCGGACCTCGCCATGTACCGCACGAAGAAACACCAAAGAAGCGCGTTTGCCTTTGCGGCAGACGTGCATGATTGACCAGCCTTTCACCGGAAACTCAAAAAGGAAAACGCCCTAATAAAGTCAATTCTTGCATGCGCCTCTTGACCTCTTGTTCAATTGTCTTAATAATGTGTATTGGAATTTTCAAAAGGTAGCGTGCGGCAGCAGAATGATTTTTCAACAGGAGGCGAGTGCACATGCGAGTATCCATTCCGTACGGAACGTCGGCTCTTTCCTGCGATATACCCGACAGCCGTTTGAAAGCGGTTCTCGTTTCGAGTCTTCACGAACTGAAAGCCGATGCGCCGGAGCGCCAAATCGTCAGAAAATCCCTCGAAAACCCGATCGGTTCCCTCGGCCTACGAGAGCTCGCGGAGGGAAAAAAGAACGTCGTGATTATCTCAAGCGACCATACCCGCCCCGTTCCAAGCGCCATTATCATGCCGCTGCTCCTCGAAGAGGTGCGGGCGGGGAACCCCGATGCCGAAATCACCATCCTTGTCTCTACCGGAGGACACCGCGCCACCACCCCAGGGGAGCTCCTGAAGAAGTATGGGACCGAGATTGTGAAGAACGAGCGCATTGTTGTCCACGACAGCCATGACGATGCGAGTCTCGTTCACGTAGGAACCTTGCCTTCCGGAGGCGATTTGATACTCAATAAGCTGGCGGTCGAGGCCGACCTGCTCGTCGCGGAGGGGTTCATCGAGCCGCACTTCTTCGCCGGTTTCTCGGGAGGCCGCAAGAGCGTGCTTCCCGGCGTGGCAAGCTACACGACGGTGATGGCGAATCACTGCGCGGAGTTTATTGCGCACGAAAGGGCCAGAACCGGAATTCTCGAGGGCAACCCCATCCACGGCGACATGGTCTTCGCCGCCCGGAAGGTCGGGCTGGCGTTCGTCTGCAACGTCGTCATCGACGCGGAGAAGCATATCGCGGCGGCCTTCAGCGGCGACATGGAAGCGGCGCACGAGGAAGGGTGCGCGTTCGTCGGCAAGTACGGCAGGGTCAAGGCCGTTCCCGCCGACATTGTCGTCACGAGCAACGCGGGGTATCCCCTGGATCAGAACCTCTATCAGGCGGTGAAGAGCATGACCGCGGGGGAGGCGTCGTGCACCAAGGGGGGCGTCATCATCGTCGCCGCCGAATGCAGCGACGGTCACGGCGGCGAAGCCTTCTACCGGACCTTCGAGACGATTCCGACGCCGAAGGGGATCATGGATATGATCATGGCGAGGGGAAGAAATCAGACGGAGCCGGATCAGTGGCAGATCCAGATATTCGCCAGAGTGCTGATGGATTTCACCGTGATCATGGTGACCTCGGCCCCCAAGGAGATGGCGGAGCATCTCAACATGCAGTGGGCCCCGTCCCTGGAGGAGGCCTTGTCGATGGCGGAGCGAATCCTCGGAAAACCGGACGCATCGGTCACCGTCATCCCGGACGGCGTGGCAGTGATCGTCGATGCGTTCTCTTCCTGAAAAAACAGGGATGCGCGAACGGGCTCGTTCGGCGGCGAACGGACGATGGCGGAGTGTTTCTCCGTGCTGGCGGCGAAATAAAAACTGAGGAGGAGAAGGAATGACGGATGTTCGGCAGGATGCCTTACACATTGCGCAGAAGGCCATAGAGGCCGTGCTCCCGGAAAACGCCGTGGAGGCGGCGCTGCGCGGAGAGGCTTTTTCAGCGCGTGCGCAGTCCGGGGGGAGGATCGTGCTCACTGCCATCGGCAAAGCGGCGTGGCGGATGGCGAAGGCCGCTGCGGAGACGCTTGGAGACCGGCTCGATGGCGGCGTCGTCGTAACGAAGTACGGACACAGCAACGGCCCGATAAAGGGCGTCGAGATTTTCGAAGCGGGGCACCCGTTTCCGGACGAGAACACGATCAAGGGCACGGCCCGTGCGCTCGAAAGGGTCGGCGGACTCTCCGCGGAGGATACTGTGCTCTTCCTCGTCTCCGGCGGCGGCTCGGCCCTCTTCGAGAAGCCGGGCGAGGGGATTACCCTCCGGGATCTCGTCGGAGTGACCGACCAGCTGCTCGCATGCGGCGCCGACATCGTCGAGATCAACACGATACGAAAGCGGCTCTCCTCGGTCAAGGGGGGGCGGTTCGCTCAGTTCGTCGCTCCGGCGCACGTCTTTTCGGTGGTGCTCTCCGACGTTCTCGGCGACAGACTCGACAGCATCGCCTCCGGCCCGGCCTATCCGGACGGTTCGACGGCCGCCGACGCGTCGAGGATTGTCGGGAAGTACGGGCTGTCGTTGAGCCCGGTACTTCAGAAAGCTTTGGAGAAGGAGACCCCGAAATCGCTTGAAAACGTGACCACGCTCATTACCGGGAGCGTGACGGCGCTCTGCAAAGCAGCGGAGCGCGAGGTCGCCGCACTCGGCTATGCGCCGCTCCTGCTGACGACGACGCTGAACTGCGAGGCCCGCGAAGCGGGGGCCTTCATCGCCGCTATGGCGAAGGAGATCCGGTCTTCCGGAAACCCGGCGTCGCCTCCGTGCGCCCTGCTCCTCGGCGGGGAGACGATCGTCCGGCTCAAGGGGAAGGGAAAGGGCGGACGGAACCAGGAGATGGCTCTGGCTGCGGCCTTCGGCATCAAGGGGCTTGCGGATACGGCGGTGATTTCCGTCGGTTCCGACGGCACGGACGGGCCGACGGACGCGGCGGGTGGCGTGGTGGACGGCGGGACGATCGGCGTGCTTTCCGGTCTCGGACTTGATGCCGAAGCTCTGCTTGCCGACAACGACTCCTATCATGCGCTCGATGCCTGCGGAGGCCTTGTCAAAACGGGGCCCACCGGAACGAACGTGAACGACCTCTCCATTCTCCTCTGCAGGTAGTCGCTCTTTCGGGTGCAGACAGAACGAGGCCCCTGAAAAGGGGCCTCGCGTCATATTCATGTGCAGTGGCGGAGAAAAATTACCTGGCGGGTTTCTCAGCGAATCTGTAGCAGTTGCCGCCCTCCGCTTTTCCTGCGGAAAGAGCCGCTTCCGCCGTTCTGAGCAGCGTTTTCGCGTCCTGCCCGTCTTCCGGGAAGACGCTGATGCCAATGGTGGCGGAAAGCTTGAATGAGCCGGTGTATCCCGAGGACGCTCCCCTGATTGTTTCCAGGAAGCGCTCCGCAACGGCCCCCATGTCTTCCCTGGTTCCCGGCTTCGGCAGTATGAGGTAGTAGTTGACGCCCTCCATGCGGTAGAGAATGTCGTCCTGCCGGCACACCTTCTGAAGCCGCTGCCCTATACCCTTGAGTAGAAGGTCGGCCATCTCTCTCCCGATGGTCTCGTTTACAGTGTTGAAATGGTCGAGATCGATCATGAAGAAAGCCAGCGTTCCGCCCGTTCGCTGCGCCTCGGCGAGGGAGAAAAGGAACGCCCTGTTGAAATGCGTCCTGTTCGAGCTTCCGTCGATCGGGTTGTGTCCGGTTTGGAGGAGGATCTCCTCCTCAAGCTCTTTCTGCGCGGTGACGTCGAGGGCGACGCAGATCACGGTCCGTTTGCCCTCCACAAGCTCCGGCAGGAGGGAGATGCGGGCTTCCTGAAAATATTTATTCCCGCCGATGTCGATGTCATAGGCTGCGAACTGTGGGGCGCCGGTCTCGACGCAGCGTTTCAGCGGCGCCATCAGCTCCTCCGCTTTCTCATTCGGGAACGACTCGTGGACGGTTTTTCCGATCAGCTCCGAGGACGCCGTGAGGAGAGCCGCTTCGGAGGAACCCGAGACGTCGATGTACCGTCCGTCTTCGTCAATGACGAGGAGAATCGCCGGGATTGCCTTCATAAGCGCCTTGAGCTTCGATTCATTTTTTCGCAGCTCTTCGTCGGCCTCTTTGTAATAGGTAATATCCGAGATATTCCACAAGAGCTCCTCCGGGTAGCCCTCTTCTTCGCCGATTAGGCACGACCGGTGAAAGACCCAGCGCCACGCCCCTTCCGAGTCGGAGATCCTGTAGATTTGGGGTTCGGAGCCGGGCGAGAATGAGAAAGCGGCGACATCGTCCGGGTGAAGAAGATCGGCGTATCTGATTTTCCCGGATGTGAAGTCCTCCGGCGCGTAGCCGAACGAGCGTATGGCTTCCGATACAAAACACGGTTTCCCGTTTTCGGAGGGGAGCCAGATGAAAGAAGTCACGGGACTCTTGTTGACAACCTTTTCGAAGTGTACTCCGCCGCAGCGCTCCATGCCGGCTTTCATCTCCCTTTAGAGGTATGTCCCGGAGAATCCGGAATGTTTTTCTTTTCCTCAAGGTATTGTAGCATATATGAACCTGCCGAAACAGTTTTTCCCGGATGTGCGGCGTTTTCAACGTGTTGTGTCGTTGAGGGCTGATTTCCGGAAAAGAGAAAGATGCACGGAAAAAACTGAAGAGCCTGGGTTCGCTTCCTCCGTTTGCGGGTGTTTTTTGCATGTCGTCAACGTATAATAGCAGAATACGGAAGTTGAAAGGAATGAAGAGCCGATGGCAAAAAAACGCTACCAGCATGAGCTTGAGCTCCGCCAGTTCGCCGTTGATGATTACGACGAAGTCAAGCGCATCATGGACAGGATATACCCCAAGATGGGGGGCGCCTGGACAAAAGAACAGTTTGCCGCCATGATCTCCCGTTTCCCCGAGGGGCAGCTCTGCATAGAGGACAAAGGACGGGTGGTTGCAGGCGCGCTCTCTCTCATCATCGACTACTCCCGCTACGGCGACCGGCATACGTACAGGGATATCGTCGGTGACGGATACCTGAAAAACCATGATCCGGAAGGAGACTACCTCTACGGAATCGATATCTTCGTCTCTCCCGACTATAGAGAGAAACGCCTGGGCCGACGTCTTTACGACGCGCGGAAGGAGCAGTGCGAGACGCTCAATCTGAAGGGGATCATCATCGGCGGCAGAATCCCCGGGTACGCTGAGTGGGCGGAGAAGAAAACGCCGCAGCAGTATATCCGTATGGTGAACAACCGGGAGATCTCCGATCCGGTGCTGACGTTCCAGGTGAGCAACGACTTCCACTACAAGAAGATCGTGGAGAACTACTGGCCGGAGGACTACAGCTCGAAGGGGTACGGCGTTATTCTCGAATGGAACAATATCTACTACGAGGAGCGGCAGCGCCTCATTTCCAAAGTGAAGACCTATATGCGCCTCGGCGTGGTCCAGTGGCAGATGCGGAGCTTCGAGTCCTTCGAGGATTTTCTGCAGCAGGTGGAGTTTTTTGTGGATACCCAGGCCGGCTACAACACCGACCTTATGCTCTTCCCCGAGCTGTTCAACGCGCCGCTGCTCGCGCAGTTCGACCAGGAAGATCCCGCGGAGGCCATGCGTCTGCTCGCAGGGTACACGGCCGATCTTCGCAGGAACCTCGTGGAGATGGCGGTGGCCTACAACATCCACATCGTCTCGGGAAGCGTGCCGGAGCTCCGGAACAACAGGCTCTACAACGTCACCTTCCTCTGCCGCCGCGACGGCACATGGGACCAGCAGTACAAGCTCCACATCACACCCGACGAGTACCGCTGCTGGGGGTTGCAGGGGGGGCACGACCTTAAGGTCTTTCAGACGGACGTCGGCAAGGTCGGCATCCTCATCTGCTACGATGTGGAGTTCCCGGAGCTGGCGCGCTACCTCGCCATCAAGGGAATGGACCTTCTCCTCATCCCCTTCTGGACGGACACCAAGAACGCCTACCTGCGTGTGCGCCGCTGCGCCCAGGCCCGCGCCATCGAGAACGAGTGCTACGTGGCCATCGCAGGCAGCGTAGGGAACATTCCGAAGGTGGAGAACATGGACATTCAGTACGCGCAGTCCGCCATCTTCACTCCGTCCGATTTCGCATTCCCTCACGACGCCGTGGCGGCGGAGGCGACGCCGAATACTGAAATGGCGCTGATCGCTGATCTCGACGTCGAACTGCTCAAGGAGCTGCGTCTGCAGGGGAGCGTACGGAACCTGCACAGCCGCCGGACGGACCTCTACTGGATCGACTGGCTGCGGGAGGGACGGAACGAGGAGTAGGGGAGGGCGGCAGTGTCCGAAAAAAATGAGCGCCGCTGCGCACGGTTCGGCGAACCAGCGGGCGGCGCTCTTCTTGTGTGCTCTCATCGTCGCCTGAAAGCGACGGGGCGGATGATCAGTGTTGTTCGGAGAGGCTCCCAAGGTGCGTTGCGAGGAAGCGCTCCATAGCGCGGTAAAAGTCGAACCGGTTCTCCTCGTTGCGGAAGCCGTGCCCCTCGTTCTCCTTCACCATGTACTCGACCTCGATCCCCCTGCTGCGCAGCGCTTCGACGATCTGGTCCGACTCCGCCTTCTTCACCCTCGGGTCGTTCGCTCCCTGGGCGACAAAGAGCGGCGCCGTGATTCTGTCCGCATGGAAGACAGGGGAAGCCGCTTTCAGCAGCTCCTTGTCTTTTTCCGGGTCGCCGATCTGCTCGTAGAGCATCTGCCGCCCAATCTCCCAGTAGGGGGGGATGGTCTCCAGCAGCGTGAAGATGTTCGAAACGCCGACATAATCAACCCCGCACGCGTACAGGTCGGGGGTGAAGGCAAGACCTGCGAGCACGGCGTACCCGCCGTAGGAAGCGCCGTAGATGCCGACCCGCTTCGGATCCGCGATCCCCTGGTTGATCAGCCAGAGCACGCCGTCGGTGACGTCGTCCTGCATCGACCTGCCCCACTCTTTGAACCCCGCTTCCCAGAACGCCCTTCCGTAGCCTGTGGAGCCGCGGAAGTTCATCTGCAGCACTGCGAGCCCCCTGTTGGCGAGGAACTGTACCTGCGGGTCGAACCCCCATCCGTCGCGTACCCACGGGCCTCCGTGCGGGTGGATCACCACGGGGAGGTTCTTCGGCTCCTTTCCGAGAGGGAGCGTCAGGTAGCCGTGGATCGTCAGCCCGTCCCTCGATGTGTAGGACACATGCTTCATCGGCGCCATGCGCTCTTTCGGCAGCCATGGCGCCAGCTCCGCCAGCTTCCGGAAGTCCTTCGTCTCTCTGTCGAAAAAGAAGTAGGTCCCGCGGGTCCGGTCGCTCCCCGCGTACACCAGCACTTTCGTCTCGTCCCGGCTCATGGAGGCGACGACGACCTCGTCGTCAGGAAGGCGCTCTTCCAGCTCCTTCTGGAGTGCGGCTCGCTGCTCGTCGAAGAAGTGGTAGCGAAAGCGGTCCGTTGTGAAGCCCGTTCCGGTGATCACCTTTCGCTTCCGGGAGCGGAAGAGCGAACTCACGTCGACATCCGGGTGTTCGAAGAGCAGCTCCTCGTGCTCGACAGTCTGCGGGTCGAAGACGAAGATCGCCGACTTGTCCCGCCCGAGGTTCGACGCGACGTAGAGTTTTTTGTTGTCGAACGTGAAGAAGAGCGGCGACACGCTTTCTCGGAAGTCCGTGGTCAGGATGTTCCGGAAGGGCTCGTCCTCCTTGTCGCGGTAGAGAAGCGACGTGTTCACTCCGTCGGAGCGCACCGCGACCCGCAACTTTCCATCGTGGTCCGTCATCCACCCCGCGATATCCCCCGGGTTCTCCTCCAGCAGCGTCAGATCTCCCGTCGCCAGGTTCAGCCGATAGACGTCGAAGAGGCGCTGGTCCCTTCGGTTCATGCCGATCAGGAGAAAGTCGTCCTGCTCCTCAAGGCTGTCGACGATGGTCACGCGGGTATTCTCGAACGGCGTCAGCTCGCGCGACTCGGTTCCGTCGGACGAGACGGCGTAGAGCCGGTAGTTTTCATCGCCGCCCCTGTCCTGAAGGTAGACGATCCTGTCGTTCCCCGACCAGAAGTAGGCCGGGATATCCCGCTCCGTCGCGGAGGTTACGCGCACGGCTTCCTCCGCGCCGATTTTCTGGACGAAGATGTTCATACGCCGCTCCCACGGCTTCATGAACGAGATGTACTCCCCGTTCGGAGAGAGCTGGAAGCCGCTCTGCTCCGGATTTCGGAAGAAATCCTCCATAGGGATGAGAGGCTCGTCCGCCCTCGCCGGGCGGGGGAGCAGCAGCGTCAAGAGCGCGAGCAGCGCGATGGATGAAAAGAGTTTCATGATCTTACTCCCCCATGACCTTGACGACCACGCGCTTGCGGCGGCGGCCGTCGAACTCGGCGTAGAAACAGCGCTCCCAGGGCCCGAGGTCGAGCCTGCCCTCCGTTACCGGAAGAATCGCCTGATGGTGGATCAAGATGCGCTTCAGATGGGCGTCGCCGTTGTCCTCCCCTGTTCTGTGATGAAGATAGGACGGATCTTCCGGGGCTGTCCTTTCCAGCCAGCTCATGATATCCTCGTGAAGGCCGGATTCATTGTCGTTGACGATAATTCCGGCGGTGATGTGCATGGCGGAGACGAGCATCATCCCTTCGCCGATACCGCTCCGCCCCAGAATGTCCTGGAGCGCCGGGGTGATGTGCACGAGTTCCTTGCGTTTCTTTGTCTCGAACCAGAGGTATTCCGTATGGCTTTTCATACTGATCTCTCCTTCGTGATGGTGGCTGTACGTGGAATATGGTAGCATACTCTTTTACTGTCGACCCGTTTTGTGCTCTATCTTGAAAAGGAAGAAATTCGCCGCTCTCCGAAGGGACGGCCTGAGCGGAGGATTGCGAGGTGATGCCGAAATGACCGAATTTAGCAATGACACTCTTTTCGACGACGGCGCCGCCGCAATGTGGCGTCAAGACGCGGGCATGCTGAGGGCCGTGCTCGACGTCATCCCCGATATTGTTTCCGTACAGAGTCCGCAGCTTGAGATTCTCTTTTACAACAAGGCGGGGCTCGATTTCCTGCATGCGTCTTCCGAAGGAACGATCGGCCGGAACTGTTATGCGCTCCTCGGGAGAAAAGAGCCCTGCGACGATTGCCTCTCGCTCAAGGCCATCAGAACGGGAAATGCCCAGGAGGGAGAGAAATACGTTCCGGAGCTTGACGTGTGGTTCGAGGTGCGCGCCATCCCGGTGAAGGACGACGCAGGTAGTGTCCGGTGCGTTGTGGAGCAGCTGCGCGACTGCACGGCAAGAAAACGGAACGAGGAGCGCCTTGCGCGCGTTCTCGAAGAGCTTGAAGCGAAGAACGCGGAACTTGCCGAGACGAGCGCAACGGCCCGTATGCTTGCGCTCCGGGCCGAGGAGTCCAGCCGGGCGAAGAGCGCTTTTCTGGCGAACATGAGTCACGAGATACGCACGCCCATGAACGGAATCCTCGGGATGGTCGAACTCCTGCTGGATACGGGGCTCTCCATGGAACAGCGGGATTTCGGAGAGACGATCAGCAGCAGCGCCGATCATCTGATGGAGCTGCTCGACGACCTGCTGGACTTCTCGAAGATAGAAGCGGAGCGGTTGACGCTGGAAAGCGCCCCGTTCAATCTTCAGGAACTCGTCGAGGATCTGACGGTGCAGACTGCGGTGAAAGGACGGGAGAAGAACCTCGATGTCTACGCCGTCGTCGAACCGGACGTTCCCGCATTCTTCCGCGGGGACGCCTCGCGTCTTCGGCAGGTGCTCGGCAACCTGCTCTCCAACGCCGTGAAATTCACCGATACCGGAGAAATCTCGCTTGCCGTCTCCCTTGCTCAAGACGGTATCCTCAGGACGCTTCTTCGTTTCGAGGTTGCGGATACCGGCATCGGCGTTCCGGAGGAGAAGAAGGAGCTCCTGTTCAGACCGTTTTCCCAGGTTGACGCCTCCATCACCAGACGCTTCGGCGGAACCGGGCTCGGACTTGCCATTTCGAGGGGGCTCGTCGAACTCATGGGAGGAAACATCGGTATGAAGGACGGGCAGTCCGGCGGCGCTCTTTTTTGGTTTGAAGTCCCCCTCGACAAAATCGACCACGGCGACATCGAGGATCTCCCTGTTGATCCGAATCTGATGAATACCCCCGTCCTGCTTGTCGGAGGAACGTCCGGATGGAGGCGCTCCGTAACGACGCACCTGGAGCGCTGGCTCTGCGCCGTTGCGTCGGCGGAACGTGAAGGGGTCGAGGCGTGTCTTGCCGGGGCTCTGGACGCGGAACGGCCTTTTTCCGTCGTGCTTGTCGACGGGAGCAGCGTTCCGGAAGACACCCCCTTTTCCCCTCGCGCGCTTCCGGAGAGGCTCCGGAGCGTTTCGTCATTCTACCTGCTCGACTACCCTTCAAGGCGATGGAGGAGGGCGGCGCTCAGCGATGCAGGGTACGCCGATTTTGTGCCCAAACCTGTCAAGAGAAACGCCTTGAAGAATCTTCTCCTCTCGGGCACAGAACGCGCCGGCAGGATATACAGCGAGAATACGGGGGCTGCGCCGGCCGGCAGGAAGGCGAAAGTCCTTCTCGTCGAGGACAGCGAAGTCAACCGGAAGGTGGCCTCCGTCATGCTGCAGCGGCTTGGCTGTTCGGTCTCGGCGGCGCATGACGGATTCGAAGCGCTGGATCTCCTGCGCCGGGAGGCATTCGACCTGGTCTTCATGGATGTGCAAATGCCCGTTCTCGACGGGATCGACGCAGTGAAGCGAATTCGGAGCGGGTACAGGGAAATCGGACGCCCCGACATTCCGGTGATTGCGATGACCGCACGCACGGCCCCCGGCGACAGAGAGGAGTGCTTCGCGGCGGGAATGGACGACTATATCACAAAGCCGATGAAGATGAATGTGTTGGAGGAAATTCTCAAGAAGTGGCTGCCTGGAGGTGAAGCACAGTGAACAGCGGAGAACGGCGGATGCGTATTCGGGAGCAGCTCGCGCTCGCCGGAGGGCCGGTCAAGGGGGCGATGCTCGCTTCGCTCTTTTCCGTGAGCCGGCAGATCATCGTGCAGGATATCGCCGTTCTGCGGGCGGAGGGGGCGAGTATCGTCGCCACTCCCCAGGGGTACTTGCTCCTGCCGGGAAGAGTGTCCGGGATGCTGACAAAGACGGTGGTGACCAGGCACAACGACAGCTCGTCGATGGAGGAGGAGCTTCGTATCATGGTCGACCGGGGGGCGAGGGTGCTCAATGTCATCGTCGAGCACCCTCTCTACGGGGAGATCGCCGGGAACCTGATGATCTTTACCCGGAGCGATGTGGACCGCTTCATGGAAAAGATGCGCGAGAGCGACGGGGAACCGCTTTCGACGCTCACGGGAGGCGTGCACCTGCACACGCTCGAAGTGCCCGATGAAACTACCTGGAGCTCGGTTCTCGACGGCCTGCGCGAAAAGAACTACTTGCTGGAAGAGAAATAAGGGTGTATGCTTTTGTCAGGTGTAAAGTCAGCTGACAAAGGTGGTGCTTGCAATGAACGAAACGCTCTCTTCCGCTGAAGAGGTTGGCCGGAAGGGCGCCTTCCGCGGATACCTCGTCAAGGTCTCCAACGGTATGGCGCTCGGACTCTTCGCCTCGCTCATCATCGGCCTGATACTCCGGCAGGCCGGGGGGCTGCTTTCAATGCCCTCGGTGGAGCTATTCGGCAGGATAGCCCAGCTTCTCATGGGACCGGCGATCGGCGCCGGCGTTGCGTTTGCGGTGGGCGCGCCGCCTCTAGGACTCTTCTCCTCGCTGATTGCTGGAGCCGTGGGCGCGGGAACGTTCTCCTTCGAGGGCGGCGCCGTGGCCGTCGCTATCGGCGAGCCGGTGGGAGCGCTGGTCGCTTCGCTTGCAGGAGCGGAGTTTTCGAAACGGATCGCCGGGAAGACGGGGATGGACATCATCGTCGTGCCCGCGGGGACAATTCTCGTCGGCGGGTTGGCGGGGGTTGTAGCCGGTCCGTTCATTGCGGGGATGATGTACTGGATAGGGAACGCGATCAACGTCGCGACAACGCTGCACCCGATCCCGATGGGCATCCTCGTCTCGGTGATGATGGGCGTTGCGCTTACGCTGCCGATTAGCAGCGCGGCGCTCTCCATCTCTCTCGGTCTCTCGGGGCTGGCTGCCGGGGCCTCGACCACGGGGTGCTGCTGCCAGATGATCGGGTTCGCCGTGGCGAGCTACAGGGACAACGGCATTGGCGGTCTCTTTTCGCAGGGGCTTGGCACCTCGATGATCCAAATTCCCAACATCATACGGAACCCGTGGATATGGATTCCGCCCACCCTTGCCTCCGCTGTGCTGGGGCCGGTGTCCACGGTGTTCTTCAGGATGGAGAATAGCCGGGTCGGCGCCGGAATGGGAACCAGCGGCCTCGTGGGGCAGGTTTCGACGTTCGAGACGATGGGCGTTGCCGCATGGCCCGGGGTCCTGCTGCTGCACTTTCTCCTGCCCGCCGCGCTCTCTCTGCTCTTCGTCGAGTTGTTGAGGAAGACCGGGCGCATCCGCCCCGGAGATATGAAGCTGGAGAAGTAAGAGCTACCCCAGATGGAGCACGCGCCGGGCGACCTCGAAGTAGAGCAGCAGGCCGAGGATGTCGACGACGGTGCTGATGAACGGCCCGGACATGATCGCAGGGTCGAGCTTGAGTTTTTTTGCGGCGAATGGGAGGAGCGCGCCGACGAGGTTTCCGAGCATCACAACGCCGACAACCGAGATGGCGACGGTAAGCGCAACGCCGAAACCTGTTCCCATGGTCCACGCCCGGAGTGAGGCCAGCAGTGCAAGCGCAAGCCCCAGCAGGATTCCAGAGAGCATCTCTTTATAAAGGACTTTGTGTATATCGGACTTAATGATCTCGCCGAGCGTGAAACCGCGAATGACGAGCGTTGCAGCCTGCGTGCCCGTATTTCCTCCTGTGCCGGTCAGCATCGGGATGAAAAAAGCAAGCGCCACCGCGCTTTCAAGAGCGAATGCGTAGCTTTGCAGGATGTACGAAGAGAAAAGCTGCGTCGCGATACAGACCAGCAGCCATATCAATCGCTTGCGCGCCAGCGTGAACACGCCCGCTTCAAGGTAGTTTTCATCGACGGGCTGGATACCCGCCATACGCTCGAAGTCCTCGGTCGCTTCTTCCTGGATAACGTCGAGGATATCGTCGAAGGTAAGTATCCCGACAAGGCGTTCCTCTTTATCGACGACGGGAAGTGTTTGGAGATCGTAGCGGGACATGATTTTGGCCGCTTCCTCCTGGTCGGTCGAGGTGGTGACGAAGACGGGCTGTCCGTCCATGATGTCGGTCAGGAGCGTCTCCGGGGCTGCGAGGATGAGGTCTTCGAGGTGGACTGTCCCCTTGAGGCGGCGTTCGGGGCTCACTACGAAGGACGTGTAAATGGTCTCTTTCTTCGCGGCTGTGGCGCGGATACGCTCCAGCGCTCTGGCGACGGTCATGCCTTCCTTCAGGTCGATGAACTCCGGGGTCATGATGCGTCCTGCGGAGTCCTCCGGATAGTTCAGCAGCGCGTTGGCCAGCTTCCGTTCCTCGGGGGAGAGGTGCGCGAGCAGTTTTTTCACCGTCTTCGCGGGGAGCTCGTCGAAGAGCGCGGTGCGGTCGTCGTCGGACATCTCCTCGATGATGGAGGCCACTTCCGAGTCGGTGAAGTTCGCGAGCAGCTCCTCGCGCTCGGTTCCCTCCATGAACTCGAAGACCTCGATCGCGAGGTCCTTCGGCAGAAGCCGGAACAGAAACGCGCGCTCCGCGGCCGCCTTCTCCGCGAGGATCTCGGCGATATCGGCGGGTTCCATCGTGCTCAGGAGCTCCTTAAGACTTTTGAACTGCTTCCGTTCGAAGAGTTTGTCCACGCTGGCGAGGAATTTATTCTGCAAATCCATAGACGACGCCTCCTTGTCCCCTGCACGTCACGACGCCAGCATAGTCTCCTTCCGGAGAAAAACGTCCGAAAAGCGGAGTATGCGGTATTCGTTCCGAAAAAAGTGAGCTAGGGATCTCCGGTAATGAAAATCCCGGCGGGCGCCGGGCTTCGGCTTACCAGAATGGAAGGCCGCTGCGGCGCCGTACTACGCGAAAAACGATCTACTTAAAGGTTGCGCTCCGCTATCCACCGAACCATCTCCTTTTTCAGGCAGCGGAAAATAATAATGCTAAAAAAGTACCACAAAACGGAAAAAATGTCGAGCCGGACTGGCTTCCATTTGTGACAAGTTTTCTTTTCTTCGCCGGAGCGAATACAGCATTCAAAAACAGCGCGGGCGCTCT
>JAHDKR010000221.1 GCA_018436785.1 Synergistaceae bacterium | reverse complement strand
CTTCGGCCTCTGCGACTCCTCCATTGTCTTTCTCGGCAGCATGCTGCTGGAGAAAGGGCTTGTCCCGTCATGGTTCGTCTTCGCTATGGCGGGTGGGGCGCTCTTCGTCCGTACAGCAGGGAGAAACCTGTTCAACCGCTATCCGAGAACCGTCTTCGCCGGCCCCTCGTTCCTGCTGATGGCAGCGTGCCTCATCTGGCTCTCCTTCGTCGATTCACCTGCCGGGATGCTGCTCTCCGGATTCCTCTACGGAATCGGCGTCGGGTACGGCTACCCCGCGCATCTTGCGCTCACTGCGGATCTCGCTCCGGCTCGTCTCAGGGCCAAGGCGTCGGCGCTGGTCCACTTTTCCATGGATCTGAGCTGGTTCCTTCTTCCCCTCTACATGGGGTTCGGCTCGACGCTCCTCGGTACGCTTTTGGCATTTCGTCTTTTCGCACTCTTTTGCCTTATCACGGCCGTTGCCGTCACCGTCATGTGGCTGCCGGGAAAAGGGCGCGCCGGCGGCGGGGCGCCCGCTTAGTTCAGGTCGGGGAAGCGCACCGCCGTTCCGTAGGCGATCAGCTCCGCCGCGCCGGTGGAGACGCTTGTCGTCGAGAGCCGGAAGCCGATGATCGCGTTCGCTCCCATCTGCTGCGCCAGCACGCCGAGGCGCTCCGTCACAAGGTTGACCGCGTCGTCGATCATATCGGTGTACCGGGTCAGTTCCCCTCCGACAGTCCAGTTCTTCACGTTCGACGCCACGTCCTGCACCAGCGACTTCGAAAGACAGCAGGATGCCGACACGCACCCCAGATACTCGCACTTCTTGCCCGGAATCACGTCGACCGTGAGGACCGGAATTCCCTTTTTACTCATTCTCTTTTTTCATCCTTTTCTTGCGTCTCCTCTGTCGTGTTGATTTTCCAGCCGTGCCCGCGCTCTCCTCGTCGGATTGCCCGCGTTGAAGCTCCTCGTCAGCGGATACGGCGTCCTCTTCCTGCAGATCCTCCTCTTTCCCCGTTGCATCATCGGTTTCTGCGGGGGAAATTTCCGGATCCTCGATCATTTCTGGTTCCACTGTAAATGAAGCCGTTTCGTCGGCTCCGCCTCCATCCGCTCTCTCGTCATCGGCAAAAACACCTTTCAGCGCCTTCCGTTCAGTTTTTTCCGTCCCCTCTTTGATCGTATAGCGTGAAGGCGGAGAGAAAAACGCGCCGCGGATTCGTTTAAAAAGCCCGAAGAAGACGCCTCCGAAGAGCAGCAGCACGCCGCCGAGAAGAAGATAGCGGACAAGGCTGCCCACCCCCTTGAGGGTGTCGTAGAAAAATCGCCCTGCCGGAAAGTTGAGTGTGGCTGCGGCGAAACGGACGAACTCAGAATCCTTCATGTCCTCGAAGGGGTACCCCTCGGCCATGCAGGCGATACTCTGACGGGCGAGCTTTCTGCCGATTTCTCCTGTAGGTTCCTTCGTATGGATGTCCCACAGAATAATTCCCCTCTCCCCGGAACGCCGGTAGATTTCCAGCAGATCCGCGCGTTCCTCCGGACGGACGGAAGCCGCTCGTAGTTTCCGGCTGTTCTTTCCGCGAATCTCAGAAATCCTGAGGAGATCGAAGATATCGTCGCTCGACCAGGAGGTCCAGAACTCCACCCCGTAGTCGCGAAGGAAGAGCGAGCAGGCTTCGGGAAAGGCGATGAGGGACGGCTCAAGAATAACGAGGGGACGTCCGCTCTCGAAGATGACCGCGAGCTTTCTGGAGTCAGGAGTGAGCGCCTGCCACACTTTCAGGAAGACATCCTTCTTTACGGCGATCTTTGCCATCAGATCCGGAGAAAAGCCGTCGAGAGGCACTCCCTCCTGGATCAAAAAGAGCAGGCCGCGCGCGGCGTTCCGGTTGCCGCTGATGTCCGGAAGAAAATCAAGGCTTCTGTTCAGTACGCTCCAGTTGACGTCGCTCGTCTTCCATTCGGTGGAGACGTAGTTCTCCACCCCGATCTTGTTGATCGCTTTCAGAAATTCCGCTCCCCACTCCTTGTACAGCTCGATAAATCTGCTGCCGGGATCCCGCGAGAGCAGACGCAGATCGTTTCTGTCGGGGGAATCAATGAGAATCGACTCGAAAAACTCGACGGGCTCCAGGGCAAGCGACTGTCCGAAAGCATCCCAAAGGGCGTTGATCTTCTGAAGCAGCAGCTGGAAGTCGGCGCCCTTCTCGAGTTCTCCGCTTACGTAGTTCCTGACATGTTCCGAGGAAGCGAGCACCTGCGCGCTGTGAATCATCGAGACTGCCTCGGAACGGCAGATCCGCTCCCAGTCGCTCAGCAGCGTGTTGATATTCCGTTCCATCTCCTGCTTCATAGAGGGGAGCGTTCCATCGGGACTCGCGTTCCAGACGGACTCCACGGTGACGTCGGCGGTGTACTCCGTAAAAAAGCTCTTCCTGAGCTCCTCTTCGAAAGCCTCTTTTGCCTGCCCCATCTGGATGCCCTCGTACAGAAGCAAGCCGACCCCGATGATAGGGATCATCCGCGAGAGCACTTTTCCCCCGATTTTCACCACCGCCAGGTGCATCATCCTCTGAACCAGCTTCCGCCCAAGAACTGTGAGCACAACGCCCCCGATCACAGCCATACCTGACGAGAGACGTCCCCTGTCGCTCTGTTCCCCTGAAAGGGCGATCGACAATGCGGCGCGCTCCGTATTGGGCACCGGGATTGCATTGTAAAGAGGAAGTCTGTCTTTGACCGTAGCGACGAATGGTGTGCGAATCTCTTCCATAGAACGGCGCAGAAGCGTCTGGCTGCGCTGCTCCAAACTTTCGAGCAGCGTTCGCTGAAACTCCTCGTGCACGGTGGAGAGCCTCGGGCCTGCGCGTTTCACGAAGAGGGCGACGACCTCCTCGATTTCCTCGTTCAGGAAAACGCCCGCCTTCACCTGCTTCCACCAGATACCAACAGAGCTGTGGTCCTCGGGAAGCGTCGTCTCCGCGAGCGCCTTCTCCACCTCCAGGTAGTGCTGATCGATGAT
>JAHDKR010000220.1 GCA_018436785.1 Synergistaceae bacterium | reverse complement strand
TGTGCTCAACGCCTTGCGGCATCAGAGGTTTTTGCATATCCGACGTATTGCGCGCCGTCCCGGTAGTAATAGTGCTCAACGCCTTGCGGCATCAGAGGTTTTTGCATCATAACGTGTGGACAACTTTCTCTCGGTATGATAGGTGCTCAACGCCTTGCGGCATCAGAGGTTTTTGCATTTTTTCCGCTGTCGCGTTCGATTCCCCCGGAAGCGTAGTGCTCAACGCCTTGCGGCATCAGAGGTTTTTGCATGCGCGCCGTGGGGGAAAAGTAGAGTGAGCTGGACGTGCTCAACGCCTTGCGGCATCAGAGGTTTTTGCATTTTTGCCTACGGCGGAAAGATCGTCGCAGAAGTCGTGCTCAACGCCTTGCGGCATCAGAGGTTTTTGCATATAGAGGAAATGGAGGAGAGCGCGTAATGGCTATCGTGCTCAACGCCTTGCGGCATCAGAGGTTTTTGCATAAGTGTTGAGCTTGGAAAGTTTCCCGGCGGCGTCGAGTGCTCAACGCCTTGCGGCATCAGAGGTTTTTGCATTATCTTGACAGTTGACCAAACTCCGTTGGTGTATAGTGCTCAACGCCTTGCGGCATCAGAGGTTTTTGCATTCGCTCGTCGTCGCCGGATTCGCCGGAATCGTCAGTGCTCAACGCCTTGCGGCATCAGAGGTTTTTGCATGAGTTAAGAGCCTCGGAGACAACGCAACCGGACTAGTGCTCAACGCCTTGCGGCATCAGAGGTTTTTGCATAATTGATTCAAATAAGACTTAGCAACAGTTTCTAGTGCTCAACGCCTTGCGGCATCAGAGGTTTTTGCATGAGGGCGTTCCGGACACTGTTTCCGGGCGCCCTTCTGTGCTCAACGCCTTGCGGCATCAGAGGTTTTTGCATGACCAGAACCATTTCCATGAGAAATCAGGCATCAGTGCTCAACGCCTTGCGGCATCAGAGGTTTTTGCATTTGGATGAAGCACTCGAATACCTCGAAGCCGTGCTGTGCTCAACGCCTTGCGGCATCAGAGGTTTTTGCATGAGGGTCGACGTCGTCGAACCCGCAACCGCAGGGAGTGCTCAACGCCTTGCGGCATCAGAGGTTTTTGCATCTCCGGCTTGATCCCGGCGGCGCGGAGGGCTTTGTCGTGCTCAACGCCTTGCGGCATCAGAGGTTTTTGCATGAGCTTTCCGGTTCGCTTGAGGCGTACTTCGAGGAGTGCTCAACGCCTTGCGGCATCAGAGGTTTTTGCATCTCATGGATGCCGCCGTCCTCTATGATCCGGCACAGTGCTCAACGCCTTGCGGCATCAGAGGTTTTTGCATGTGTAAAGGGTAACAGCGGTAATGCTAACGGAATAGTGCTCAACGCCTTGCGGCATCAGAGGTTTTTGCATCAAGGAGCTGCGAAGGAAGCTGATACCAGTTCAAGTGCTCAACGCCTTGCGGCATCAGAGGTTTTTGCATAACGACAGGACGAACCCGTGGACGATGACGGAGAAGTGCTCAACGCCTTGCGGCATCAGAGGTTTTTGCATCACGTAAGGATCAGCACGCCGTCCGGTACCTCCGGTGCTCAACGCCTTGCGGCATCAGAGGTTTTTGCATCCATCTTGTCCGCCTTCTCGGCGCGCTTCTCGTTGTGCTCAACGCCTTGCGGCATCAGAGGTTTTTGCATAGCCGAACGCCGGGAGAGCCGCCCCGGTTCCAGAGTGCTCAACGCCTTGCGGCATCAGAGGTTTTTGCATTGGAATCAGCGTGTTATCAGCCAAGATAAAAGAGGTGCTCAACGCCTTGCGGCATCAGAGGTTTTTGCATTCGCGCAGGAGGGATTTCAATTCGTCAAACGTCATTCGTGCTCAACGCCTTGCGGCATCAGAGGTTTTTGCATTAGTCAAGTTTTACGAGATCGACGCGGTGACGGAGTGCTCAACGCCTTGCGGCATCAGAGGTTTTTGCATTTCTTCGCCTTGCGCGGAGTACGTGCGCGGGCGCATGTGCTCAACGCCTTGCGGCATCAGAGGTTTTTGCATTACCTCGGAGTCACGCCCGTCCTAATCTCGTTCAGTGCTCAACGCCTTGCGGCATCAGAGGTTTTTGCATATCAATTTTGCTGGAGCCGCTCCAAATCAAGGTTCGGCATATTATGTTTCAAGGTGGATTTCTGACGGTACTTCTAGGTTCCTTTAATAGAGCTGTTTGCCATTTCACGACTACATAATACCATGCTACGACAAGAATCACACCAAATCAAGCAGTTTTCAAGGTCCGAAGGTGGAATCTCGTTGGTTTTTGCAAGGGAGGAGGCTATGTACTCCGAAAATGTGTTCGTTTCACCCGGAGATGCTTGAATCATTTTACAGTACAATCCATTTTTCCGGCTCGTCTGGCCAGGCTTTTTCCGCGTTGCGTTTCCGTATTTTTTTTACGCACGCGTCGCAAAGCTCCGTAATCAGTAGACCGTCCGCGGGATCCATCGCTTTCTCCAGCTCCCAGCGCAGACGCTCCAACCCCCGTTCGCTAAGATGTGTACGAAAAACGCTATACTGTATTCTCTGACCGTGGCCTTCCAGAATTTTGGCTACTTTTCGGAGCCGTTTTTCATTACGCACGTCGTAGGAGATCAGGAACCACTTTTTCATGTGTCCTCCTCCTAACGAAGACGTGCCTGTGCGAAAAGCCCAGGAGTATCGGTCCACTCTTTCTCCAAAAGACGGACTTCGAGCTCCATGGTGCGTTGCCACGAGAGAGAGTAGTCGAGTACCGGATGTTTCCACTTATCCTGCATACGTCGTTCGAAGAGTACGATGGCCTTTTTTCGTCCTTCATCGGAAAGCCAGACCTTTTCCTTTGTGACGGCAAAATCGTTTTCTATATTCCACTGCTTGCGATTGATTGAGGATACTGCAACTATGTCCCAGACAGGCACGCGGAAGAGTTCGATGACATCCATCACCAGCGGGTGAGCACTTGATCGCGGTGTGTGAAGGTATCCAAAGGCGGGCTCTAACTCCACTGCAAGAATACTTTCGAGTACTGCCCGATAAAGCATCGAATAGCCGAAGCTTAGAATGGCGTTGAATCGGTCTTTGGGCGGCCTTCGGGATCTTCCTGAAGGAGTCAGTTCTTCTGGAATATCTTCGTTCAGAATATCGGGAAGAAGGTCGAAATAGGTTTGCGCGGCGCTTCCTTCGATACCCCGAAGCGCATCGACTCCTTCGGCTTTCGGTACGGTCTTCAAGAGCGAGCGGATTTCTCCGATACCGGTTTCCACCCGTTCACTGCGTTTCCCTCCGCGTGTTGAGCGGAGAAGGAAGCGAAGCTGGCTTTCAACCTTTGCAAGCACTGTTCTTCGCGCAAGTTTGAGACACATGCCGGGATCGGTTAGTGCTTGATACTGTCGTATCCGTCTCTGCACGGGGCCGGGACCGGGTGAAAAACTGCCGAGGTGTGTGCCTCCGCTTGAAAACCAGTGCAGATGAATTCCTTTATCGGCACAAAGATGGAGTGCCTGTGTAGAAACCTGTGCGTTGCCGTGTATTGTGATCGAGTGAATATCCCCCGAAGGGATTTTGCGGGCGGGTTCCGAACCTTCTTCCAGCTTGAACGCTTCTCCGCTTCGTCCTATGCGCGATTGATGTCCTGTTATGTGAAGAGCCGCTCCTTCGATTTCAGGGGGGAAAAGACGGATAGGTTCCCATTCCCTGCTTCGGGCAAGGCGTTCTTCTTCCGGAAGGCAGACAGGGGCAAGGGAACACTTCAAGCACTTTTTTGACGAGTCGCATACCGGAGGCCTGTTTGTAACCGCACGGAGCTCTCTTGCTTTTTGAATGCTCGCGAAGACCTTCTCTCGGTTTTCTGCCGATAATGGGATGATTACGGTGATGTTCTGTCCGTGATACCTGATTCGAGCTTCCTCAAGCTCCCTTTGAAGGTGCTCTTCTAAAAGGAGCGAGTATGCTGTTGCCTGAATGATATCGCTTTCCCATGCTTGTGGTTCTTCCCCCTTGCGAAGCAGAGGTTTGCCTCTTTTGTGCTCGTACACGACCCAGTTGCCGTTGCGATGGCGCACGGCATCCATTTTTCCCGTGAGGCCGAACTTTTCGCTGGTAAGGAAGAAGGAGCGCTGTTCCTCTCCCTCTTCCTTCGCAAGCTCTTCGTGCAGCGTTCTTCCGGCATACACGCTGGCGTCGGCCAGCCTAATCTCCTCCACCTCTTCCAAGTAAAAGAGGCGCTCGCAGTAGAGGAGCGCATGCAGGGCGCTCACACGCAGAAGAGCATCGTTTTCGGCGACGGCGCTCAATAGATCACCTCCACCCATGCTGAGGGCGGTATTTCGTAGGAAGATTCTCTTAACGGAGCGAAAAGGGCGCTCTTTGTTCGGGCCATGTCTTCTCTGTCAATGGTGATGGTAAAACGCGAAATCCGTCTCTTCTCAATGTCTTCATTGCCGCTTGGCCTGCAATACCAGTGCGCCTTGACTGTATCTGCGTCCTCTTCCATGCGGTCGAGAAGAAAGGCGTTGTCGCCGAGGAATGGAAGTCCGTAGCTCCGTCGATTCTCTCCGCGGATTCCTTTACGCAGTTGCAATTCAAGATCGGGAGAGTCAACGGCGATGATGGCGTCAATTCCCGAGAGAAAGGCTCGGGTGACGGGTTTAATATTGTATTTCGATCCTTTCGTGAGAGGCGCTTTCTCCTTGCCGCTTGTGCCGACGGGGTAATTGTGGAGCTGCTGGAATAGTTGTTGCCGCTCGGGGAAGGAGCACGCTCCTATGGCCAGACGAACCGGCGGCAGATCTTTTGAAATAAGGGTAGCCCCGCTGCTTTTATCGTCTGCTCCGCGCATCTCCACACCCGCAATGTTCAAAAGCAGCCCGAACGCCGCCGACGGTGTCAGGAAGTCGGCGGTAGGGCGGAAGCTGCCGGCCGCAAAGGAGCGAAAAGCGGCGAAGGGAGCCGTTACACGGAGACGGAGCATAGTGTTTACCCGAATGCGCGGTTGCCCGCGATCTCAAGCACTTTTTCGGCGCTTCTTTCAAGGGTAGCGCCCTTTGCCGTGAGCTCCTTCGAGATTTCCTCGTCCATATCGCGTACGATCTTTCCTCCGATAAGAAATTCGACTCCCGGAAGGTCATCCTTCATTATTGCGTCCACGACTTCGGGGAACGCGTGCGTTTCGTTTTCGGCGACTTCGAAGCCATAGGAGTCATATCCCGGAGCGAGACGTTGCGTAAGTCGGACAACTATACTCGCGGGGGCCATGTCGTAAAGGCTGCGCGCATGATTTCCCGCCACTCCTCCTAGCTGTCCGATAACGGAAAGGAGTTTTTTGGTCCACTCGGCTTTTACTTTGCATTCGTCGAGATTCAGAGCGAAAGGGTACTGAAAGGATGTATAGGTTGTCTCCCTGTGGAGAAGCTGAGAGGATTCGGCGTTTTTCCACGGACTGTCTACCTGTTGTGGTGACTGCGAAAAAATGGTGTCGTGCCGATAAGGTTCTAAAGCGACAGCAAGGTTCATGCGCAGGACTGAGTCGCGTTTGTAGGAGAAGAAGTCTCTATTGCGCCCTTTTGCGGTAAGTTCTTTCTCTATCTTTTCTCTGTCGGCTTTCCCTGCCGCGATGAGCCAACCCATGAAAAAGTCGTCGGCGTAGGCGTCAGCATCCGGGTAGTCCTCGAATTTGACGGCAAGCTGCTCTTCGTCGTGAAGTCTGCTTCGATTGCAGGGAAGCCCTACCGCCTTCAACCCCTCGCGTATTGCGTTTCGCATTGCTTCGGGAGAAATTACCGCGTATTGCATGCGTCCTTTGGCGATCTTCTGAAGGACGGCTCGATTCTCTGCCGATTCTCCGCGATAGTTGGCGCTGGGAGCTGCGTATGTCAATATTGTGGAAAACAGGTTCATAACGTTTCCCTCCTTAAAATATAGGTTTATTCTGTTGCCTGTTTCGGCTGTTCGTCTTTTGTGTAGATATAGGAGCAGGCTGAAAGTGCGAGCATAGCAAAGAGTTTGATCTTTTCCCGTTCTTCCGGATCGACAAGGCTTTTTGCTACGAGGATATAGTCGTCGTTCTCTTCGTTTTTCGGAGAATTTCTTAAAAACTGCGGATGGGAGCACAAGGTTCCAGTAAAGAATTCGGCGATGTCAGCTCCTTTTCGTCCGCGAAGAGCGAGGAATGCTCCGGTGCAGATTTTTTCGACGGTGTCTTGATATGTCTGAGAGTAGTGAACATCTCCGTCGTCTTTTGTACGTTCGAGATGCGTTTTCCCCGCCGGCAGTTCTTTCTTGATGCGCTCTTTCAATTCGTAGATTACAAATTGCCTGACAATGCTTCGCGTCTTTGCCGCAAGACGGTCATCTTGATTTGCTACGGGAGTTCCGGCGCTGTTCGTTCCCATGTTTTCCCCCTCCGATAAGTACATATTGGTTTCAACAATTTCTGCAAGCTTACGTCGGATATCGTGACCAAAGAAAGGAGTGTTTCGCGGGCTTCCCTCTCTGGACCATATGAAAAATTCGGTCGGATACTGTTCGAAAATACTCTGCATGCCTGTGTGCCAGGGCGTTCCGTTGAGAAGATTACGGATGCGAAATGTTTTATACAGGAAGTTGAGCTGTTTTTTATTACCGGTGGGCGCGACAAGGTTGTTGTACTCGTTCAAGATTCGAGCGCTTAAAGGAACGTATGCCGAAGCGAGTACGTTCACGGCGTTTCCTTTTTTCGCCATGTAGTAGTACTCCACTCCTTCGATGGTGTTGAAAATGCCTTCTCCTTGAGTTACAACTCGGCGTTCGGAAATAGCGGAAAGAAACTCCAGACCACTCTCTTCCGGAATATCGATAAGCGCCGTCAAAGGGCGGAGGATTTTGCCTTCTGGAGACGCTTGACCAAGCCAGCTTGTATAATTTTCTACATACTTGTTGATGTCTATTATCTCCGGCATTACAAGGACATACCCGCCCTCGTTCCATTCGACTGAATACGTAGTGCTGTTCTCTTTTTTTCCCCGCTTCACGGCGAAGGTTCTGGAAACGAAAAGAGGACAGGTCATATGAGCAAAATGAAGAAGAAAATTTTCTTCAAAAGTGCCTTTGAGCTGCACGCCTTCGGCGTTTGATCCTTCAGCGCCAAGCAGCAGGGAACCGGCGAGCGCTTCGGTCTCACTTCTTTTCTTTAGAAGTGCACTCCAAGTCTTTTCCGTAAACGAACATGGTGTGCCCTCTGCTCTTTCGATATAGACTCCACGGGCGGCAGGTTTTCCTCGGTAGGTGCACCAAAGCATATCCCGCCAGAGCTTGAGTTTTTTCTCTCCTTCCTTGTCGTCCGGCAACGCTCCTTTTAATGCGGCGCCCTTGGGGACAGTGATTTCATAGACAAATACCTTCTCTATTTTCTGCTTGCCGTTTTTTTCCGTTGTTCTTTCGCGTGTTTCTATAGCTTCCATGCCGTTCCACTTTGTCGTGCTTTCAACTTCTATTTTCTCCGCATCATAAAGTTCATCGAATAAAGCTTGAAAGCTTTCTCTGGTAAAACGAAATTTCCAGATATCATCGCCTTCATGGGAATCTTCTGGAAGCGGTTCCATCTTTCTCTCGACCATCGTACGCACGAGGAAGACAAGTCCTGCAAGTCCCGTCTTATGTTGTGCCGACGGAAGTTGATTGAGCGCGTAGCGTAATTCTAAAACGTTTTGTGTCTCGTCATGCGCTGTCTTATTCTTTGCCACGAAGAACCCTCCTTTCCGAGTTATGATAATCAACAGAGCAAGCCAAGCTGCTCGTTGTATTCACCCTTCGCGATTCGAAGGTATGGCGGTAGTCCATTTCCTTTCTCGGTGCTCTTGAATGGGGCGGGCAGTATAAGCCCGTCGACAGGTTCCCTTTCCTTACGAAGCTTCCAGTAAAGTCCGATATCGCTTTCCAATATCGCCGATGCACTGTGTCCATCGATATCGCGGATTCCTTCGCCGACGCAGAAAGCGAATCCGTTCGCTTCGAGGAAGGGAAGGAGTTTTTTTATTTCGCGCGTTGTGGGCGAAAATTTCTCCAGAAGCTCTTGAAGGATAGTCTGACTGATGAATTTCCCCTCAACCTCGTTTATGAATGCTTCGACGTTTGTCATATCTTCTTTGGAATAAGGAAGCTCTTTTTCGGGGGGATAGAGAAGCACCTTTCCGATTTTTTCCACTATCGTCTTTCTGTTGCATCGTCCCATTCTTTGGATGAGCGCGGTCAACGGGGCGAATTCCGATATCAGAAGCGCAGCGCTCAGGTCGAGGCTCATCTCGCACACCTGCGTCGTGACGGCGATCATGGGACCCTCCGCACGGAACGCTGCGATCAGCTCTTTATGTCTTTCTTGCCTGTCTTTGAGACGAAAACGGCTGTGGTAGCAGATCACTTTGGCTTTCGGAAGCATGCAAGAAAGTTCTTCGGCGACCGCTTGGCATCGTTTTACCGTATTGACGACCCAGAGGATTTTTTCGCCTTTCCTCCAGGCTTCGGCAGCTTTCTCTACAGCGGCTTCCTTGCTGGTCCGGTGAATTCTATAGCGCAGTACGGAGGATTTCTTCCAAAGGTCAGAAAAGTCCTGAGGGTTCTTGGGAAATATCTCCAAGCCGCTTTCTTTTAGCTGTTCGAGTCTGTTTGGCGGAAGGCTGGCGGTCATGCACAGAACGGGAACGTCGAATTCTCTAAGGAATCCGAGCAGCGCGGAGAAGAGTCGCGTGTCGAAGCTGTGGACTTCATCGAAAACGATGGCGCTCTCGGCGAGAAGAGGAAGGAGGCAAGAAGAACGGTAGTCGTGCCCCATGAAACCGAGAAACTGATCGACGGTGGCGCTGAAAAGGCGCTTTTGCCAGAAACCTACGGCGAAAAGGCGGTCGTTGGCGAGGAAATCCTTCTCCGAGCGTGAATCTGGATTATCGAACATCTCCTGTAATTCATATGCTGATGTACCATGGAGCAATGCTCCGTCCGTTTCGGGCGCCCATGCGACGTAGTCTTTGAATCCTTCGGTTGCGGTGGCTCTGGTTGGATAAAGAAAGATGAAGCGCCTGATAGTCCGTCGTGATGCGACGCCCATTCCCCACTTCCATGCGGCGAGCGTCTTTCCGCTGCCGCAGGATGCGAGCAGCAGAGCGCGGTCTGAGAGATTGGCGGCTTCGAGTTGGAAGTCGGAAAAGGAAAAAGTTTTATTATCGGTGGTTTCTATCTGCTTACGTCGTGGAGATACGATCTTTTCTTCAATCTGTTCTTCAGTAAGTACATTCTTATCGTTGAAAGCCTCGGCAAGCCACTGTCCCAAGGGAAGAAAGACCGATCTGTCCATTTCCCGCGCAAGGCCCGAACCGGCAGCATCCGCGAGAATGAGCGCGGTTCGGACGGCGCGGAGAAGTTCTCTGCGTCTCTCGTCCTCTTTGAAAAAACGTTCCAGATCGGTTTCAATGACTTCAAAATCATCCGAAATTTCTCCGATATGGATGCGCGACGGGATGTTGATATCGGGAAAAGACGGAATGGAAAGATGTGAAGCGAAAAGGACGAGAATGTCGCGTATGCCGTCTGGGAGGAGGGGGACAACGGGTTTTTCCCAATCCGCAGTTTCCAGAATCCCTCTTTTTAGCTTCAAATGATGTCCCATTACCGAGGCTCGTATAATTTGGAAATCCGTGTTTTCCAGTGATTCCAGAAAACCTCTGAAAGACTTGAGACTCAGTATCCATCCACCGATGAACTCGTGACGGAGCGATTGTCCGCCGCCTCTTGTCACAGCGTCCAGGAAGTGGGCATTTGATTTTCCGAGGTCGTGAAGGATGATCGCTATTCGTACACATTGATAAAATGTTGCGTAGTCCGACTCGGAAATGCGGAAAAATCGGAGCCACTGTTTCGCGAACAGTGTGGGATTTTCAGCGTCTCCGAAAAGAGCAAAAAAAGCCTCAAGCACGTCCAGCGTATGTTGTCGGAGTGTTTTTTTATGTTCTTGTCCGTCGATGAAGATGCTTTTTTTCGCCAGAATTTCCACTGGTTCACATCCTATCGCAATGGAACGAAAATGCCGCACCCCATGCTTCTGCGGCCTCCGATACCCTGAGTTTGCAGTCGAAGAGATTCTTCAGCGGTTAGTTCGGTGACGACAAGAGAGAATCCAACCACGTTTCTCCCCTTTATATCAAGCGTACGCTTTACAAAGGGAGATCGTGCGAGGTTGTCAGTCCTTCTTTCCGTCGAAACGGGGCTTCTTCTCGTGACAAGATGCGCCATGGCTCCGATGTCAAGTTCGTGAAGCTGTCTGTGTGCGGCGTCGAGAAACTCGGTCGGTGTCGTAAATCCTTTGATGGTGACAAGACGGCTCCACAGCGCAACGGCGGGAATAAGTTTGCGCGACGAGGGAATTCCGACGGAAACGCTGTGATTGCCGATGTTGAGCCGTTTGCCGCATAGCTCCAGATAGTCGGCGACTCTGTCGGCCGCAATCCTGAGAATCAGCTTGCTTCCGCTATTGATGGAAAGCATTCTTTCGCAGCAAAGAGTTCCGGAAATAGGGTGAACCCCAGTGTTGCCGCGTTGTTTCTCGTCGTGATGAAATGGTAAGAGGTCCGAAAGCGCCGAGTGAAGATAATACCCGTGATCGGCAGGGATTTTGTCGCCGGAGACCGAAAACATAAGATCGAGCAAAACCTGTCAGCTCCCTTCGTGCAGCATTATGCTTCATTGCGTGTTTTTGCAGTTTGAATCTTTAATCTACACCTCAAAATAAATACATAAATTACATTTGAATCCTATTCCTTCGTTGCGAATTTGTCAAGAAGTATTTTTCGAAAGTTAAGGAGGTTTTATTTTAAGGGATGTTGAGATAATATGTCGGTTGGATTATGATTGGACTTAGGATGCCGTTGCTCTCTAAAAGTAAAAGAGCGTAGGCGTTGAGCACTATTTTTTGTGCGTTGTCGATAGTTCATCAACTTTTTATTTCCCCTCTGACAGCCGAAAGGCGTTTTTTACATCGTGAATTGGTGACTTTGAATTTGGTCTGTATTGTTGATGGAGTTATAATCTCCCCGCGCCTTTCATTCACCACCCCTCCTCTGTAACGGATATGCTCAAGCGGGGCCTCGTTGACGATCATTGAGTGGATCGCGACGTCGAAGGAGTAGGAGACCGGAAGATCGTCGAGTTCACGCACGATGCTGTAGAGGACGCGCTCGGTCAGGTCGTCGCCTCCCCGGAGCGCCAGGTCGATAAGCGAATCGCTTCTATGGTTGCCTTGGGCCCCCGAGAAGTAGCTCTTGAGGATTCTGGAGGATGCACTCTTTCCGGAGCAGGAACCAGAGAAGAGGGCTGAACCGGTTTCCGGATAGGCGTTTTTTGAAAGACGCCCGGCGGAGAAGATTGAAAAATGCGCTGTCGAGCGCTGCTGCCGGAATAGGGGAGTTTTGCCCATAAAAAAAGAACAGAAGGAATCATGTCGATATTCAAAAATAGACCAACTCGCGGAAATCTCGCTGCTTGAAGCGTTCTTCGTGTCCTTTTCGTACGCGCCGCACGCGCACGATACATTTGCCGTCGGGTAGACCTTGTCGGGGTTCCAAGACTTCGTATGTCGCGGAAAGAAACGTAGGGGCTTCCCGGGAACTCTCATCACCATCAATCCGGATGAAGTGCGCGACGGTCATTCCGGGTTGGAAACGGGTTTCGCCTATCGAATGCTGTATATCCCCGCGGAGACGGGCTTTTGCGATCAAAGCCATTTCAACCGCAGGTTCCGGGAAGTTGTCGGCGTCTCGCCCGGGGCGTATAGGCACGCTGTGCGAACGAAAGGGAGGAGTTTTCATGGAATCGGAAACCAAGGTGGCGGTGGTCGTTAGGGAGGATCTGCAGGTGTGGCAGAAGATGAACGTAACGGCTTTCACGATAGGCGGGATCGCGGGAATACCGGGGTTGCTCGGCAAGCCGTACGAAGACAAGGACGGAAGGTCGTATCTCCCGATGCTTCGCCAGCCGGTTCTGGTGTTCGCCGCACCGAAGGAGAAGATGCGCCGAACGTACGAGCGGGCTCTGGTGCAGGATGTCTCGTTTTCCATCTACACGGAAGAGCTGTTTGCTACCTCGAACGATGAGGACAACAGAGCGGAAGTAAAAAAAACGGCAAGCGCCAACCTCAATCTTGTAGGGCTTGCCCTTTTCGGCGATCGCAAGGCCGTCGATAATGTGGTCAAGGGGTTGAAACTCCACTCTTGACGCTCATAAGAGCATGCAGAAGCGAACACGGGAGGATGTTTCCGGCCGAATGAATGGTATGGTGCCGCTGAGCGTCGTCAGGGATACGTCGAGGAATTTGTTTCCGGTGGTATAATAATTCGCAATAATATTCGGAGGAAGACGAATCCCATGAACCCGAAGAAACTGGCGATTCTCTGTCTGACCGCATTGCTGTCCCTGTGCCGCGTACTCTCCCCGCTGAAGGCGGCGAAGGAGGTCGAGCCTATTGCCTGCAAGTAAAGCTCCTGGAGGAGAATTTGCTGTACGAGTACGCGAGGCGACTCTCTCCGATATTCCGGGGATCGTGAGGGTGAACATTGCAACCGCAGGCTGATTGATGGCATTGTTTTCTTTTTTTCTCAGCAATGAGAACGTAGATGAGGAAACCGTTTCACTGTTGCCCGCGCCTTTCATACACCACTGCTCCTCTGCGGCGGATATGCTCCAGCAGAGCCTCGTTGGCGATCATGGAGTGGATCGCCACGTCGAAGGAGTAGGGGACCGGAAGGCCGTCGAGTTCGCACACGATGCTGTAGAGGACTCGATCGGTCAGGTCCTCGCCTCCTTGGAGCGCAAGGTCGATATCCGACCCGCTTCTATAGTTGCCCTTGGCTCGCGATCCGTAGAGTATGACTCGCTCGACTTCCGGATGGCGGGTGAAGACGGCGGCGATCATCGCTATGGTTTCTTCCGGGAGGCCGTACCGTTCGTTCATGACGGGGCGGTTTCTTTGAAGCGCTCCATCGCGGCGCGGAAGCGTTTGAATTCGCCGAAGTAGTTCTCCAGGATTCTGGCGGAGATTCTGGAGGCCGTGGCTTCGTCGTAGGTGTGCGAAGTAAGGTTGCGGCTGACGATCATGTCCATCCAGACGTCGCCGTCGTTGACTAGGCCGTTCCGGAAGGCTTCGCGCGTGGTGTCCTTCGAGCCGTAGAGGTCTTGGACTCCCCTGCTTTCAAGGAAGTCCTTCAGCGTCTTCCATGCCAGTTCATGGGTGAATTTAAACGTGTGAATGAGCCCCTGTTCCTCAAGGCGGGAGAGCCGACGCGACGCGGCAAGCGCGTATGCTTCTTCAAGTTGGGAAAGCGCGCGAAGAAAGCTGTCGAATCGCTGTATCCACCGGATATCTTCCATCGGTGAAGCCCCTCCTTTTTTTAAACAACTCCCGACGCTCGGGATAGCATACAGCCACCGGTCTTTCTTGAACAGGAGTCCGGGAAGAAGGCCGAGCTTGTTTCCTGAGAGGCATCATGCTTTAATGGACGCTCTCTCTGCGGTGCGCTATGAAGCATGCTATAATGACGATGAAAGGGGGGTGACGACTATGCCGATGACCGTGGAACGGGAAAAGCTGGCGCAAAACATTCTGGCACTTACGGACGAGGAAGTTTCTGCGGTGGCTGCGTTTGTGCGCAATCTGCGTGAGGACGAGCCGCCATTGAGCGACGACGAACTGGCACAGATGGCCGAGTCCGACGAAGACATCGCGGCGGGCCGTCTGACCCCTTGGAAAGAGGCAAGACGACGTCTTGAGGCGTTGCCGTGACGTGGGAGGGTAATACAAATTATTGTCGTTTCTCTGAGTCCCCGTGGCGACGCCTACAAGTAAAGCCCCCCACGGGGGCTTTTTTCATAACGCTGCTGGGCGTGGAGAAGACGAAGGATGCGCTCTTTTCGGAGCAGGAACCAGAGAAGATGGCTGAACCGGTTTTCGGATAGGCGCTTTTTTGAAAAACGGCCGGCGGAGAAGATTAAAAAATGCACCGTCGAGCGTTGCTGCCGGAATAGGGGAGTTTTTGCCTATGAAAAAAGATCGGAAGGAATCATGTCGATATTCGAAAATAGATCAACTCGCGGAAATCTCGCTGCTTGAAGCGTTCTTCGTGTCCTTTTCGTACGCGCCGCACGCGCACGATACGTTCGCCGTCGGGCAGACCTTGTCGGGGTTCCAGGACTTCGTATGTCGCGGAAAAAAACACAGGGGCTTCCCGGGAACTCTTATCACCATCAATCCGGATGAAGTGCACGACGGCCATTCCGGGTTGGAAACGGGTTTTGCCTATCGAATGCTGTATATCCCCTCAGAGACCATCTTCTCTTTGGCGCACGAGATATGGGGAGAGCAACGGCATGCGTCTCCGTATTTTTTGGAAACTGTGCATCGGGATACGAGTTCCTTTCTTGCAACTTCGCATTTCTTCAACCTCCTCAAGACGCCGGGCGCCGAAGCGCTGCATCTGGAATCCTCCCTCCTGGAAACGCTTGCAGCCTTACTTGAACGCCACGGTGAATGTCGAAAAGAATTCAATTCCGTTCCCTCGGGGGTCAAAATCGTACAAGACGCCAAGGAATATCTGCGGCATAATCCGGCTGGAAAGGTGACATTGGATGAGCTGGCTGCCCGTTTTGGCGACACGCCCTACATGTTTCTCAAGAGATTTCGGAAAATAACGGGTATGCCTCCGCATCGTTTCCAACTTCAATGCCGCGTGGATCTGGCTCGACAGTTGCTTCTCAGGGATCTCCCGCTGGTTGAAATCGCTGCGGAGACGGGCTTTTGTGATCAAAGCCATTTCAACCGCAGATTCCGGGAGGTTGTCGGCGTCTCACCCGGGGCGTACAGGCACGCTGTGCGAACGAAAGGGAGGATTTTTCATGGAATCGGAAACCAAGGTGGCGGTGGTCATTAGGGAGGATCTTCAGGTGTGGCAAAAGATTAACGTAACGGCCTTCACGATAGGGGGGATAGCGGGAATACCGGGGTTGCTCGGCAAGCCGTACGAAGACAAGGATGGAAGGACGTATCTTCCGATGCTTCGCCAGCCGGTTCTGGTGTTCGCTGCGCC
>JAHDKR010000072.1 GCA_018436785.1 Synergistaceae bacterium | reverse complement strand
TGATCATGGAGGGGCTCTCCCCCAGGAGCGGCGGGAGGATGGCCTCCGGGATGCGCGCGTAGCCGACGAGCCACGAGAAAGAGGCCCCGACGGCCACGAGGATGAAGACGACGGCGGTGACGATGCCGGTGGAGAGAGCGATCCGGTAGAGGTCCCTCCAGCCGATGTGCCGGTAGAGAAAGATCTCCACGACCACTGCATAGAGGACGGCGACCGCCGCCGCCTCGGTCGGGCTGAACTTTCCGGAGTAGATGCCGCCGAGGATGATCAGCGGGAAACCGATGGGGACGATCGCCTTCCGCAGCGTCTTCACCCGCTCGGGGAGCGGCATCTTCGGCGTGCGGACAATGTCCATCTTCCGGGCCGCGAAGCTGCAGTAGAGCGAGAAGAGAAGGAAGACGAGCAGCCCCGGCCCGATGCCGGCGATGAAGAGTTCGCCGACGGAGCTTCCGGTGACCACGCCGTAGATGATCATGGAGATGCTCGGGGGGATCAGGAGCGCGATTCCCGCCGCATTGATGATAAGCGCGATGGAGAACGAGTCATCGTAACGGTCTCGGAGCAGATAAGGGCGCATGACGCCGCCGATGGCGACAACCGTGGCCTGCGTAGAGCCGGAAACCGCGCCGAAGAAGGTGCACGCCGCCGTGGTGGTGACGGCAAGACCGCCGCGCGTGTGGCCGAAGAAGGCCATGACGAAGTCGATGAGCCGCCGCGCCACCTGCCCGGTGGAGATGACGTCCGCGGCGAAGATGAACATCGGGACGGCGACCAGAGAGAGCGGCCGAACGCCGACGAGCATCTGCTGGACGAGGTTCATCGGGTCGAGCGCCGGGTAGTAGACCGCGGCCACGGCGATGGGGGCGATGATCAGGGGGATGATCATCGGGAAGCCCAGGACAAGGAAGAAGCACATAACGCCGATCATCATGAGGAGCATCTCAGTTTCCCCCCTCTGCCGGAGCCGCCTCGGGCTCCGCGTTCTCGTCTTTCACGTAGTAGGAGACCCACACCTCGCCGCTCGTCAGGTTTCTGGCGAAGGTCAGGAGGTACTGCACGCCGGTGAGGAGGAAGCCGACGGGAACCACCGACCAGATGTAGTGGAGGGGAACCTGGAGTATGGGGCTGACGCGATGGAGCGTCCCCACCCTGCGCACGTAGCGGAAGGCGAGCCACGAGATGTAGAACATGATGACGGCCGTTGCCAGCGAGACGAAGAGGGCGAGCAGCTTCTGCGGCTTCCCCTTCAGAAAGTCGTTCAGGATGGACATCCGTATGTGGAGCCCCTTCCTGGCGGCGTAGCTTGTCCCCAGGAAGGTCGCCAGCACCACGAGAAACTGGCTGATCTCCTCCGACGCATTGATGCTGGAGTTGAAGAAGTTGCGCGAGATCACGTTGGCGATCAGTATGACCGCCATGAACAGAATGCTGAACACCAGAATCCGTTCTTCTACCCATGTCAGCACGGCGTCGATCTTTTCGAGTCCCTTCAATTCGAGTTTCTTCAATGGCTGATCCTCCCTTCAGGTGAGCGGGCGCGGCCCGGAGGCCGAAGGTAAAACAGCCCGGGAAGCGGATACTCCCGGGCTGTTCGGTAGATGTCAGTCGACGACGGGCAGGCGGAGGTCGGCGGGCCCCTGTTCGGAGAGCTTCAGTTCGGGGGCGCGGCGTTCCATGATCTCGCGGAGCGTCGCGGCGATCTTCACCTTGGCGCGGATGAACTCGTCGTGCCACGAGTCGGTCACCCACGGCTTGTAGATGTCGCCCTCGGAGGTTCCCGGCTCGATCTTGAAGTAGACGGGGGAGGCCACGCGGACGATCTCGGGCGCGTCGTAGGCGCGGAACATGCCGCCGAAGGAGTCGACGATGATCATGTACACGTCGAGCGGCATATCGACGGTGCTGCGGATGCTGGAGAGGATCGGGAGCGAGACGTCGGAGATCGGGTTCATCGTGTCGGCCCCCAGCTCCCGGAGGAGCTTCGCCCCGGCGGGACTGCACTGACCGCCGAAAACTGACCACTTGAAGATGGTCTCCTTCGGGAGGAAGCCCTCGGCGCGCATCTGGTTCACCAGCTTCAACGCCCCTTCGTCGTAGACGAGGAAGCCGCGGATTCCGGCCTCCACGTTCCGCATCATGTCCTCGACCCAGTAGGCCATGCTGTCGGAGCCTCTGTGCCTCGGCCCCTGCGGGCCGCCCTCCGGGTACCCCATCTCCTTGGAGCCGACGTCCCACGCCTTGCGGTGACCGACCACCATGATCATCTCGATCTGCTCGTCGCGCGCAAGCTTCGCCATGTTCTTCAGCTCGTCGAAGTCGCAATAGGTCGAGCCGCTCACCGTGCAGATGGCCCTGTGGATGGGAATTTTGCGCTTCTTCGCTTCGTCCACCATGGCGACCATGTTGGAGTAGCGCTCCACTCCGGCGATTTCGATGCGGTAGTTCGCCCCGTCGGGGAAGCTCTTCTTCGAGGCGGGCAGCTCCCATCCGTCCCTTCCCGGAATCCCCGTCTTCTCCATGAACGCCTGAATCTCCCTGAGGTGTTTCGCCTTGAACATCCCTGAAGCGCCTCCTTTTAATGTCGTCATTTTTTTGTCGACACACTCTCCGCCGGTAAAAAAAGCCCGCACGGGGCAGGCTCGTCGTCAGGCGACCGTTTCGGCGCCGTGGAGCGAGAGAATGTGTCTGCGAAGGTAGTTTCTGGCCGTGTCCAGGTCCTTCTCCCTGAGCGCGTTCAGAATATCGTAGTGCATCGTGGCCGACTTCTCCATGTCCCGTTCGAGGATCATGTCCTGCATCATGGCCAGCCGCAGCCTGTAGTAGTTGTCCGAGAGCACCTTGCAGAACCAGCGCCGGCCGGACTTCTTCCAGATGTAGCCGTGGAACTCAAGGTCCTTCGTGGTGAAGGCGATCGACTTGGCGAGCTCGCTCTCCTCCGCCGAGCGGGAGACCTGCGCCATCTCGTCGATGATCGATTCGAGGACGGCGAAGTCGCGCGCGTCGAGCATGTCCCCGTTCACGACCGTCTCGAAGATGTACGCCTCGCACATGCAGCGGAGTTCGAGGATCTCGATCATGTCCTTGTGGTCGAAGGCCGCGACGTACGTCCCCTTGCGGGGGATGATCTCGACGATCCCCTGCGTCTCCAGGTCCTTGAGGGCTTCGCGGACCGTGGCCCTGCTCACCTGCAGGTGATCGGCGATATCGGTCTCAAGGATGTGGTCGCCGTCCTTGAAGACGTCCGTGTACAGTATCTGCCGCCGGATGAAGTCGGCGACCCGCTCGCTCAAAGTATCCCTTTCGAAGGTGACGTTTTCCATGACGCGCTCTCCGTTTCCCGGGGAGAAGATCACCGCTCCCCGTTCGTTCTCTCTGGTCTATTGTATGTGGTCCGCTCTCTTATTCTATCATTTTTGTCATTTGACAAACAGTTTTCGCTCTAAGTTCAGGAAGAGCTCGCACCCGCTCCCGGTGACGACGAGCGGCTCGCTGCACTCGAAGCCGAAATCCTTCAGCCAGATGCCCGGCATGAAGTGGATGCACATCCCCGGCTGGAGGATAGTGGTATCCGCCGGGCGGAGGCTGAGCGTCTGCTCGCCCCAGTCGGGCGGGTAGTTCAGGCCGAAGGAGTACCCGACGCGCGACGGTTTGTGCACGCCCGTTCCGGCGATGGACTCCCTCCACTTCTCCTCCACCGCCTCGGCCGTGACGCCCGGACGGATGAAGGCGACCGTCTCGTTCAGGCCCTTGACGACGGCGTCCGCGATCTTTCGAAGCTCCGCGGGCGGCTCTCCGAGGAAGAGCGTGCGCGATATGGGGCAGTGATAGTGATGACGCGCCCCCGCAAGTTCGAGGAGGACGATGTCCCCCTCCCGGTACTTCCTGTCGGCGCACCAGGTGAGGTGTGCCGACGAGGTGCGCTCGGCCGACGGCATGATCGGGCAGAGCGAGGTGTAGTCGCCGCCGAACTCGGGCGTGCCCGCGATCTGCGCCTTGTAGACCTCGGCGGCCGCGTCGTTCTCGCGGACTCCGGGGGCGATGACGTCGAGCGCCGTCTTCATAACGTTCTCGGCGATGCGCGCCGCCTGCCGGACGTACTCGATCTCGCGCGCCGACTTGATCCTGCGGACGAGGTTGACCACGAGCGTCCCGTCCTTCACGACACCCTTCGGAAGCTCGCGCCGGAGCGTCTGGAAGCCCTCGGCGGTGAAGTAGTACCCCTCCATCTCGACGCCGACGTGGCGCGCGTCCCATCCGCGTTCGCGGAGGATGTCGGCGACGAACTGCATCGGGTGGCGCAGCTTCGACATAACGTAGTGGTCGGGGTAGCCCTTGATGTTCTCCTCTTTGAGGGAGGTGAGGATGCGCGCGGCGTTGCCGTCCTGTTCGCGCCCGAACCAGATTGGCTCGTCGCAGTCGAGGGAGACGATCAGGCCCTGATGGACGTAGAAGGACCAGCCGTCGTACCCGGTGAGGTAGTTCATGTTGGCGGGGTGGGAGACGATCAGCACTTCCACTCCGTGCTCGTGCATTCGTTCCTTCGTTTTGGCGAGGCGCTCCGCGTACTCTGAAGCCGGAAAGAGCAACATCTTGTCACCGCCTTGTGGAAGTTTTCGTTTTTATGTCGTTTGTCGACAATAAAACAATACCCCGTAAAAAGCGGTTTGTCAAGACGCGGGAGCCCGTGTATTTTTTTTGTATGTAACAAAAGTTTTTCTTGCCAAAGTTCGCTTCCCGTGCTATTCTTCCGCTTGTACTGTGTTTTTGTACGCGTTTCCTGTTTTCTCTTGAACTGATGCTTCAAGTATATTTGAATCGAGTCTATGTATCTTTTGCGTAAAAAATGGAAGAACATGGAAGGAAGCAGCTTCGTGTCTTCTCGTTTGAGCAGCACATCATACTATCATTCACAAGGGGGATTCACCGTACCATGAAAAAGCTTTTCGCACTTGCAGCTGTTCTTGCTCTTGCGCTTCTCGTCTCCGCGTCGGCGTTCGCCGGAACCTTCACCCTGCCGAAGGCCGGGATCGACTTCACGCTTCCCGATTCATGGCAGCCTTCCGACTCCAAGCTCGGCACGATGTTCGTCTCTCCCGGCAGCGACATGGTCATCTTCTTCGGTGAAACGAACAGCGAAGCGGGACTCGACGGCGCGATGGAGCTCGTCGAGCAGGTTGTGAGCGAAGTCCTGACCGACATCGAACTCGGCGAGGACACCGAGCACGACATCAACGGCATCCAGGTCTTCGCCCTCGAGGGAACCGGCAAGTCCGACGGCGCGAACGCCTTCGTCAGCATCAGCATCCTGAACGCCGAAGGCGACTCGCTCGGCATCATGGTCTCCTTCGGAGACGAGGGCGCCGACCAGAAGAACGCCGCCGACCTTCAGGCTCTTGTCGGCTCGCTGAAAATCGCCCAGTAAGAACTAAAAGCACACGGAAACAGCGAAGGAGGAGCCGCGAAGGCTCCTCCTTTTTTATGCCGTACTCTTAGCCATAGGGGGAAGGTTTCAGTTCCAGACGGTCTCGATCGAGAGCAGCGCCCAGGTCCTCTTTCCGCCGAAGGTGTGCGCTTTCGCCGTGGCGCGGAAGAGGGCGGGTATCTCCTTCTTGTCGGAGACGTTGTACAGATGCCCCTTGAAGTGGAAGACGTCTCCGTCGCGGGCGACCGTCTGCACCTGCGCGTAGTAGACCACGTCGCCGTCGGATCCGTCGAAGTGGTAGAGTTTGCCGTCGTAGTGCGCCTTCAGCGGCTCCTCAGCGTCGTCGTGCTGCTTGAAGTCGATGTCGAAGTACTTCTTCACCGACTCCGCCACCCACTTCGCCTCGATGGTCATCGACCCGTAGGGGCAGTTCTTCACCTTGCAGGGGCGGATCCGGCTCTTGAAGTTGTTGATGTAGTTGTGCCGGATGCCGAAGTAGACCAGATCGTCCCCCGTCAGCCAAGAGACGTCCTCTATCTCGAAGAAACCGACCTCCGTAAAGTTGCTCAAGAAGATGCTCATCCTCTTGAGTTCGTCCGCGCCCGGCTTCAGCTCGACGAGCGAGGCAGAAGCGCAGGACGCGAACAGCAACAGGGCAAACAACGAGAGAACGACCGGTACTCTTTTCATGACACGCACCTCCCTTAATGCACCGGAAATCCGCGGACACCGGATTTCGTACGAAACGGACGACTTCGACCGCAAAAAACGCCGTGTGCTTGGGAAAGTGTACAAGAAGAGTAATCACTTGTCAAAAATGAGAAAATTAAAGAGGGAGCGCCAAGCGATGCGGCGCTCCCTCTCCTCTTTTTTCGGAGACGCGCTACTCGAAGGTTCCCTTGACGACGACCTCGCCCTCGTCCATCAGCACCCTGCCCTTCGCGACGACCGTTCTCAGGCGGAAGGCGCCGTCGAGCATGATAAGGTCGCCGTCGAAGCCGGGCTTGAGGCGCCCCTTGCGGGGGAGCTTGAGGTGCGCGGCGGGGTTCGCGGTGACGAAGGAGAAGACCTGTTCGCGCGGGAGCACGCCGTCGCGCAGCATCTCCACGACCGATTCGAGGACCGATTCAAGCGGCGCCACGATCAGGCCGGTCACTCCCCCTCTTTCGTCGAAGGTCGCCATGGAGCCGTTGCCGTCCGAGCTGATGGTGATGTTTTCAGGAGCGACGCCCCCGGAAAGGAGCTTGTCGACCACACCGGAGGTTCCCCTGCCGAAGAGCGGCTTCCTGCCGACTTCGGCGGTGACGTCGAGATACCCGCCCCGACGCCCGAACTCGACGGACTGCTCCAGCAGCGCCTCGGTGCGCGAGATGTGCGTGGGCGCGAACTGGGTAATCGGCACGTCGGTCCCCTCGACGGCCCGGAGCAGCGGTTCGAGTCCTTCCTTCTCGTTACCCATGTGGACGCAGACGCATCCGACTTTGCCGGAGAGTATACCCCCGGTACGGGCGTCCGAAACGGCGCGGCGAATCTCCTCGACGGAAGGGTGCGAGCTCCGGTGGTCGGAGACGGCGAGCTTCAGCCCGATGACCTTGTCGATCAGACAGAGGTCGCTCTGGACGCTTCCGGTAAGCGTTGGCGACGGAAAAGAGTAGCTCCCTGTGAGAATCCACGTGGAGATCCCTTCCACTTCCAGTCCCCTCGCCTTCATCAGCAGTTCGTTCAGAGAGCGGCAAACCCCATCGGTGCCCAGTAAGCCGACCGCGGAGGTGACGCCCGCCTTGATGAACGACGAAAGCTGGAGCGGCGGCGTCCTGTGGGCGGGTCCTCCCTCGCCGCCCGCGCCGTTGAAGTGAACGTGCCGGTCGATGATGCCGGGCGCGACGATGCAGCCCCCGGCGTCGATCACCCGGAGATCGCTGAACGAGGCGGCCGCCGTGGAATCGATCTCCCCCGCCGGGCGGACGGCGAGCACCCTCTCCCCCGCGATCAGGATGTCGCCGGGACCGAGGCGCTCGGGAGCGTAGAGATCGGCGTTGCGTATCAAGAGCATTGGTGTGTCTCCTTTCCCGCGTCCGGCCCGTGGGCGGCGCGTTGCGATGCGGAGGGGAGGGAGGTTCCCTCGCTTGGCGCCGAAGGAAACCTCTCTCCCGGCAGACGCGCTAGGCGTCCGCCTTCTTGTCGGAGGGCCAGATCGCGATTCCGGTGAAGCCGTAGAACCAGGCGGTCAGGAAGCCGAGCCAGCAGAGGAATGCCCAGGGAACATACTCGAAGACGGAAACGCCGAGCACCGAGGACATGTAGATTCCAGCGGCCGACCAGGGGATCAGCGGAACGACCACGGTGCCGGAGTCCTCGAGCGTACGGGAGAGCACGCGGCGGGAGATGTTCATCTCGTCGGCGAGGTCTTTGTACATCGTGCCCGGGACGATCTCGCTGAGGTAGGAGTTGCCGGTGCCCAGTCCGGTAAGGATGCCGGAGAGCGAGGCGGAAAGCACGAAGCGTCCCTTGCTGTTCCCGATGAAGCCCTCCTTCAGGGAGGTGCAGATGCGGCGGAAGGTACCCGTGTACTCAAGCTGTCCCGCGAAGATGTACGCGAAGAAGACCACGACCACCGAACCTGACATGAAGGCGAGTCCGCCCCTGCTGAGGAGCTTGTCGAGACTGGCGACCTCGGTGACGATCTTCGGGCCGGCGGCCATCGCGCGCATGATCTCCTTCAGGTCGTACCCCTGCATCATGGCCAGAGGCACGGCGAGCGCGACGGCGATCCAGAGCACCGGGAGGGTCGGGAAACGCCGGTAGGCGAGGATGAGGACGGCAAGCGGCGGAACGAGGACGAGCGGCGTCATCTTGAAGGTCTTCGAGATGCCGGCGATGATCTCGTTCACGCTGCTGAGATCGATCTCGCCCGAGGCCTGCGATCCGACGTAGCCGTAAATGCCGAGGCTGATGACGAACGCCGGAATGGTGGTCCAGAGCATGGAGCGGATATGGTCCACCACGTCGACCTCCGCGACCGCCGCAGCGAGAACCGTGGTGTCGGAGACGGGGCTGAGCTTATCGCCGAAGTAGGCGCCCGCGACCACCGCGCCGGCGGCCGCCGGAAGGGGTACGCCGAGCCCCTGCGCGATCCCCATGAAGGCGACGCCGAAGGTTGCGGCGGTCCCCCACGAGGTTCCCGTCATCGTGGACGAGAGGGCGCAGATGACGAAGGCCGCCATCAGGAAGGTATTCGGGCTGAGGATCTGAAGTCCCGTGTAGATCAGGTAGGGGATGGTTCCCGCGAGCATCCACGACGCGATGAGCGGACCGACGGTGAGCAGGATCATGATGGCGCCCGACGCGCGGGCGATCATGGGAACGACGCCCCCCTCGAAGAGGTCGCGCCAGGTGAACTTATAGACATACACGTACGTGAAGGTGGTGAACATGCCGATGAACATCAGGAGCAGGGCGACGTCGAATGTGAAGATCAGTCTTCCGACGACGATGATCGCCAGGATGGCGCCAAAAATCATAAGTGCGCCCCGGAGCGATATTTCACGTGCTTTCCGTTCTTCCATGTGGACGATAACCTCCTTGTGCCGAGTGGCTCATAAGAAATAAATGCGGACGAACTTGACGTAGGGAGAAGCTGTTTTCACTCTTCTCGGCGTTTCACTCCCCCTTTCTGGAATCTTTTATGGATACGTTATTGTATAATCATTATCTCTCGCGAGCGTTTTGTCAAGAGTTTTTTTAAAAAAGGCGTCCGGAAGAATGCATCTTTATCGGATATCTGCTACACTTTTGGAGTCCCTTCGTAAGGGAAAAGAGAAAATTGCGAGGTGCTTCATGGAAAACGAGAACATCAACGTCAACGCGACCGAGAAGGCCGGGCGGGAGATCGTCCGGCTCATCGCGTCGCATCGTTTCAAACCGGGAGACCGTCTGCTGGAGACGTCGCTCGCCAAGATTCTGGGAATGAGCAGAACGCCCGTCAGGGAGGCGCTGGGAAGGCTGGCGTCCACCGGTTTTCTGGCGAAGGCGGAGGGAACGAGGGGGTACCAGATCCCCTTTCTGACGCCGAAGGATATAGAGGATGTCTTCTTCATGCGGGGAATTCTGGAGAGCAAGGCGGCGCTGCTCTGCGCGCAGGCAATGCCCGAGAGCGCGCTGGTCGAGCTGCGCCGGATCAACGAGCGCGAGGAAGAGACGTTCAGGGCGAACGAAAAGGGGGAGTACGCGGAGCTGAACGAGTCGTTCCACATGCTCATCGCGGGCTCCTGCGGCAACCCGTACATGGAGCTCTACCTCCGGCAGCTCTACTGGCGGTCAAACCTCTACGTCCTCTTCTTCATGAGCTTCTACTGCCTGGACTCGAACTACGACACGGAACGGCTGAGCTATCTTGAGCACAGGCGCGTGGTCGACGCGCTCTCCTCGCGCGACGCAAAGGCGGCCGAAATCGCGATGAAAGAGCATATCACGAGCAGCTACAACCACCTGCTCTGTCCGAAGAACGCGCTGGCGGGGATCGAGTAGACGGCGGGCCTCACGCCTTCCGGAGTACCACTCTGTTGCGCCCGGTCTCCTTGGCTTCGTAGAGCCCCTTGTCGGCGCGGCCGACCAGGGATCCCGGGGTGTCGCCGGGGATCATCTCCGCAACTCCCGCGCTGATGGTCACTCTGCGGCCGATGGGGAACGGCTCGCTCTCCACGGCCTCCCGGATGCGCTCGCCGAACTCGGTCGCCTCCTCTTCGCCCGCGCCGGGAAGGACCGCGAGAAACTCCTCGCCCCCCCACCGGCCGACGAACCCCACCGGGACGAGGCTCTTCAAAATCTCCGCGGTACGGCGGAGCACGTTATCCCCTGCCTGGTGACCGAAATCGTCGTTCACCATCTTGAAATGGTCGAGGTCGAAGATGAGCACCGAGAGCGGCGAGCCCGTCTTCGCGGATGCCTTCATCTCCTCTTCAAGCATGCTGTCGAGGTGAAGCCGGTTGCTGATCCTGGTGAGCGGGTCGGTGCGGGAGGTCCATTCGAGCAGCGTGATCGTCTCCTGGATGCGCTCCATCAGTCTGGAGAGGGAGTGCGCGATCACGGAGACCTCGTGGCTCGTATCAAGGTAGTTGTGCGCAAGCCTTTTGCGCAGTTCGAAGAAGTCCTCCTGATTTCCGGAGAGCAGCGTCACGTCCTCCACGAGCAGCGAAAAGGGGCGGAGGTAGCGGCGAAGCAGCAGGAAGAGGCCGGAGAGCAGCGTTACGGAGAGGAGGAGCATCGTCAGCACGAGATTTCTTTGAAAATACCGCAGGTCCGCGCCGAGCTCGTCCTCTGTGAACACCGCTTCGATCCGCCGGAACTTCAGGCTCTCCTCCGAAACGGAAGGAAACAGCGCGACGGACTTCCTTTCGGTATTTCCGCAGCATTCCTCCATGGAAATGGGCGGGAACCCCTCTATCTCGACTTCTATCCCCAGTCCGGTACCCTCGGAAAAGTGCGCGAGGAGCTCCTTCGTCAGAGGGGCGCCGATGCCGACCGTTCCCACCTGAATCTCTCCGTAGAGCATGACCGGACGCGTTTCGAGCAGCGCCGGTTCGCCGTCCAGTTCGAACAGTCCGACGGAGCGCCGCCCTTTCAGAGCCGCCGCAACCGCTGGATGCCCGCTCAGATCGTCGCCGAAACGGTAGGGGTCGTGCGCCCTGGCGAGAACGATTCCGTCCCCGTCGGTAAAAAAGATCAGGGAGTAACGGAGGGGGTCGAGGAAAAGTTCTCCCCACGGGACAAGAAAACCGGTGTCGCTGTTCTGGACGGCCCGCACGGCGTCGTTCGCCCCGGCCAACACCGCGGCGTTCCTCGACCGGTCCTCGCGGTAGGCTTTGAACCTCGAGTTCAGGAGCGCCATCTTCAGTTCATCCGCGGCCTCCCGTCCCGAACGCTGAAAACGGACGATCAGTTCGAGCCTGAAAAAACCGAGCCCCAGGGCGAGCAACAGGGGGAGAAGCGCGAGAAGCAGTATTTTCCAGTACAGCTTCATCCATCCGCCTCCTGCTCTCCGGCGTCTTCGGCTGGTTCAAGCGCCCTCCGCAACGGTTCGTAGAACTCGTCGCCGAGGACGACGAAGCCTGCGGCGGGCCAGCCGAACTGCTCCCTGAAGGCGCTCATGGGGGCGGAATCGGGCGCGAGCGAGGCCAGTCCCCTGCGCACCGCCTCAGCATGCTCCGCGGCGACTCCGGAAGCGGCGACCACGGCGTCCAGGGGAATGGACTCGGAGACGGCGAGCACGCGAAAGACGTCGCCGTACTGCCGGACGGCGTTGTGCAGCGTTCCGTCCGACACCGCCCCTCCCTGGATGGAGCCCGCCCTGAGCGCTTCGACGACCGCATCGTGCCTCCCGAGGAAGAAGAGCTTGCCGAAGAACGACGCGGGCTCCATTCCAAGCGCCCGGAGCATCGTCAGGGGAACCTTGTACCCGGATGTGGAGTCCTTGTCGGTAAAACCGAAGTTGCGCCCCTTCAGATCGGCGAGGGCGTCGACAGGCCCCTCTTCGAGGGAAATGATCATCGAATGATAGTACGGCGTAACGAGTCCCTTTGCATCGAGCTCCGCGTAGGTGGCCAGGTAGACGAGCCCGGGTATGGAGGAGGCGTGCTTCACGTAGCCGGAGGAGGTGAAGAAGGCGAAGTGGACGGAGCCGTCGGCGAGCCGCCTGGTCATCTCCTCGTAGTTTCCGGTGACGACGAGCCGGACGGGAACGCCCGTCTCCGCGGCGATGAAGTCGGCGAGCGGCTGGAAGGCGGTAAGCATTCTGTTCGGGTCGTGAACGGGGTAGACGGCGAAAATATAGTTTTCCGATGCGTCCGCCGAGGAAAGCCGCAGGAAGCAGAGAGCAACGAGAAGCAACAGGAAAGCTCTGAAACAACTCCGTGAAACAGGGCGTACGCGCTGCGTCTTCATACTTCCACCTCCGTCGTCTCTCGAATGCGTACAAACGGGGAAAGATTCTCAACAAGAAAATAGCACCTCTTTCTCCTGCGGTCAAGCACATTCCGTCGTCTCGCAGTTTCGGGAAGGCTCTCCGGAAGGCGTTTTCGACCGGAGAGGCGCGCAAAAAAAGTCCCGCCCCGATATTTGTCAACAGAAAATGATTTTCACAAGACGAAAATATTGGTATAATCTCTGCGTGTTCGATGTATTTTGTTACAAGAAGGGCAAGTAGACTCTTGGAGCCTTCAGACCTACAATAAAACATGCCGCCTTGGAGGGCTATTTTGTGAAAAAAAGTGTTTGGACGATCGTCGTACCGGCGATCACACTCCTTTTTATCGCCGGTTTTCTGTATGTACGCAGGCCGTTCACGGTTCCGGTGACGCTTTTCTACGACGAACGAGATCTTGCCGGGGCTGTAGTGTCCAAACAGGCTCTTCAGTCCGTGGTGCTCGCCATGGAATTCTTCAACTCCCGTTCCTCGGAGTTTCGTTTCCTTCCTTTCAGAGAGACCGATCAGGATATTTATGAATCCATCGAACATGCCGCCGCAAGAGGCTCCGTAGCGATCGTCGGAGGAATCAACGCGCCGTTCGCCTCCCTCCTTGCGGATTCCTCCAGGCGTCACGGCATTCCCTTTCTCTCCCTGGCCTCGGGCACGTCGCTCGCGCGTTCGGACGACTTCGTCTTCAGAGCGCGTCCCCGTAACGGGGGCAAGGAGCTCGGACTCGCTGCAAAGAGCATGGGGGTCTCCTCCTACTCGGTGATCGTCAGCGGATTCGCCGCCTCGCACGTGCAGGAGTTCATCCGCGACTTCGAGTCGCAGCTCGGCGCTCCCCCGCGCAGGACGATGGTCTTCAGCGGCAACCTGAACAAACACATCGAGGACTTCGAGCGCATCGCCAAGGGGGTGGAGGCCATACTCCTCGTTCTTCCCGACTGGCTTGCGGCCGTTGCGCTGCGGGAGCTTCGGCTCCGGCTGCCCGGCCTCCCCGTCTTCGCCTCCAACTGGGCTATCTCGCACAGGACGCATCTGCTCGCCGGCTCGCTCGGAGAGGGCGTTCTCACGGTTTCGTTCACCCCCCCGGAGTGGGACAGCCAGGAACACGAGTTTCTCCGCTTCATTGAAGAGACGTACGCATCCCCCATCCCTCCTGTCATTTTGGCGATGGGGTACGACACGGTCGCCATGCTCGACGAGGCGATCCGGCGCGCGGGCTCGTCCGACAGGCGCGCCATTGCGGACGCCCTCGCCGAGTTGACGAGCGTCCGCACTACCGGGGGAACTGTCCCTATCGATGAAAATGGCGATTTGCAGCATACCGGAGCGCTGTACAGCCTCAGCTCAGGGCGGTGGATCCGTGTTCCCGGAAACAATCCGGCGTCGCTCCGGCGGGCAACCACGTCTTTTCGCCCGCAGCGGGGGGAGCTATGAGCAAAAAATTCACCTTCTCCATCGGGACGTTCTTCTCGGTCGTCGTCCTTAGTTTCCTTCTTATTTTCCTCGTCCAGGGGGCGACCACCCTCTACATGAGAGTGAGCGCGCGGCTCGACGAATTTGCGCGCCACGGCGAAAACGTGCTCCAGGTGACCTCGCTTCTGCTTGAAAAGCAGGTGGAGCAGCGCGAGGAGGGGCTGCGCGCCATCGTCGGCGGCGCGGATATGAACGACGCCGGGCGCGACGTTCTCGTGGCCGTCGTTCTTGACGGCAACACCGTGGAGCGCGGCATCAAGGGGTGGCTCCCGGACGGGATGCTGCTCCCGGACGAGCTGCTGACCGACGAATGGGTCGTCAACGACCTGCTCGACATCTACGGCCGCAGCCTCCTCACCGGGGTGCGCACCATTCAGGGGAAACGTGTCTTCGCGGCGATCCGCCTCAACATGAACGAGCTGGACGTCTTCGGCGACCACTTGCTTCTTCCGGTGATTTCCGACAACCTGGGGCAGATCGTCTGGATGGGGGCGACGAAGGAAGCCCCGGCGCTCTCCGAGCATCTGAAGGCGAGGGGGTTCATCCTCAGAAAGAAAATTCCCGACCAGCGATGGGCGATAGCCCTTTCGCACCAGGGCTCCCGCGTGATGATGCGCCAGGAGCAGCTTCCCTACGGATTCACCTTCACCATAGCCTACCCGCTTGCATCGCTCATGATCTCGTCGCTCTCCGGTCTCGCCGTCGCGGCCATGCTCTTCCTCTTCGCTCTCCTTGTCATCCTGCTTCTCTGGGCTCTCTGGAACAGAGGCGTGTATAAAAGCATCGCGACCATCGCGAATCTCGCCGACGAGATGGGCGACCGGCTTTCGCAGATCGACGCGAGGGATCCGCTGCGGGGCGCGGAGACGCTCTTCACCCTTACAAAGCGCTTCTCCGGCTTCAAAGAGACGTTCGTCCGGGAGACGAACTCCTTCGTCCGCGACCTCCGCAACCTCTTCGAGGTCATTCTCCGCCAGCAGGAGGAGCTGACGGCGTTCAACGAGGAGACCGAGGCGATGAACCAGGAGCTGGAGCAGGTGAACAACCAGCTCATAAGCCGGGAAGCCCTGTGGGAGCGCACTCTGGAGTTCTCCCGCGCCTTCGCCCGCAACCAGGACGTGGACGCGGCGATCTCCTCCACGCTCGATACGCTGCGAAGGGACGTGAAGGCGTTCGGGGTGCTCCTCTCCTCGGTTGAGGGGAACAGCTTCCGGCTGACCGCATGGAGCGGCTACAACGGAGAGCTCGCGAACTTCGTCGTCTCGAAGGACGGCATCGCCGCCTCGGAGAGCATCATCTCCCGGTCGCCCGTCTGGGTGGAGGACGTCCGCGCGCACCCCGGGGCCCATCCGGTGCACCCTTCGGTCAAGAGCGAGCTGCTGATCCCGCTCTTCCAGGCCGGCGAGGAGGAGGGCGTGCTCGAAGTCGCCTTCGACCGGCCTATGCGGAGGGACTCCTTCCTCATCGAAACGCTCACTCCGGTGGCCTCCTTCCTCGGCGGACTGGTTCACGGAGAGAAGATGCGCCGCGAGCTGAAGGCCTCCTACGCCTACCTCGCGGAAAAGCTCCAGTTCGTCACGGGGATTTACCACGACGAGACGGAAGCGCATATCGCCCGCATCGGCGAGTACTGCAAGCTGCTCGCGCGCGAGATCGGCAGGGACGCGAGCGAGCAGGAGGACATCGCTCTCTTCGCCCGGCTGCACGACATCGGCAAGCTGCGGATTCCGTACGGCATCCTGGTGAAACCGGGGGCGCTCGACTCGGACGAGTTCAACCAGATCAAGCGCCACCCGCAGTGGGGAGCCGATATCCTCGGCGACGCGGCCTGGCTGCAGATGGCGAGGAATATCTGCCTGACGCACCACGAAAAGTGGGACGGCAGCGGATACCCCCGCGGACTGCGCGGCGAGGAGATTCCCTGGGAGGGACGGGTGGCCACCATCGCGGACATCTACGACGCGCTCCGGTCGTCCCGCTCGTACAAGCCCGCGATGTCGCATGAACTGGCGGTCAGTATCCTCCTTGAGGGGGACGAGAGGGTGCGCCCGGAGCACTTCGACCCGAAGGTGCTCACCGCGTTCAGGCGAATCTCCGGGAAGTTCGAGGAGATCTTCGACTCCAACTGCGACGAGCGCGACTCGCCGGACTGCTTCCTCGCGTAGCGGAGAAGATGACCCGGGCGCCTCGCACATCATGAACCGCCTGACGCCGTTTCTTTTTTTCGCCGCGGGACTTTCCGCGGACGTGCTCTCCAAGGAGTGGGCCCTTCGGACGCTCCCCCCTCCGACGCTCCATGCAGGAGGGGATTTTTTCGCGCTCGCCCTCCACTTCAACCGGGGCGCCGCATTCTCCCTTCTCCGCTCCGTCCCCGGCGCTGCGCTGCTGTTGAGCGTGGCGGGCGTCTGCCTGCTCGCCGCGATGTACAGGTCGCTCCCGGCCTTCCGGCGCTCGCCCGCGTGGGGGCTCCTCTTTGCGGGCGCGGCGGGAAACATGGCGGACAGGCTGCTCCACGGCTACGTGGTCGACTGGTTCCGCGCAGGCCCCCTCCACATGAACGCCGCCGACATCCTCCTCTGCGCCGGCGGCGCGTTGCTTATGCTCCAAATGCTGCGGAAAAAGTAACTTCTAAAAACGCCGCACGCTGCGCAGTGTTTCCGGGCGATACGATCATAGAAAAGGGGAAAACAGACGCTTTATTGTGGACAACGTATCCACAACAAGTGCATAACCTGCATCCGAGGGTAACGGCTGTCCACAGCGGACGTCCGTTCAATCATTCATGAAGGAGGCGGTAGCGATGATTTCCAGGGGAGTGCGCGCGGCGTTGTGCGCATGGCTTGCGCTCGCGTTCGCGGCGGGGGCGTTCGCGGCGGGGGCGTTCGCCGCTCCGGCGACGGTGGTTTTTTCAAAGGACGGGGGCGTTTTCCTGACCGATTCGGAGGGGAAGCAACCGGTGAAGCTGGCCGAGGGAAGCAACCCGGAGGTCTCGCCGGACGGGCGGTTCGTCGCCTTCACGGCTTCCTCAGGAAAGGACGGGTGGGGACGGAGAATCGGCGTTGTCGAGGCGGCGTCGAAGAAAGCAACCGTCCTGAAGACGATCCCCGGCGAGAACAGCTACGGCCCGCGCTGGTCGCCGGACGGGAAGTCGCTCCTCTTCAACCACTGGAACGAAGGGAGTTCCGACTGGGTGTTCGGGGTGGCGACGATAGCGGACGGGAGCTTCCGCGTCCTCGCGCCGGAGCAAAAGGGTATCTACTCCCCCTTCTGGTCTGCGGACGGAGCGTCCGTCTACGGGCAGGACCTGGACACGCTCTACCGGATCGACGCCGAAAGCGGCGCGGTCGTCGAGCGGCGTCCGCTCGCTTCGGTCACCGGCGGCGAGGCGATGGTGTCGAGCGCCCTCCGCTTCTCCCTCTCGCCGGACGGGACGATGTGGCTCTTCGACGCCGAGGTGGAGGACACAGGAAAGCTGATGAAACACGGCGAGCCTCTGAACTCGGCGGTCTTCCTGCACACCCCGGCGGACGGGAAGACGCGGCGGCTGACGCCGGAGACGATCTGCGCGATGCACCCCTCGTGGCTCCCCGGAGGGAGGGAGTTCCTCTTCGCAGGGTACGGCCCGAAGGAGGCGAAGCGGAAGGGCTCGCCCTTCGCGATCTTCCGGCAGGCGCTCGAAAGCGGCAAGGCGGCGCTCTTCATTAAAGAGGGGGATAGCCCGTCGGCGGGGCGGGAAAGGAGCGCGAAATGAACGAAACGGAGCGGAACAAACTGGTGACGCGCCGCCTCGTCGAAGAGGTGGTGAACACGGGGGACACAAGCCGCATCGCGGAGTTCGTCTCCCCCGACTGCGTCGTCACGGACGGCAGGGTCCGCGTCAAGTGCGGCGTAGAGGGGATGGCCGAACACGTCCGGGCCGTGAGGGAAACGTACCCCGACCTCCATGTCGTCGTGCAGGATCAGGTGGCGGAAGGCGAATGGGTAGCTACGAGGATCCTCGCGAGCGGCACGCACCTGGGTTCATGGCTGGAGATGAAGCCCACCGGAAAAACCGCGGTCTTCGGGGGCGTCAACATGGACCGCGTCGTCGACGGCCGTATCGTCGAACACGGAGGCGCGGCGAACACGTTCGAAGCGCTCCTCGAAATCGGCGCGATCCGGCCGGTGAAGGACGGAGAGGAAGCGTAGCTTTCGAACGAGGCCTTCCATCGATTTCGTTGCGCCACTTCGAGGGCGATCTGCTCTATTCCATCGGCACGTTCATGGGAGTATTCTTTCTAAAGCGAGTGTTCGACTGAAGCGAATGAGAAGATGAACTGTACGTCGCAGGAGCCGGAGCGCACTCTACCTCCGGCTCCTGTAACGGCGGGTTCACTCCGGCAGCTTCATGACGGCGCCCTCGGCGGCGGAGCCGGCCAGTCTGGCGTAGGTGGCCAGAAAGCCGCGCTTCACCGTCGGTTCGGGGCGCTTCCAGGCGCGCAGGCGCTCGGCGATCTCCTCGTCGGTCAGGTCGATGCGCAGCGAGCCCGCGGGGATGTCGATGGTGATCCGGTCGCCGTCCCTGACGATCGCGAGCGGACCTCCCTCGGCCGCCTCGGGGGAGACGTGCCCGACGAAACAGCCGTTGTTCGTGCCGGAGAATCGCCCGTCGGTGACGAGCGCGGTCTTCTTCGCCAGCCCCATGCCGTAGAGGTATTTCATGGCGGCGAACATCTCGCGCATTCCGGGGCCGCCCTTCGGCCCCTCGTAGCGGATGACCACGACGGTTCCCTCCGGTATCTCCCCGGCGAGGATGGCTTCGTCCGCCGCGTCCTCGCCGTCGAACACCCTGGCCGCGCCGGAGAAGACGCGCATGGACGGGTCGATGGCCGCAGGCTTCGTGATCGCCGTGTCCGGAGCCAGATTGCCGCGCAGGACGGCGAGGCCGAGGTTGACGCCGAACGGATCGGACGCGGGGCGGATGATCTCCGGATTGGCCGGATAGCGCTCGACATGCGCGTCGAGGTTCTCGCCGACGGCGGAGCCGGTGACCGTGACGCAGTCCGTGTGGAGGAGCGCGCGGATCTCCTTCATGACCCTCGGAATTCCTCCGGCCAGATGGAACGCCTCCATGTCGTGCTTCGACGCCGGGTTCACCTTCGCCATGTGCGGCGTCGTCCGGCTGCATCGTTCGTAGAGCGCCATCATCTCCTCAGCGGGAATCCCTATCTCGGCGGCTATGGCCGAAAGGTGGAGCACCGCGTTGGTGGAGCCTCCCGTCGCCATCAGCACGCGGACGGCGTTCTCCAGAGAATCCCTCGTGATGATGTCGTGCGCGCCGATCCCCTTCTCCACGAGCGCGACGATCGCCTTGCCCGTCTGTTCGGCGAGGCGGAGTCGCTCGGCGTAGACCGCCGGGACGAGCGCGCCGTCGGGAATGGTCATTCCCAGAGCTTCGGAGAGACAGCACATCGTGTTCGCCGTCCCGAGGAAGGAGCAGGAGCCGCAGGTGGGGCTGCAGAGCCCTTCGAGGTTGCGGTAGGTCTTCTCGTCGATCAGCCCGCGCTGGAGCATGCCGAAGGCCTCCGCGTTCGTGG
>JAHDKR010000092.1 GCA_018436785.1 Synergistaceae bacterium | reverse complement strand
GGCGCACAAGTTGCCGAAACTACACGGCCTTGCTACTATCAACCTAGTCGCGGCCTCCACCTACTGTGCATGTGCGCCGTCCGGTGAACGCTGACGTTGTGCCCAAATGGAACTGTGACTGGCCATGCTACACGTGACTAGCAACGGCAACCCGGAAGAGTGGAAAGGGGTGGCGGCGCCGCGACGGCCAACTATACAGGCCACAGCTATGGTTATGGGATGTAGCGGCCCGGCGTGGGCGAACAGTTACGGCCACCGCGACGGCGAGGGTAATCAAATCCCTCCCCTCGCCGGCGCGCAAGCAATGTCACTCGGAATCTCTCCGGTGAACCGGAAATGGCACAACAAGGGGCTGCACCGTACGGCGCACAAGTTGCGACAAATATACGCTTTTGGTACGATCAACCTAGTCGCGGTCACTCACTACTGTGCATGTGCGCCGTCCGGTGAGCCCTAACGTTGAACTTATTTAGGAGAACGGGATGGGTGGTTGCGCTACAGCGGGGGCGAGAGGTTATAGCCGACAGCAAGCGCCTACTGCTGGGCCGGCGCGTTATGAACTCTTATGCGCCACCGCCCGCGCGAGCCTTTATTCGAACAGTCGGGCGATATGCCCCGAATCGGCGGTCTGCAATATTTCGGGATATTCTACGGAAGGCTTGCGCCCGCGCAAGCCGGGAGAGGGAAGAGCGCGCGCCCCAGCCCGCGCCAAACTTCGTGGCGGGGTTCAACAAGCGGCTGCACCGTACGACGCACCAGTTGCGACGTCTAGGCGTACTTGCTACGATGACCCCAGCCGCACGAACCAGCGCTCTATGATAGGTGCGTCGTCCGGTGAGCCCTGACGTTCAACGACCCGAAATATCAGAAATTACGGTGAAATAGCGGCGACCACGGCTACAGAGAAAAATTACGGAAAAAAATCCGCGCTATGCCGCGAAAAATGAAAATTACCGCGAAAAACTCCCGAATAATCGAGAAAATGGGCTCTACGAGCCCAAAATCGCGATTTTTTAGCCATATTTTTGATTTTTCTGGCTTCAAGAGATGAAAATGACAAAGAAAAACCCGTTG
>JAHDKR010000069.1 GCA_018436785.1 Synergistaceae bacterium | reverse complement strand
CGGGCGCGGAATGCTCTTCCTCGACCTCATCCAGGAGGGGAACCTCGGCCTGATCCGCGCGGTGGAGAAGTTCGACTACCGCAAGGGGTTCAAGTTCAGCACCTACGCCACATGGTGGATTCGCCAGGCCATCACCAGGGCGATCGCCGACCAGGCGCGCACCATCCGCGTCCCCGTCCACATGGTGGAGACCATCAACAAGATGGTCCGCATCTCCCGCCAGCTCGTTCAGCGCCTGGGGCGCGAGCCGACCGACGACGAGATCGCCGCCGAGATGGAGATCGAGCCGATCAAGGTGGAGGAGATACGCCGGATCGCACAGCTCCCCGTCTCCCTCGAAACGCCCATCGGCGAGGAGGAAGACAGTCAGCTCGGCGACTTCATCGAGGACAGGGAGCTTCCCAACCCCGAGGAGGCCGCAGCCGGGCACCTGCTTCACGAACAGATCGAGGAGATGCTTGACGCCCTCTCCGAGCGCGAGCGCGAAGTGCTGCACTACCGCTTCGGCCTGGAAGACGGCCGTTCGTACACTTTAGAAGAGGTCGGCAAGCGCTTCGGCGTCACCCGCGAACGCATCCGCCAGATCGAGGCCAAAGCGCTGCGCAAGCTCCGTCACCCCAGCCGAAGCAAGAAGCTGAAGGATTTCCTCGACTAACTGCTGAAAGAGAGCGCCGACGCGTACCCGGATCCTCTCACGAGAGTCCGGGTACTTTTTCTCGATACGTGCGCCGGCTGCTATAATAAAACCCGGAAACGAATGTTCTCTCGAGACAAGGAGGAGTGATGAAGTGAGGCTCTTTTCCATAGTGATTATCTGCACGCTCTTTGCGCTGTACTCCTACATCTATTTCAAACTGCGCAGCGCCATCGGTCCCGGATGGAAGTGGACGGCGCTCTACACGCTGCTCTCCTTTTTCATCATCATGGGGTCGAGGATCCTCTGGATCGTCAACCTGGAGGCGTACCCGGGACTCAGGAAAATTCTTTCCTGCTCCGTCTACATGGGAATGGCTTTCTTCTTTATCCTCTTTACGGCCTTCTTTTTTATCGACCTCCTGCGTTTCCTCGTCTGGCTGACCGATCTGCTGCTCTCCGCCTGCTTCAGCGACCTCTTCCCCTCCCCGAAAATGCGCGCGGTGCTCGCGATCGGATTCGCTTTCTTCGCCTGCACCTACGGCTGGTTCGAAGCCCTTGCAGTTCGCCCCGTGTACATCGCTATCGCCACAGACAGGCTCCCCAGGGGAGTGGACAAACTCCGGATTGCCCACATCACGGACGTGCATCTGGGCTGGGTCATCCAGGAAGAACGGCTCGGCCGCATCCTTGATGTGGTAAGAGCCGCGCAGCCCGACATGCTGGTGAGCACCGGCGACCTTGTCGACGGCGACATGGAGGAGCGCGAGGCCGAGGTTGCACTCTTCAGAGGGCTGAATCTGCCGCTGGGGATGTACGCCGTCACCGGAAACCACGAATACTACGCAGGCATCGATCAGGCGATCGCCTTCAAGGAGCACGCCGGAATGCAGCTGCTTCGCAACGAGGCGCTTCGTGTCGGCGGCATCATCCTGGCGGGAATGGACGACCCTACGGCGCAACGCTTCGGCGGAACGCTCACACCGGAGATCGACGTCCTCGCCCCGCTTCCCGAGAACCGCTTCGTCCTGCTCCTCAAGCACCAGCCCACAGTGAACCCGGACTCCATTGGCCTCTTCGACCTCCAGCTTTCGGGTCACACGCACAGGGGGCAGATCTGGCCCTTCTACTGGCTTACCAGAATGGTCTACGACTACCGGCCGGGGCTGCGCGCCCTGGCGCCGTCGAAGAGCGGAGAGGCCTACGCCTCCGGCGCCGCCCGCGAGAGCCGCGTCTTCGTCAGCAACGGATCGGGAACGTGGGGGCCGCCGATACGCTTCTTCGCGCCGCCCCAAGTAGGCATCATCGACATCGTGAGAAAATAAAAAAACGCCCCCGTGTCGAAAAGGGGGCGCTTTTGCTACCCGTAGATCCTTCGAAGACAGGCCCCGCAGAGCGCCCCCAGGCTGGAGACGGTTCGCTCCTGCGGCAGCCCCGAGGCGTCGTAGGCGAGAGGCAGCTCCGTACACGCCGCGCACACCGGAAGATCGCGCTCGCGCCACAGCCCCTCCACAACGCCCTTCAGCAGCCGCCCCCCCTCGTCCTTTCTGCCTCTCTTCACCAGCTCGATGCTCTGCTGCACCTGCCGCTGCGCCTCCTCCGGAGGGATGAAGAACGAGTACCCCTGTTTTTCCGCTTCTTTCTGATAAAGCCCGCTCCGCATGGTTCCCAGCGTCGCCGTCAGCCAGGCCCCCTTCGGACTCAGCGTCGCCGCCGCCCTTACCGTCTCCTCGATGATGTGCACCAGAGGGACGGGAAGCTCGTCCTTGAAACGGTCGATGAAAAAGTGCGCCGTGTTGCACGGCACGGCCAAAAGATTCGCCCCCCAGCGCGTCAGCGTCAGCAGGTCGTCCTTGAGACGCTCGGTCGGGTCTTCTCCGACGCCGAGAATCGCGCTGCTCCGGTCGGGAACCTGCGGATCCGAAAGAAGATACGTTATAGCGTGCTCCTGGTCGCACGAGACGGGAGCGCGTTCCGCAAGCAGCCGCAAAAACTCCGCCGCCGCCGCAGGTCCCATCCCGCCGAGAACCCCCAGAACCGTATCCGGTCTGCGTATTGTCGTCATAAAAAACACCTCCGGAAAATATGCTCCGTGTATTATACATGGTATACGTTTTTCAGGAAGAGGGAGCAAGAAAAAACTCTCCTTGACTCCTTTCGCGCACATGCTGTATCTTTGGCGCACTTCGGGAGAGGAGAGGATAGCAGTGAACGTCAAAAAGCGGGTCTGGGAAATAGTCGAAGTCGCCAAGCCGGGCGACACCGTCAGCAGGGTGTTCGACATCTTTATTCTTACGCTCATCATCGTCAACGTGATCTCCGTCATCATCGGCTCCGTCAACCAGATCTACGACAGGTGGGGAAGGGCGCTCGACCTGTTCGAATTCGTCTCCGTCGTCATCTTCACCGGGGAGTACCTCGCCAGGCTGTGGGCATGCACCGTCGACTCCCGCTATTCCGGCGCCGTCCGGGGACGCATCCGCTTCGCGCTGCGCCCGATGTCCATCATCGATCTGCTCGCCATCCTTCCCTTCTACCTCCCCTTCTGGAGCGTCGACCTTCGCTCCATGCGCGTGCTGCGTCTCCTCCGCATCCTGCGGATCGCCAAGGCGGGGCGCTACTTCACATCGTTCGGCCTCATCAAGGACGTGCTGTACACGAACAAAGAAGAACTCATCCTCACCACCGCCATGATGGGGCTGCTGCTCGTCGTCTCGTCGAGCATCCTCTATTACTGCGAAAACGAGGCCCAGCCGGAAGCCTTCGCCAGCATTCCCCACACAATGTGGTGGGCCATCGCAACGCTCACTACCGTCGGATACGGCGACATCGCCCCGATCACAGGCATCGGAAGAACCTTCGCCAGCATCATCGCCGTCATCGGCATCGGCATGTTCGCTCTCCCCGCGGGCATCCTGGGTGCGGGATTTGTCGAGGCCATCCATCGGCGCAAGAAGCGCGAAGAGGCCGCGCAGAAAAAAGAGGAGGACGAAGAACGGGGCAACTACTGCCCGCACTGCGGCAAGCGCCTGCGGTGAGGCGGGAAAGCCGGCTACGCTGATCAGGGGCGATGCGCGTTACACCCCTAGCCTGTCTCTGAGCGTCTCTTGGAGGGCGCTGGAGAAATTGATCTTATGCTCTATGGCCATTTTGTTGAGCCATGCTGGAATAGTGACGTTCTTGCTAACGGATTTCTTTCTTTCCTCTTCGCGGAGAATGTCCATGCGCACGTCGATCAAAACGGCGATTTCGTCTTCTTCCGGTTGCAGCTTGTTAACCGGCGTTGGGCTCGGAATGGGGTCGTTATCCTCTTCCATACAGAGCAAATGTCCTCCGAGAGCGTCCTTGGCGCTGGCGATGGCGTCGTCGTAGTCTTCCCCGAAGGTGTTGCAGCCAGGAAGGTCCGGGAAGCGGACGCACACATACTTTCCATCTTCGGAGAGAAGCGCGGGATATATACGGATATCCTTTTCCATATGAAGTCGTCTCCTTCCCGGTTTGGTGGGATGCTTGAAGTGGTGATGGCTGCCTACGGTATTCACCCAATACCAGCCATCGCTTTCGAGAATCTTGATTATCTCGCTGGATTTCATAGCATCCCCTCCTGATGCGCAAAGTATAATGCGCATTAACATGCGCGTCAAGCGAGTTAAAAACGGCTGATTGGAAAAAAACCAATCACATGCGGAGAAAAAAATGAGTCTATCCGCCGTGCGCAGTCCAGCGGAATACCCGAAGACGTCGCCGAACACGATTACCGTCGGTACAGATCCTCCAGGGTCAGAAGCCGCACGCCTCCGAAGTCTCTCCAGGCTTTCATCACCCCTACAAAAATTGTTCTCTTGCTCTGAAGGAGGAAGTGCTATCGCGCTTTTGAAGACTAGTTTTACGCGCATTGTATGCGCATGGTATAATAAAAACCAGAAAAGGGGGAGGTGTGCAATACCGACATCGAAGGAGTTGGCCGAAAATGAGAAAAAAACCGGATAGATACGTGTTCCCCGCTGTTTTCACCTACGACGGGGACGGCGTGGCGGTCTCCTTCCCCGACCTTCCCGGATGCAACACCTGCGGGAGCGATCAGGACGAGGCCATCCTTATGGCACAGGACGCGCTGAGAGGGCATCTCTCTTGCATGGAGGACGATAACGACCCCATCCCCGCCCCGTCGGACTTCCGATCAGTGAAAGTGGACGTCGACGAAGCCGTGGTGCTTGTAGAGGCGTGGATGGTTCCGCTTCGGGAAAAAACCGTCCGTAAGAACCTGACCATACCGGCAAAGCTGGCATATAAGGCCGAACGCGCGGGGATCAACTTTTCCGGCGTTCTGACCAAAGCGCTGGAAAAAGAGCTTCAGCGTTTATAACGCGCGTCGCCCCGGATTGGACTGCCGATCAGGGGCGATGTCCTTTCAGACCCCGAGCCGCTCGCGAAGCGCCTCCTGAAGCGTACTGGAGAAGTTGATCTTATGCTCCATGGCCATCTTGTTGAGCCATGCGGGAATGGTGACGTTCTTCGTAATGCTTCGGTTGGCCATCTCTTCGCGTAGGATATCCATACGAACCGAAACGGGAACAAGAATATGTTCGGCCGGTACGCTCATCTTCTCAAGAGGAGTAGGTGGAGCGACAGGGTAGCCGTTCTGTTCGGAAGAGTAAAGAAACCCCTCGAGCGCTTCCTTCGCCCTGCGGAGTGCTATTTCCATGTTCTCGCCGACTGTGACGCATCCCGGGAGGTCGGGGTATTCGACGCAGAAAAGCTTGTCCTCTTCTTCAAAGTGGAAGAGAGCCGGATAGATGCGCAGGTCCTTTTTCGCCGCCATTGCAGATCACTCCTTTGCGGGTGAAGCAGGCTTATTTCAGTCCCGCTTGTTTGAGAATTTTGCCGATCAGCCAGCTTCCGAGGTTCTTCTCCGGATGCGGGATGGTGACAACTCCGGGTTTCGTTGTGTGAACAAACTGATGGTGATCTCCTCTGATGCGGTCCAGAGTCCATCCGTCAGCTTCGATGATCTCAATCATCTCTTTCGAGGTTTTGTTTTTGATCATTTCCGCCCCCTCTCATCCGAAGTGATTGTAACGCTTATGATTATAGGCGTCAAAAAGGGGGATTTTGCATGTCGGCCGATAGAAACGTTCAATCCACGTGGAGGAGTGGTTCCTCCCGTGCCGCCTCGAAGACGATCATTTCCTTTGTGTGTATGGCGGCGGAGTAACGATGATATACTTTCCGATAAGGAGGCGAATTGCCATGACGCAGCTTGAACAGACGGTCAGTATCCTTGAAGCCAACAAGGAACAACACCATCCCCGCCCCGTCGGACTTCCGTTCAGTGAAAGTGGACGCCGACGAAGCCCTGGTGCTAGTAGAGGCGTGGATGGTTCCGCTTCGGGAAAAAACCGTCCGTAAAAACCTGACCATACCGGCAAAGCTGGCATATAAGGCCGAACGCGCGGGGATCAACTTTTCCGGCGTTCTGACCAAAGCGCTGGAAAAAGAGCTTCAGCGTTTATAACGCGCATCGCCCCGGATTGGACTGCCGATCCGGGGCGATGACTTTTCAGACCCCGAGCCGCTCGCGAAGCGCCTTCCGTAATGTGCTGGAGAAATTGATCTTGTGCTTCACGGCCATCTTGTTGAGCCATGCGGGAATGGTGACGTTCTTCGTAATGCTTCTGTTGGCCATCTCATCGCGCAGGATGTCCATACGAACCGAAACGGGAACAAGGTACTTAACGCCTTACGGCATCAGAGGTTTTGGCATTTCTTGAAGCCCAGAAGGAACTGTTGAAGCAGTTTGTGCTCAACGCCTTGCGGCATCAGAGGTTTTTGCATTCCTTCCCGTTGGGTAAAAAAGTGAACTTGAGAGGTGCTCAACGCCTTGCGGCATCAGAGGATTTTGCATCACGAATTGGAGTACTTCCCAGCGCGGGGAGTACGGTGCTCAACGCCTTGCGGCATCAGAGGTTTTTGCATGTTCGAAGAGTGGGTAGTCGGAGAAGTCCTCCCCTCGTGCTCAACGCCTTGCGGCATCAGAGGTTTTTGCATCTGCGGATGGGTTGGTGCTCAGTGCGAATGCGACCGTGCTCAACGCCTTGCGGCATCAGAGGTTTTTGCATTTCAGGCTGCCGTCTTCCCGGTAAAGCGTGCGCAGTGCTCAACGCCTTGCGGCATCAGAGGTTTTTGCATGACTGCAATTCCGCGAACGTCTGCGCCCCGGCAAGTGCTCAACGCCTTGCGGCATCAGAGGTTTTTGCATTGTACCCCCAGCGCCCCATGCCATTACTTGCCACCAGTGCTCAACGCCTTGCGGCATCAGAGGTTTTTGCATCGCCCACGCCTCTTCAACGTCAGTGCGCTTGAAATAGTGCTCAACGCCTTGCGGCATCAGAGGTTTTTGCATGGCTGAAAGAAGCAGCGACGGAAAAGCGGGAGACGTGCTCAACGCCTTGCGGCATCAGAGGTTTTTGCATCCGGAGTATCGTTACACGCTGCCAAGTTTCCTGAAGTGCTCAACGCCTTGCGGCATCAGAGGTTTTTGCATAACCCTGCCATTGATCATTTTCGTAACCCCCTTAGTGCTCAACGCCTTGCGGCATCAGAGGTTTTTGCATATTGCGCGCCGCGCGGT
>JAHDKR010000039.1 GCA_018436785.1 Synergistaceae bacterium | reverse complement strand
TGCGCCGTCTCGAACCGTAAACCAAAGGGAGGGGACCGTATGAACGTCTATCTTGGCCTGGACATCGGCACCACGAACATCAAGATGCTCCTCGTGGACGAACGGGGGAGCGTCGTCAAGAGCATGTCGCACCCTCTCGAACTCTCCGCGCCCCGCCCGGCCTGGGCCGAGCAGGACCCGGAAGACTGGTGGAACGGCGTATGGACGCTCCTCTCTTCCGTCCCCTCCGACATGAACGTCCTTCGCATCGGCCTCTCGGGGCAGATGCATACGCTCGTCCCCGTTGATAGCGAGGGACACGTTCTTCGCAAGGCGATCCTCTGGTGCGACCAGAGAACGTCCGCCGAATGCGACGAGGCGACCGCCGCCGTCGGAGGAGAGGAAAAGATCATTGAGATGACCGGGAACCTGATCTACCCCGGATTCACTCTGCCGAAGATCCTCTGGATCCGCAAGAACGAACCCGAAGTCTACAGCCGCATCAGTACATGCTTTATCGCCAAGGACTATATCGGCTGGCTGCTCACCGGAGAGCGGGCGGCGGAGTGGTCGGACGCCTCCGGAAGTTCGTGCTACGACGTCTCCGCCCGGCGCTGGCGGAGCGACCTTCTGCGCACGCTCGGAATCGACGAGGCCTGGCTGCCTCCGGTGATGGGCTCCTCGGACATACGCGGAAAACTCCGCCCCGAACTCGCCTCGAAACTGGGCTGGAAACGGGCCGAGGTTGTCTGCGGCGGCGCGGACAACGCGGTCGCTGCGCTCGGGCTCGGCGTCTGCTCGCCCGGCGACTGCATGATCTCCATCGGCACTTCGGGAACGGTCCTCGCCGCCACAGAGTCGACATCGCCGGATCCCACGGGAAGACTGCACTTCTTCAACACCGTCCTTCCCGGGCAGTCCTACTACATGGGGTGCATGCTCGCAGCGGCGGCCTCGCTCAACTGGTTCAAGGACACAATGGGAAAATCGCTCTCCTGGGACGAAATCGAGAAAGGCATCAACGAAATACCCGCGGGAGCGGAGGGAACGCTCTGGCTCCCCTACCTCAACGGCGAACGGACGCCGCACCGGAACCCGAATGCGCGGGGCGTCCTCTACGGGCTCTCCTCGATGTCGGACGAGCGGCACGTCTTCCGCGCCGTGATGGAGGGGATCACCTACGGCCTGCGCGACTCCTTCGAGCTGGTGAAGGCGGCCACCCCTGTGAAGCGGGTGCTCCTCGTCGGCGGCGGCGCGAAGAACGCCACGTGGCGCCGCATGATCGCCGCCAACGTCAAGGCGCCCGTCTCGGTTCCGCTGGTGGACGAAGGAGGAGCCTACGGCGCGGCGATGCTCGCGGCGCTCGGCGGCGGCGTTTCCCTGGACGAGGTGAAGGGGTGGATCAAAATCCGCGAAACCGTCGAACCGGACTCCGAAGAATCCGCGGCGTACGACAGGGTTTATCCGCAGTTCCAGGCGCTCTATGCCGATCTGAAGGAGCGTTTCGACGCCACGGCAGGCATGTAGCCAATCCGCGGATACTCAAAAAGAAAAAAGCAACACGGAGGAGGCTCCCGGGCCTCCTCTTTTCTTCACGGAACACACACTCAATCAGTCGGAAACGGAGGATGCAACGCATGAAACAGTACGCAATCGGCCTCGTACCGGGGCCCGTATCGGTTCCCGAGGAGTTTCGGAGAGCCTACCTGGAGAACTTCGGCAGCGCCGACCTGGAAGAGGAGTTCTTCCTCCTCTACGAGGAGAACGAGTCGCTGCTCCGAAAACTTCTGAAGACGAAAAACACCGTGACCATCCAGAGCGGGGAGGCGATGTCCGTGCTCTGGGGCGCTCTGAAAAGCATCCTGCTGCCCGGCGACCGGCTGCTTGCCGTCTCGAACGGAGTTTTCGGCAGAGGATTCGGCGAGATGGGGATGATGCTCGGCATGGAAGTGCGCATCGTCGAGGCTCCGGACGGGGAATTCCCCGATCTCGACTCGATACGGACGGCGGCGGACGAATTCCGTCCCAGGATGATCACCGCCGTCCACTGCGAAACGCCGAGCGGTATTCTGAACCCGGTGGCGGGCGTCGGCGAAATAGCGAGGGAGACCGGCGCGCTCTTTTGCGTCGACTACGTGGCGAGCGCGGGAGGCGCGGACGTCCGCACCGATGAATGGGGAATCGACATCGGGCTTCTCGGGAGCCAGAAGGCGCTCTCGCTGCTGCCGGACCTCTCGATTATCGCGGTGAGCGACCGGGCATGGGAGACTGCGGAGCGGACAAACTATCAGGGGTACGACGCGCTGCTTCCGTGGAAAGACGGTCCGAAAAACCGCTTCCTTCCCTACACCCACAACTGGCACGCGCTGTACGCGCTCTCGCTCTCGCTCCGGCGGCTGTTCGAGGAGGGGCTGGATCGCTCCTTCGCGCGGCATGAAGAGGTTGCCCGGTACTGCCGCAAGCGGCTAGCCACGATGAACGTCGCGCTCTACCCGAAGAGCGAGGCGCTCTGCTCCCCCACCGTCACCGCGGCGCTCGTGCCGCAGGGGTGGACGTGGAGTGCACTGAACGGCGCGCTCAGGAGCAGAGGAATGGCGGTCGGCGGCAGCTACGGACCTCTCGCCGGCAAGGTCTTCCGCATAGGGCACATGGGGAGCCAAGCGGACATGAAGCTGGTGGAAGAAGGCATGGATGTTCTTGAAAACGTGCTGAAGAGCCGTTGAGATCGTAAGCAGATAGAGCAGAATCGTCTTGTTCTTTTTCTCAACGGAGCCTTCCTCTTTTTTTTAAGAGGAAAGCTCCGTTGAGAAGCACAATGTTTTCTCTGCTGCCGATCCTTGAGCAAAAACACTGTTCTCAGTTTCGAATGCAGGACGTCCTCCCGGGAAATGTGTTACTACTTCCTCAGATACTGGAAACTTGGATTCGGCCTTCCCACAAAGCACGACCTCGTGAATCCGTACTTTTTGATGATGGCGAAAGCCAGGCGGGCTTCGTCCTCCTTGTTCCCGAAATCGAACACCCAGTGGCTCCCGTCGACGATCTTCCAGCGACCGCCGATCTGCTTCACTTCTATCGTATTCGGGTTGAACTGAACGCAATCCTCACCGCCGAAATTACCGGACGGGGCATGTCCTGCGACGAGCAGATAACTGAACGAAGGGTCCGGACGCCCGACGAAACAGGACTGGTTCATCCTGTAATGCTTGATGATCCGCAGCGCCATGCGCGCCTCGTTCTCGGCGTTTTCGAAGTCGAACATCGCGTGGTTCCCGTCCACGATCTTCCAGCGCGCGCCGAATTTCTTCACCTCGGCGGTATTGGGGTTAAAACCGACGCAATCCTCGCGGACAACAGGTACATCCGGCGTGCCGGGGACGTACCCGACGCGCACCCAGCGGGAACCGCCGAATCCTCCGGTCTTATGTGTGGCTTCCAGCACGTTGCCGTTATCTTTGATCTGTAGCTGAAGGACACCCCGGCTGGAGGCCTGCCCCTTGGGCACGTCCACCCAGTTGCCGTTGACTCGCTCTCCCTGGATATTCCCCTGGAAGATGTTCGACCAGGCGGGATTTGCGGCGCTTCGCTCCCCGTACCAGTAGAGCGTGTTCCCTATCTGCCGAAGATAGTACTGCCCGCCGTCGTCGCAGTTCCACTTGCCGGAAAGATCCGCCGCGGATGCAATCGCAACGCCCGACACAAAGAGCCCAAGAACGCACACAACGAAAACACTCTTTCGAAACATGTTTCTCCTCCTCTCCGCACAACAGGATACGTAATCTCTCCTCACAACAGGGTTTGATAAGGCAAAGCAAAGCGAAGCGAACAGAAAGAGCGACTTCAAAGCGATCACTAAAAGTAATTGCCTGTGCGCTATCAAAAACAGACCAAGCAGAATCTCAAGAGAATCCCCTTAAGCCCGCGCCGTATCCACATTGATCTCACCTTTTCTACCACCCTCCTTAAATGTGACAATAGTATATTTTCATGATAATACTCATATTTCCACACTTGTCAATCCTCCTTTTTCTCTGAAACGACGCTGGACAGAGCCAGAAACCCCACCTTTTCCGTGGCAACTGGATATAGGACCATTCAATGAAAGGGAGTAGGATACATATTAAGAAAACGTTTAGGGGGATGATCTTCATGATACTGCGCATACTGCTTCTTGCCGCATTACTGCTTCTTCCGCGGCCTGCTCCGGCTGCGGAGACGCTGAACGTCTACACAATCTGGTCCGAGCGCTATGCAACGGCGGTCTTCGACGAGTTTACCCGCGAGACGGGGATCGCTGTCAACTTTTTGCGCTTTCCTTCCGGCGAGGTATTGGCGCGCCTGATCGCTGAGAAGGAAAATCCGCAGGTCGACGTCTTTTTCGGCGGCATCGCCGACGCCTTCGTCGCCGGGAAGAAGGAAGGAATCTTCGAGCAGTACGTTCCCGGAGGGGCGGAAACCATTCCAGCCACTTTCCGCGACCCTGAGGGATACTGGACGGGCGTGGCGATGAATCCGATCTGCTTCATGTTCAACCGCCCGTTCCTTGAGAAAAATGCTCTTGAGCCGCCCGCATCGTGGCAGGATCTGCTCGACCCCGTCTATCACAACGGACTGATCATGGCGGACGCGAGGACATCGGGGACGGCGGTCTCCCGCCTCTTCAGCCTTGTGCTTGCGATGGGAGAGAACGAAGCCTTCGCCTACCAGAAGAAGCTGGACGAGAACATGCAGCAGTACACGAAGAGCGGCGCGGGCGGCGCGCTTTCTATCGGAAGAGGCCAGGCGGCGGGAGGCGTTTTTTTCCTCGTGGACGCGCTTGAAATGCAGCAGACCGGGTACGACATCGTCATCAACTATCCGCGCGAGGGCATCGTCTACGGGGTGGAAGCCATGGGTCTGGTGAAGGGCGCGAAGAATCCCGAGCTCGCGAAGCGGTTTCTGGACTGGGCTGCAAGTCCTGACATGCAGCGCCTCTACGAGCGGGAGAAGATCAACCTGATTCCGACGCACCCGGAAGTGACGCTGGAGAATCCGTCGCTGGACATGAAGAATGTGAAGCTCCTGGAGCTGGACATCGAATGGTCGGGAAAAGAGCGGCAACGCTTGGTCGAACGCTGGGTGAACGAGATCGTCCGCTGAAGACGAAGCAGCATCGGCTACTTTTAAGAGCGCGCCGCGAGTCCATCTCCGCAGCGCGCTCTCTTCGTTTTTCTTTGAAACCCTCCGCGCTCTGCCTCAGGGGAAGAGTCGTTCGAGCAGCGCGAGCACGACTTCGTCAGGTTCGAAAAAGGGCGGAGACCAGTTATCCGGCCGTAGCGAACGACGGTTGAACGAAGCGTTCAGGACAAAGTCGCCGATCACGGCGCCGTAAACCCACGTTCCTCCGTCTTTGTCTCCCGAGCCCTGTTTCGATATGCGGTAACGGCCCGCTTCCAACACGGTCTTCCCCATCCCCTTGAGCATCTCCGGCGTTGTTCCCTTTCCAAGCCCGAAGCGCGCCGCGTGGAATTCAAGCGTTCCGGCTGGATCGTCGGTCGCCTTCGCGTCGAAAACCGCGTAGTTCATGACCACGAGACCTTCATACACTCCTTGCGGAGGGCGCTCCAGCTTGTTGTTCTTGAAGTCGAGGTAGTAGCCCACAACGGATTTCTTCTTCGAGTAGGCTATCGTTCCCGCAAGCGCGAGGAAACGGTTCTGTCCCGGATCCGGAAGACCGCGCGCTCCCTTCAGGCTGACCTTGATCTCCTTCTTGTCCGGCGTCGAGAATACAATCTGGTAGTCGGAATTCAGCGTCTCCTCCGTGAGATAGTAGCCGTGCTCGACGTCTTCCCGCCCCTTGTGCGTGCCCTCCGGAATGCCGGTAAGCCCCGTCATCTCCAGCAACATGCCGTGCAGGTCGAGCGGGATGCGGAGCCCGAAAGCTCTATCCTCCCCTCCGGAGTCGGGAGGAGGGGTCTCCTTCTCTTCAGCAGGCGTCGGCGTCGGAGCGCTTCCGATCACTGAAAGCAGTTTTTCGAGCGCGAGATTCGTCTTTTCAAGGGATTCTCGTGCGGCCTCGTAGCCGGGAAGAAGCGCGTTATACGTCTTTTTGATTTTCTCAAGCGTCGAACGGAAACGCCGCTCGTCCCCCTTCACCTGAGGAAGCCGTCGCAGGTCCGAGGCGATGGAGGTTTTCATCCTCTGCAGCGTTCCGAGTTCGGGCCCGAACTCCTCGGGGATCGTCCTGTCGGGAGCCTGGACCGAGTCCGCGTCGCTCTTGATCACCAACCATCCGGGAACGCGCCTCTTTCCGTAGAAGTAGGAGTAGCCCCTGCCAAGGGATTTTTTCAACCTGTCGTATTCGGAGATCGCCTTTCTCCAAGTATCGTAGTTCCGTTTCATAACGGCGGCGCCGTTCCCCGCTTCTTCCCCCAGAGCCGCGATCGCGTCCTTCTCCTCTTGCAGGATAGCGAGCGTATCCGCGAGGTCGGCCAGGTACTCCATCCGTCGAAGCTCCTTCATTCCCTCGGCGAGCGTGTTGAAACCGTCGATATTCCTTCCGTGCTCCGCAACGACGAACTTGATGTCTCCAGCGACGGCGAGGGCGGACTTTCCTCCGGCAAGCTCCTTCTCCACAGCTTTGATTTTGGAGTGGATGACCGCGCTGTATTCCGCGAGACGCTTGAATTCGGGAGGAGAGCGCTTCGCCGCCTCTTCAGCGCGCTGTTCCACATCCGGGAGCGAGACCTGTGCGGCTTCTTCCAGCCTGCTTCGCAGCTCGTCCAGCGCTCTGCTCCTGTGGATGTCGAGGCTGCGGGCCCAGCGGATATTCTGTTCCAACAGCGACCGCTGCGACGCCGCAAGGGATGCCATGCGCCGGAGTTCGCCGGCGAGTTCTCTGCCTGAGGCGACCGACTTCGCGTCCTGCACCTCCTGCGCCATCCCCTGCTCGCGAAGCGTCGCGCCGCTGACTTCAAGCGTGTTCAGGGTGTCGAGAGCCTCTCCCGCAAGGAAGATCACCGTCTCCGCGCCGCCGACGATGGCCCCTCCCGCCCATTTTCCGCTCACCTTTGCGAGTTCGAAGGCTCCCTTGACGGTTCCGTAGGCGGTTCCCTTCAGCGACGCCTCGGCCGCGATCTTCATCTTCACCGCAAGCCTCTCCGGGTCCTCTCCCCTGCTTCTGTAGTACTCCTTGAGCTCTTCCACGCGCTTCTTCGTGTACTCCGCCGTGTCCCTGCTCGCGGCGTCGACGGTCGCCCGAAGCGTCATGTCGTAGGCGAAATTGAGCGCGGTCCTGCCGTAGTCGGGATTGCCCGACGTTCTTTTGTTTTCCTCCGCCATGGCGTTGTACCCCGCCAGAAGCGCGGAAACGATGCCCGCTCCCTTGAGGAGGCTCGTACCGGGAGCAGGGGATTTGACGCCGGCCGCCGGCTTCTTCATTTCTGCCGCAACCTCTTTGGCGAAACCGCCGCCGAGCCTCCCCTCGATACTCGCAAGGGCGTCCCCCTGCCGGGCGGGGGGCAGCCCCTTCAGCGTGCCTGCAATCGCCTCCCTCAAGGCGGCGCGCCGCTCGGGGGACTGAGCGGCGACAGCAAGATCGCCGAGTGTGTCCGCATAGTTGCGCAAGGCCTTCTCGGTAAGATGGCCGCTCATCGCATCGACGGCCGCCTCGGCGCGGCGGTGCTGTGCATCCGGGCCGCGCGCGCCCGCCGCGCCGAGCAGCGGAGCAGTCTCCCCCGAGGCGCCGCGGAGGCTTCGCTCGAGTCTGTTGATGCGCTCGATGTACTTGGACTCGTGGGACTCCGCCTTGCGAATCTCAGCCGCAAGTACATCCCGCTCCGCAGGAGTCCCCGCGGCGCGATATCGTTCCGCGAGGTCGGTCTTCGCCTGCTTCATCTTCTCGGCCTTGGCTTTCATCTCCTCCGCGTACGCCTGCCCCTCGGCAACGCTCAGGGGGTCTCCGGCGTCCAGCTTCGCCTGCGCCCCTGCGGCAAGAGGGGAGACGTACATATTGCCGCCGTCCCCGTTGATGAGAGCGGCGGCCTTGGCAAACTCCGCTTCGTTCTTCATCCGCGAGGGAGATGGCATGATATCAGTCTCCGTCCTGGCGGCCCAGTTGGTTCCCGCATCTGTTTTCAGCCCGCTTCCGCGGAGGTACGCCTCGACCCGCTTGTTATAGGCCCGCCTCGCCTTCTCTACATCAGCCGCGGTAAGGTCGGACCCCGTCATCTGGATATCCGTGTCCGTGCCGGGCTTGTAGATTTTTCTGCCGCCGCCCTCGGTGGAGAACCCCGCTTCGCGCGCGGCTTCCGCGGCCAGCGCCCTGTTCTTTCCGTCGTAGAGCTCCTGCGTCTTTTGATAGACGCTCCCGTCCAGCTTCCCCTCCATCGCGAGATGGTTCACCCGCCGGTTCTCCATGAAGAGGAGCGCCTCGTCGGCAGAGCTCCCTTTTCCCGAAGCGACCCTCTCCGCCGCCTTCAGCAGGCTTGCGTCCTCCGATGCCAGGGAGGAAGAGAGGGGAAAAAACAGAGCCGATAGAAGCAGCGACAGACAGCATGCAAGCCGTACCCCATTTATCCGCACTCTGCTCATAGCTCCTCAAGCTCCTTTCGCAAGCGAAGAAGATTCTCCCACATACCGGAAGAGCGGGGAAGAGAGGCCTCGGCTTCGTCGAGACAGGCAGCCGCCGCACTTCGATACTCGTCGCGCAGCCTTTTTTCTTTTTCGCTCAAAACTCTGGACTTCTCTACATAGAGAGCCGCCAAGGCCAGAAGAGTGACCTCGCGTTCATCCTCCCTCCCGGCCAGAATTTGTTGAAGGCAATCGATACCACGTTCCCAGTCCCCGCCGGCCCCGGCGAGAAGAAGAATCTGTGAGACAGGTCCCTCCGGAGAAACGAGCGGATTCCACGAACGTCGAAGCGCCGTCGTGAACGCTCGGTCGAAGAGGGAGAGACGCGCATAAGCATCCGCAAGGCGGGCAAGTATCATATCGGACGGAGAGGATTCCGCCAGACCTTTGTACAGTGCAAGCGCAAGCGAGACTGACGCGGCGTCGTTCATTGCGGCATAGGCGTCCGCGAGATCAAGAACGGCGGATATGTCGGCGGGGTTCTTACGGAATACGGCCTCTTTTTCTGCGAGTTTTGTTTCACTCCGGGCACGTTCCTCTTTCTCGAGAGCGGTATCCTTTCCGGTGAAGTAGACCTGCTCGCGCGTATCTTGTTTTTCCTTCGCTGCAGGGGGCATCTTCACTCCGCCGGCGCTTGCCGAAGGAACAGCCTCGCCCTTCTTCACCGAGAATCTGACCGTCTTCATCTTTTTCTCTCCGTCCAGCCTGGCCTCTACGTAATAATCACCCTCGGGCCACTCCTTTTCCAGCGAAACGGTCGAATGGAAGATTGCTGCTTTCTGGCGCACAGGGTTCTTCGCCGTATACTCCGCGAAGCGTAATTTCTCCTTCCCCGGCGGAGCAAAGTACCAGACGAAACGCACCTTCATCCCCGCCGACACATTTCTGCATTCGGCAAAGACAGCCAAAAGAGGCGCCTCGGGAGGGTAAGCCGTCACCCTTTCACCTGGCGAGCCATCGGGATTCACTCCGGATGCCATAAAAAGCTCCGCGAGCAACGGAGGTTTCGCCGCCTCGGCAACGCACAAAGAACCGACAAAAAGAAACAGCGAACACATACACAGGAAGAAGAGTTTTCTCACGGGGATTCCTCCTTTTTGACGCATGCACAGACCATCCGAACGAACCGCCTCTACGCGCCGTCACAGGAGAAGAAAGACTGACGGGGTATTTTTGTGAATTATAACACTTCTCGCTGAAAACAAGAAGGCGGAATGAGCGCATACTGGATGCGCGTTCATTCCGCCTTCTTTTCACTTGAGGAAACACTATGCCCCGAAGCGCTCACGCCGTGAAGCGTCTTTGTTACTTCCTCTGCTGCAGCGCCTCCCAGAGGCCGGCGAGATACATCGCGCCGAGCGCGCGGTCGTAGAGTCCGTACCCCGGCTTGCCGGTTTCGCCCCAGATCATGCGTCCGTGGTCGGGGCGCATCGGACCGGTGAATCCGGTGTCGGCATACGCTTTCATGATCTCGAACATGTTCAGGCTGCCGGACTCCGTCGTGTGCGCCGTTTCGTGGAACGCCCCCTTGCCTGTGATCTTCACGTTCCGCACGTGCGCAAAGTGAATGCGCCCCATAGTGCCGAACTTGCGGATCATGGCCGGAAGGTCGTTGTCGGGACGCGCGCCGAGCGATCCGGAGCAGAGGCTGAAGCCGTTGTTCGGGCTGTCGACGAGCTTGACGAACCGGTCGTAGGACGCCTCGTCCCGGATGATGCGCGGCAGGCCGAAGATCGACCAGGGGGGATCATCCGGGTGGATGGCCATCTTGACGTTGGACTCCTCCGCAACAGGTACGGTCTTTTCAAGGAAGTACTTCAGGTTCTCCCAGAGCCCCTCCTCGCTGAGCTCCTTGTATCCGTCCAGAAGCGCCTGAAGCTCCTTGGCGTCGTACGAGGTGCTCCAGCCGGGGAGATCCTTCGTTCCCTTGGAGAGGTCCATCTTGAGCACTTCGACGTCGTCGTACGAAAGGGCGTTGGAGCCGTCCGGCAATGGAAACGCCATGTTCGACCTCGTCCAGTCGAAGACCGGCATGAAGTTGTAGCACAGCACCGGAATACCCGCCTTCCCCATGTTTCGGATGGAGGCGCAATACTTGTCGATGAGGAGATCCCGGTCGGACCGGCCAAGCTTGATATTCTCGTGCACCGGGATGCTCTCGATCGCGGAGAGGACGAACCCCTTCCGCTCAACCGCCGCTTTCAGGCTCTCAATCTTCTCCAGAGGCCACGTCTCGCCCAAGGGAACGTCGTAGAGCGCACTGACGATCCCTTTAAGCACCGGAACCTGTCGGATCTTGTCGAGAGTGACGGGGTCGCTTTCTCCGTACCATCTGAATGACAGAATCATGCGCAAACCTCCTCTCTTTTGCTCTCTGCAGTAAGCAACAGCTTAGAATCCGATGCTCGTGCCGCCGTCCACGGGAAGGACGACGCCGGTAAGGTAGCGCGCCGCGGGAGATGCGAGGAAGACGACGGCGTTCGCTACGTCCTCGGGGAGCCCCAGCTCGTTCATCGGGGTGCGGGAGAGGACCTTGCGCTTTCTCTCCGGGTCGCCCTCGAAGGCCTTGCGCGACATCGCGGTATCGATGAAACCGGGCGCAACGGCGTTGACGGTGATACCGAAGGGGGAGAGTTCCGTGGCGAGCTGTTTCGTCAGTCCGGCGATGGCGGCCTTGGAGGACGTGTACGCGCTCACGTACGGAATACCGAAGAGCGACGCCATCGAGGCGATATTGATGATCGCGCCGCGCTTTCGCTCGAGCATGAAGCGGCTTATCTCGCGTGTGAGCGAGAAGACGGCGACCAGGTTGACCTCGAGGATGTTATGGTAGATCTCGTCCGTGGTCTCCAAGACGGGCTTCTTGATGTTCTGTCCGGCGTTGTTTACAAGGATGTCGACAGGCCCGCCCGCTTCCAGCTTCTTGACGAACCCGACGTTGCCCGGAAGATCCGTGACGTCGTGGACCATGTACGACGCTTTCGGCCCCATGGAGTCGCAAGCTTCCTTGAGGAGTTCCTCCCTCCGGCCTACGATGACCACGGAACCGCCGTTCTCCACGATCCCCTGCGAGATGGCGAGACCGATGCCGCTTCCGCCGCCCGTTACCAGGGCCCGTTTTCCCTCAAGCGAAAATTTGGATGTCATGTCGTATTTCTCCTTTCACTTTCTCGTACATTCGCCGCTTATTCTCCCGGCGGTCGTGCTTCATCGTGCTTCAGCGGTTGAAGAGCAGATTGGGCAGCCACGTCGAAAGCGCTGGGATGTAGGAGACCAGCAGCAGGACGAAGATGCTCACAGCAAGAAATGGCAGTCCTGCCCGCGCGATACGGCTGATGGAGACCTTCCCGATGCTGGAAGCGACGAAGAGACAGACTCCCACCGGAGGCGTGGTCAGCCCGATCATCAGGTTGAGCACGGCGATCATTGCAAAATGAATCGGGTCGATCCCCACACGCAGCGCTACAGCGAGGAGCGTCGGGAAGAGCGTGAGCAGCGCGGCAATCGTCTCCATGAACGTCCCTACAAAGAGGAGCAGTAAGTTAATCAATAGAATAATTAAATATTTGTTGCTCGTGATACTCAGCAATAGATCGGCCACCATCTGGGGAATTTGCTCGCTGGTGAGAATCCAGGCAAAAAGGTTCGCCAGGCCGACAAGCACGATAATCGATGCCGTCGTGATTGCGGTCTCGAGAATCACCGCAGGAAGCTCCTTGAGCGTGAGTTCCTTGTAAACGAACATACCGACCAGAACAGCGTAGACGCAAGCAACCATTGCAGCCTCTGTGGGACTGAAGAACCCGCCCACAATTCCGTAGAGGATAAGAACTGTCAGCATCAACGCCCAGAAGGCGCCGAAGAACTCCTTCAGCAGCAGTCGGCGGGGCACTTTCACTCCCTTGGGGTAGTTCCGTTTCTTCGATATAAACCAGGAGACCACCATCAGCCCAAGCCCCAGCAATACCCCCGGAATGGCTCCGGCAAGGAAGAGCCGGCCGACGGAGAGGCCGGTGAGCGTTCCCGCAATGATCATCGGCATGCTCGGCGGAATGATCGGGCCGATCGTCGAGGATGCGGCGGTGACTGCGCAGGAAAACTCTGCGTCGTACCCCTCTTTTTTCATCGCGGGGATGAGGATGGCGCCAAGACTTGCGGTATCAGCGACAGCGGTCCCCGAAATTCCGGCGAAGATCATCGAAGCCACAATGTTGGCCTGGGCGAGTCCGCCCTGGATGTGCCCGACGAGCGCGTTACAGAAGCGGATGATCCGGTCGGAGATACCGCCGCGGTTCATCAGGTTCCCCGCGAGGATGAATCCCGGGATACAGAGCAGTACGAAGACATCGATCCCCGAGTACATCTTCTGCGGAATCACAATGAGCGGAATGCCTGCCATCCAGAGATAGACCAGAGAAGAGATACCAAGGCAAAAAGCGATGGGGAGCCCCGCAAAGAGAAGAATGAGAAAGACGATAAAAAGCATCGCGACCACGTCAGTTGCCCCCCTTCAATAGAGCGCGCGTATCCCGAATGACTTCCGCCAGCGAGTAGAGCACTATGGAGCCCGACATGACGGACATGGAGGCGAATATATAGTGCATGGGGATGGTCAGGGAGGGCGACGTCCGCATCCTGCCTATTCCGAGGTTTTTCAGCGAGTAGTAAAAAACGAAAGCCATAAAGGCCGCGACAAGAAGGTCCAGCAAAACTTCAAGCCACTGTTTCAACATCTCCGGAAGTAAATTGGTGAAGACATCCACGTTCACATACGCTTTTTCCTTTACGGCCAATCCCGCAGCGAAGCTCACTGTGTACGCGAACAAAAAACGGGAAGCCTCCTCCGTCCAGTGGGGAGAGCGGGGAAGAAAGAGGCGGGCGTACACCTGGAGAAGGACCACGGCCACAAGGCCGAGAAAAGTGACGATTACACAGAACTCCATGATACGGGTGAAGAGATTGAATGGTTTTTTCATATGACGGTCGCCCTCGTCTCTCAAAAAAAGAAAAAGGAATCCGGGCTCCCGGAAGACCGGGGCCCGGAAGAAATAGTGCTACTGGATAGCGACGATCTTCTTGTACATCTCCTGAAGTTCGGGAGAGAGGAAGCTGAGCACTGCTGGCTCGGCCTTCTTCATAAAGGCTTCCTTGTCGACTTCGACAAAGGTCATCCCCTTGTCCTGAAGATCCTTGATCAGCTGATCCTGCTCGGCGCGGAAAAGCTGGCGCTCATAGGCCTGCGCTTCCTTACCCGCTTCAAGAACAGCTTTCCGGATATCTTCGGGCATGCTCTGGAACTTGTCCTCGCCGATTACGAGATAGATCCATCCGCGGACGTGCTCCGTCTTGTTGACAAACTTCTGGACCTCGAAGAAGCTGGCGCTCTTGATCAGGTCGTAGGGGTTCTCCTGACCGTCGATGATCCCCTGCTGCAACGAGGTGAACACTTCGGAGAACGCCATGGGAGTGGGCTTGGCGCCGAGAGACTCCCAGGTAGCCACGAAAAGAGGGACGTTCGGGACGCGAAGTCTCAGGCCGTTCAGGTCTTCGGGTTTTTTCACTTCGCGGTTTGAAGTCAGGTTCCGGGCGCCGCGCTCGAACCACGCCACGGGACGAAGGCGGACTTTCTCGATGACTTCCTTTTCGATTGCCTGGCCTACCTCGCCCTCCACGATCTTCTCCATGTGCGCAGAGTCGCGGATCATGTACGGGACGGCGATAAGTCCGCACAGAGGAGCCCAGTTCATCATGGACTCTCCGGTAATGAGCATGTCGACGATGCCGGACTGGATATTCCCGATGACTTCCATTTCGTTTCCAAGCTGCTCGCTGGGGAAAACCTGGACGACAACGCGGCCGCCGGTCTTTTCCTCGACAAGTTCGGCGAACTTGACGGATCCCTTGTGCCATGTGTGCTCGGTGTTGGCAAGGTGGCCGAGTTTCAAAGTGAACTCAGGTTTCTTCTCCGCCAGTGCGGCGGTCGAGAAAACGAGGGACGACAGAAGCGCAACTGCTATTAAGAGTGCGATTTTTTTCATCGGAACAATCTCCTTTCATCAATACGATACCAGGTCTTCCCCCGAACGAACCGGGGGCGATTCACGCCGCGAAACAAATCGTACGCTGCCGGCCGGCGCTCACCTCCCTTTTTCGGTCTTGAAATAGGACGGGTACTCCTGTCGGAGTCTTCCGAGGTCGTAATTCACCTTCGTGAGATGTTCATTCATCGCGTCGCGCGCTTCACCGGTTTTTTTTTCGAAAATCGAGGAGGCGATGCGTTCATGCTGAGAAAACACTTTTTCCCAGTCCGTCGCCCGCAGACTGAGCACGCGAACCCGGTTGAAATGAGACCCCATCTTCCGGATCGCCTCCCAGATGCGCTCCTTCCCGCAGGTCGCGAAGATGATGCGGTGGAACTCTTCGTCAAGGGCGAAAAATCGTGACGCGTTCTTCTCGCTTATGGCCAGACGTTGGAGCTGCAAATTCGCCCGAAGCGCGACCATGCTTTCGGATGAAAACTCTTCGCATGCAAGCTCGACGGTACGCCCTTCAAGGCAGAGACGCATAAAACGCCCCTCTTCCACCCGCTGTTCGTCCACAAGCGAGACATACGTTCCTTTCTGCGGGTAGACGTCGAGAAGTCCTTCCTGCGCCAAGCGGATGAACGTCTCACGCACCGGAGTCCTGCTTATGCCGAGAGCAGAGGCGACGTCGTTCTCCGAAACGGCGGCGCCGGGAAGCAGAACGAGATTCACGAGATTATAGAGAATGGTCCGAAACGCCCATTCACGAACACTCTCTCCGGTTTCTCTCGACAGCGTTTCGAGCGACAGCATGCGGCCTCCTAAAGAATACTAGTATACAAGGTGCGTTTCTACAAAAACACCAGCACAAGAACTTTCGAATACTATCCCGTAAACGCCCGTCCTTGTCAAGATTTATTTGACCTGAAGTGCAGCAACTAACCGCTTAAGAAACGTAATGAGCATTTTTTACATTCTTCTCATGAAGAAGGCAAAAAGAACGAGCAGCGCCCCTGCGATCCCCACAGGCGAAGAGCGGAGCGCCATCAAGTATCCCTGCAACCAGAGCAGGATTCCTGCGCCCTCCATAAAACGTGTTGTCAGGAATGCCAAAAGAAAAAACTCTATGGACGTCCAGAGAAGCAGCCCCACTCCAGCGACGATGCAGCATCTTTGGATCGTCCGGTGATTCATGGGCATGTCGAATACGGATTCGCGCACTGCTTCACGGGATCAAGCCACCCTGTGAGCACGTGCCCCTTCGGATGCCTGTACTGCACCAGCGCCCATTTGCCTTCTCCGCCAATGATCGAGACCTCCTCGTCTCCGAAGATATCTCCCGTCGCCGGGGCATCAGAGGATGGTTTGGTGCGGAGCGCCGCCACATCGCCGGGAGCATAGTTTCGAAGGCTCACGCCCACCAGTTCGCCGAATACCCATCCTTTTCTTCCGTCGTGGAGGAGAACTGAGAGCCACTTGTTCTTATGCCCCGTAACGCTGACCGTAATGAGAGCGGGATCGTCAGGCCGGTGAGGCAGCGTGGCGATGATCTTTCCTCCGGGAGCGTCGCGTACGTTGGCCCCCTCGGGATCAGGGTCGATGATATACGCTTTGAAGTCGCATTGTCCCTCTGCCGGCAGATAGAGCGATCTATCTCCTTGGAAAGGTTCTTTGGGAAGCGCATCCTTTTGTCCGGTCTCCTCCTGTCCTGACGATTCCTCCAACCCATTCTGGTTCAGATCTTCGAGCAATCCTTCGAGACGCTTCACCCGGTCATTGTTCATCAGCATGCGCGCATGCAGGGGGAAACTTTTTTCCCTTTGCTTCCCGTAGAAGGAGGCCATGAAGAGCACATTTCTGTTCCTGAACTCCTCCCACGCCGCAAGGTTTGCCGCAGCAGCCTTCTCTCCCTCTTTCCCGATTCGTTTTCCCAGGCGGATACTTGCGTTCTTCACCCTCATCGCGGCGGCAAGCTGATCATCCGTCTGTTTTTCCGGATACGCGCCCTCGAAAACCGGCTTCCCTTTTTTCATTTCCTCCGACCATGCGATGAGTTCGAGCGTTCTTCCCCTGACGACCTCCATCTCCGCGATGGCGTTGACGACAAGCCACATCGTGCCACCGTCGAGACTGTTGTAGATCGCTCCGTACACCGAACCCACCAGTCCGAACTCCCTGTCTCTCCAGGGGATCCAGGCCCGCTGGGCCGTTCGCAGGGCATCCTGTCCCTGTTTTGGAAGCAGCCCCATCAGCTCTTTATATGCTCTGTTGAGCTCCGTATCCCACTTCTTCGCCCCTTCCCGGGCGCACTTGATCGTTCCGTGGGTGCTCGGATCCTTGTCCATACACTCCTGGATCTCAACATCCAGAGGGTGTTCGCCCCCCCACGCGGCGCCGCACAGCAGAAGCAGGCAGAGCACCGGCACAACCGCGAACTTCATGAAACCCCACCTCCATCTTCAATCATAGACAACCCGGCGGTAGGCCAACCCGGCGACGACCGTCCTGCCGCCCGTCTTTCCCTCCGTGAGCGCTATCTCGTCGCGCTCGAAGCCGAAAATCAGCGTATCTTCCTGCCGCAGAATAGGCGTACCGAGCCGTGAAGCCGCTTCTTCCGCGTCCATTCCAAGAAGAATATCCGCGAACCCCATGAATCCGGCCGGTATCTCCACCGACTGGAGCACACCGTCCCAATAGATCGCGGTATGGCCGTGGAATTCAAGCGTCACGATCTCCGCCGTCACATTGAAGTCGGGGATATGCAGTTTCTCACGAGAACGCTTCATCGGTTCGCCGTACATCTTCACGGCTTGAGCAGGAGAGAGCCCGAAGTCCCCGCGGATTTTCAGCGCGTAACGGCGCACCGGATCCTCGGGTTCCTCGACGGCAATGAATTTGCCATACAACCACCCTTCTCCGAATTTGTGAGAGACTACACGATACCACGGGAACTCTTCGCGACCTTCGGATCTCCCCGTCACCAAGAGTTCGCCCCCCTCGTATTCGTCCACGAAACGGCCGATGACCTTCGATGAAGTTGCCGGCCCTGAACGAAGATTCACCCTCTCCCCAACCAGCATGCCCGACTTTGGCCATTCGAAGCTCTCCACCGTCGGATTTGCGGCCAACGGAACAGAGAGAAGGAGGATACTCGCCAAAACCGCGCAGATTTTTACTACTCTCATTATCCCTTCCCTCCTTTCGATAAAGAAAGAATACTACCAGCCCCGTCCGCCGCCTCCGCCGCCTCCTCCTCCCGAGGAGCCGCTTCCGCCTCTCCCCGAGGAGCGCGTTCCGGACGCGACTGCGCCTGCAAAACCTGAAGCGAACGCGGCGACGCCGGCCGTCTGTGAGAAGGTATGCATATCCCCTCTGTACCACGACGGCGTATAGTGCGCGGCGGCAAGAATGTTCTCAAAACGGTTCGCCCACGTCTCGGCGACGTCGAGGGCAAAGGCGTAGGGAAGAAGCTCCTCAAAGAGCTTCGGCGTCTCTTCAGGAGGGTTTTCCATTTCTAGCCGGTGTTTCTCTGCTGCCGTCATGAACATGCGAAGACCTTCAAGCTCCTCGTTCAGTCTGGCGCCTTCCTCGGAGCGAACGCGCATCAGGGGTTTGAAGAGAAGCAGAATCAGCACACAGAGGAACGGACCGGGAACCGAGAGGAGGTCGACCTCGATCCCGCTGGCCGAACCCGCCAGCACAGCCCCTGCCGTAACGAAGAGGAAGATGCCGGGGAAAAAAACTCTGAGGAAAAATTTCGACATCATGCTTCCCTTTCCCGACGGAACTGGAATGGCGAAAGGAAGCAGGAGAAACGGTCCGGCCATCAGAGCAAGCACAGGTTCAAAACGCCCCTCGCCGGAGAGGATCATGAGAGCAAGCATGACGACGGCGTAGATCTCGAAAGCGGCGACTCCTATCAACCACTTTCCGATATTGGTCTTCAGAAGCGGTTTTGCCCTCTCCTTGAAGCGTTTCCCAAGCTGTCCGAAAGCATCTTGAATTACAGGACGGTCCGCGCTTGAGAGATGGATGTCGCTTCGGGTGGAGCCGAAAAGCTCGTCGACAAGAACCCGTTCATCGATGGTGAGGTTGGTATTCGAGAGCTTCTCCCTGTTCAGGCGAAGAACATAGGATTTTCCGACAAGCTTTGAAAGCAGCTTCATACCCATACTGGCCTGAGAAGCATCTTTTCCCGTCTGCTTCGCCGCCTCCGCAACAAGAGAACGCTCCTCGATCGTCAAGGGTCCCTTGACGGCCATCCCCAGAACCATTGCGGCGAACGCCTGGTCGTCCATGCGCATCGACCATACGTAGCGGGAAAAACCGGCCTCGATTCCCTGAGGAGGGGCAAACCGGGGGAATACTGCTTTTGCGGGGGGATCTTTGCCCCACAGTATCCAGAGCAGCGTCATCACCAGGGCAAGAACAACGGGCATTGCAAGGTGCGCTACTCTGTACGGGGAAGGCGTCCATTTTTCCAGAACGGGCGCGGGTTCAGCCGGAGGCGCGACTATGCCCTTCGGCCATGTGTACACTACTGTCAAGCCCTCGCCTTGCGAAAGCAACCGAGTAGACTCCACCGTCCCTTCTTTCGTTACGAATGCATCCTGCCCCCGCTCTCCCTTTTTTCCGGTATAGAATTCTATGCTCGAAAAATCAGCGCCGAAATCCCTTCCGGGGAGTCGTAGACGAAATGATACCTTTTCTATCGGGAACGCCCATTCATTTCCTGTGACGTTCCAGTACAGTTCGTCGTGTTCCCCGAAAAAACCGAGCTGTCCCGATGTCCTGTACGTTATTGTAAACTGATGCTCGCCGTGAGCAAGGAGTTTTTCGAGGTCGCCGAGGCGAATATCGAGGTTTTCTCCGACACGTTCTACCAACGATGGGGTCGGCGCCCCGTCAAGCTCCGCGGAAAGAAGTTCAAAACCAGCCCGTCTGCGAACGCCTTCCGCATCGGTAAAATCAGTCGGGAAGGTTCTGTAGAGTCCACGCTTGATGTCGTTTCCCTCCGCCACAAAAGCGATGCGCTCTGTTACGATAAGGGCGGCTCCCTCTTCCACCGTTGCTTCGACGTCGAAACGGAGTATTCGCTCCTCTGCAAAAAGCGGCGCTGCTGCAAAACCCCATACCAGACACGCGAATACAAGTATCCCCCAAAATCTTCTCATGGCGTTCCACCTCCTTGCATGGGAGAGGAAAAAGAAGCTCCGAGGTCATATCCCCGGAGCTTCTTGAAATTCGTGAACTACGACTTCGGCGCTTCCTTCGCTTCCTCTTCTATCTTTTCCTCTTCTTCTGCTTCTTCCTCTTCTGCTTCTTCTTCCTCTTCTTGAGTCTCCATAAACTCCTGCCATTTTGCGGCAAGTCCGTCGAGAGCGGCTATTATCTCAGAATTCGGCGTATCGAAGAGCATCGCGAAATCGAGACGCTCCATTCCGCTGAAGTTCATTTGGATACCCTTGAATCCGGCTGTAGCCTTCAATCCCTCGAAAAGGAACGGAGCGGCCTCCAGGAAGTCGTCGTCGTCAGCGAGGAAGAGCGCGGCGATCGGGTTCTCCGGATCGAAAAGCTGCACCACGATACGGCGAACAACATCCGCATCCAAGTAGAAAAGCATAGAATTGTTCCCGCCGAGGAGATTCTCCGCACCCTGACTCAATTCCGGCGCCTTCTCCAGGCTTTCCGGGCTGAGGAATCCGGCGAGCGCGATACCGTCGCGAATACCAAGGACGACATCCACAGGATCCCTCATTACATAAAGCGCCTGCCACCCCGGGAGCGTCAGGGGCTCGAATTCTCCGCCGCTCTCTTTCACTATGGCTTCGAGGAGCGGCAGTAGGAGCTCAACCCAATCTTTTTCACCGGAGGTGTACACGTACCCGCCGGGAATAGGCATGCCGGAGAACGAAGATTCTCCGCCGAGGATTATGCCGACGGACTTGAGGATGGAGATGAGCGCGTTCTCTGTAAGTCCCATCACTTTCAGCTGTTCGAGCACTTCCACGGCCTGCGCAGCATCCTGGTCTCCGCCTTCTGCGGCTTCACGGATCATGTCGAAGTGCCTCTTCTCCATAACAACCCGCCCGGCCATAGTCAGCCATGCATTCCCGCCGCCGACAAGGAACAGATCGTCTTTTGAGAGCGGACGAATTTCCGTTTCCAGCTTGTCCAATCCGAACGTCTTAGCGAAGTTGGTGAACACGGAGAGATCAAAACCCTTCTCCGTAAGGCCGAAGCCGATCTCGGCAAAGAGGTTTTCTACCGGTTCCTCCAGCGTCCCCTTGGACTGCGCTATGAGTTCGGCAGCCGCCATTCCATTGTCATGGAAGAAATAGAAGTTTTTCTGGGGGAGGCGCCGCTGCATGTTCATACGTTTCGCCGGGTCGGCGAGAGCCGCCTTTGCCGCCTCGATATCTTCGGGACCGAAACCGAACAGCACCATATCTCCCTCGACGGAGAGGAGAACGCCGGCAACTCCGTCGGCCACAACCGCATAGACATTCCCCTCCACCGGAGCAAGAATCAACGCGCCGGGAACCGGGCTGTTGATCAGGAGATCGATATCTCCTTCCTCTCCCTTGCCTTCGGCGAGCTTTTGAAGCAGCTCTTTTTTGCTTTCGTCAACCCTGGCGGCGCCCTGGAGGGAGAATCCTTTGTCGGTAAGGCCAACGACAACAGACGCCGACTGCACAGGGAACTGTTTCAACCAATCCGCCGCCATCTGCATATCCTGTTCCATAGCGGCCGCCATTTTGAAGAGCTTGGAATCAACCAGAGCGTTGATGAATTCCTTCGGCTCCTCGATATTCGCTACCCCGTAGAGTGTGCTGTCAGGCCATGCCGGAAGAGCGTTCAAGGTGCTCGCGCTCACCGGAGATACAACAAGAACCGCTAATAGCAACGCCCATACTACTGCCGAAACTCTCTTTTTCATAGGAACCCCTCCTCGTTGGGAACGAACGGCTATGCTGAACATGGCTCGCCGCTCCGACAGTTTTCCCCGGATGATACCGGGGTGCATATAAGAGTACTCCTCCAATATCGTTTTGTCACGTCAGCGCGAGTCTTGAAGCGATTTCGCTCCTTTTTCTCACCTCAAGTTTCCGATAGATCCGACGAATATGCGTTTTTAATGTATTATTGGTAATATCGCATCGAAACAGTATCTCGTTTCTCTCCACTCCCTCCACAAGAAACACGGCTATTTCCGTCTCTTTTTTTGTGAGGTTGAAGGGTTCGAGCCGCAACCGGATACGAAGTTCGGCACGGGAGAGTTTTTTACTGCGCCGACCTTGCGGTACACTCTGTTCGGGAGCCTCCTCAAGAGACCTCTTCATGCGGATCAATCCCCCTCGAAGGCCGTCGAAGGAGGCGGTAGCGGCCTCCTTCCGCGGCATCACTTCTGTACCGACGCTTTTTTACCCAAAGCCTCGACCTGTTCGGCCGGGAACTGCCCCTCCTTCACGGAGACCCTGTTAAGTTTGGGAAGATCCTTGAAAATAGAGACGTCGGCAATACCCTTCGTGTCGATGAGGATCAGCCACTCCAGCCTCGGCAGGGCGACGATGGCTTCGGCGTTCTTGACCTCTGCATTGCGGACGAACAAATTCTTCAGCTTCTTGTGTTCCGCGAAGACGCTCAGGTCGATAACTCCTTTCACAGCTTCCAGGTTGACCTCGGTCAGGTTCGGGCACTTCGCCAGCGGCGAAAAGTCCTGAATGTCCTCGCGGAGCATGGAGACGATCTTCAGCTTGGGCATGCTCTCCAGGTATTCAAGAGTATCGAGCTTTGAAATTCCGGCGCGGAACTCCTCGAGCTTCGTCAGGTTGGCGAGCGGCGAGTAGTCTTCGAACTTCGTCGCATAGATCCAGATGTACCGGAGTTCCGTGAGGCTTTCGACAGGGCTCATGTCGGTTGCGGGAATGCCGTAGAGATCCAACCGCTTCAGCTTCGTCAGGCCGGAGATCGGGGAGAGATCTTCCACCTTGGTCATGTAGAGGCTGAGGTCCTCAAGCTCCGTCAGCTCCTCCAGCACGGAGATGTCCGATATTCCCTCCTGCCCGGCCCCTCCGTAGAGGCGCAGCGTCTTCAGCTTCGCCTTTCCCTTCAGCGGCGAAATGTCCTCGATCTGTTTGGGCTGCATAAAGAATATGAGCGATTCGAGATCGTTCATCCCGGTAAGGAAATCCAGATCAGGGTACTCGACCTGGCGTATTTCAAGCTGTTTCATCTTCACGAGCGCGCCGACCGGCGCGAGCGTCTTGACACCCTTGAGGCCGTCGAGCTTCATGTAGGTCAGCCCGGAGAGCGAGGAGAGCGGCGAAAGGTCGGTGATCGTGTCGTTCCTCTCGATCAGAACTCCTGTCAGCACATCGGCGAGCGTCGCGACTTTCTTCAGATCGTCGTCGGTTATGTCCTTCCCGAGACGGAGCGGCTTCCCCTTTTTAATGTCCGGGTCCTCCCGAACCATCTGGAGGAACTCGTCCGTCACACCGCCGGTAATCATGGGACCGAACGTCGAGCTCTTCGAGTACTTGGGGTCTGCGGCAAACCCCGTCGAAACCACTGCCAGTACCAGCAATACAGCAACCAGAACGCGTGCCACTATTCCCTTTTTCATCGAATTTTCCCTCCTCGCAGAGCGTTTCGCGCTACCGGAAGAAGACGGCCACAGCCGCCCCGCCGATCATCAGCGCGATCCCCAGATAGAACACGAACTTCACAGATCCCTGCATCCCGGAGACAACCTCGTCCTCAGACTTCACCGAGACGATGAAAGGCTTCCCCTTTTCAGAAGGCTTGCCGATGCGCAGCGCTCCCGCAGAATGGCGCGCCTCCCCGACGACGTACAGTGGGTGTCCAAGAGGAATGAGCTTCTCCTTGTAGCGAAAGCCGAGCGTCCGAACTCCCGAGGGAGCGGAGAACTGCACCCCGAAGAACGTATACGTCTTGTTGCTCTCGTACGGTTCGAACCGGTCCTCTCCGTCCTTGAGATGAAGCGTCGCTCCGTCCATGTCGATGCCGACGCGGATGTCTCCGTCAGCAATGTAGAGCGGAGAAGGGCTCTTTCTGGAGGAAACGACTTCGGAACTTCTGGTACGCGTGGTCTGCACCTTTCCGTCCTTGTCGGTCGAACGCTCCTCCTTCTCGAATTCACGAGTGACCGTCGCTTCAAAATAGGCGCACGGAGTGTTGCTGTACGGCGCCCGCATCTCTCCGTCAGTCCCGGCCTTGCCGTTGGTTTCGACCATGTCTCGGAATCCGTCGGCCATTCCCTCGTCGGAGAGCGACTGCCACGACTCCTTCAGCTCGCCGAGCGAAACGGCCTTCATAAACTTCAGCTCGGTCACAAGCCCTTCAGACTTCTTCTTCTGGATGAACGAGAGATACGCGCCCCCTGCGATCATCAGACCGCCGATACCAAGAGCCACGAAATTCATGCAACCTCCTCCTTTCCTCCCCTTCAGGGGAAACTACCTGTACAGCTCCTTCAGGATATCGTCGTACTGATCCGCGTAGGCGGCGACCGTCTGCACCGCCCCCAGCAGTTCGCTCTTGTCCAACTTCGCTCCGGGCAGAGAACAGGAGAGCATCACGGTGTTGTCGAAAACAAGCGAGAAGCCGCCGAGCGGCAGGTCGGCATTCAGTCGCAGGAATTCTGCCGCAACCTTGTTCTTGTCGACATTCTCTGCCAAGTAGGAAAAGACCTTCACCAGAACATCCCCGCTATGCCACGGAAGCACCGTCACCTGGATCGTCGCGCTGCCAAAGGAGAAGGAGACGAGGTCCTCCACCCGGACGAGATCGTCCTCGTCGAAGAACTCCCGCAGCCACGTGTTCACCTTCGCCCGGACCTCATCCATCAGAGGTCCGTTCACCCCGTCTTTGAGCAGAGGGAACTTATGCATCCGTTCCACCTCCCATCTTCTCCATCAGCTTTGCCATTTCAGCCTCAAGCTGCATATCCTTCTCCATGTCCTTGAACGGATCGTCCGCCGGAGCCTCGCCCGAGAGCTCCGAGAACGCCTGCGCCTCCGCCTCCATTCCCTCGATCTTCTTCTCCATTTTCTCGAACTTCGCAAAGGCGCCCTGGCCGACGTTGCTCCCCATGACCGTGGAAAACTCCTTCTGCGTCTTCGCCGTCTGAGCGCGGGCGACTAAAGTCGCCTGCTTCATCCTTGCTTCGTCGAGCCGCGTCTTCAGCGTGTCGAGCTGTGAACGAAGCTGGGACGTGACGCTGGAAGCCTGCGCCACCATTGCGTCGTACTGCTTTGCCTGTCCGTCGGCAATGATCTTCTTGGAGAGCGCCTGCTTCGCAAGATCGGCGTTCCCCGCCTTGAGGGCCATCGCAGCCTTCTCCTCCCACTGTTTCGCCTGAGAGAGCGCGTTCTCCTGCTGCTTGCGGAGGTTGCGCTCGTTGGCCATCGCCTTCGCCAACGCCGACGTGGCCTTTACAAGCGCCTCCTCCATCTCGATGATCATCTGTTTGACCATCTTCTCCGGATCTTCCATCCTGTCCAGTATTTCGTTGACGTTCGCCTTGAAGATATCCGATACCCGCGCGAATATGCTCATAATCCCCCTCCTTGTGTGTTGATGATGGCACGCCTGTTTTACTTGCTCAGCCCCGGAGCAAGACCGAGGCTCTTCCGCCGCTTTTCGTGCTCCTCATGCAGCTTTCGTATTTCTTCGAAAACCTTGCGTTCAAGCTCTTCGAACTCCCGCAACTTCTTCTTGACCGCCAGCTGCTCGGGGTGCTGTTCGTCTTGAATCAAGTGAGCCTCCTCGGAAGCCTTGCGATACTCTTCAGAGCCTTCCGGATGCCGCGCCATGACAATCTGGAGTTCGCGAACCCGGGTCGTTCCCCCGGCGGCTCTGACGTCCTCGAGCTGCAGCGCATACCACTTTTCCCGGGAGATCATACTCTGCAACTCCTGAATACGCTGAATCTCCTTCCTCGTGAGCTCCTCATCGAGCTCGATCGCCTTTTGCAACTCTTCGGCGCTCTTTTCCTTCTGCACAGTTGAGACGATCGCCGTTTTGATCCGTACCTCAAGTTCGATTACGGGTTTCGCGAGATCCTTGTACGGCCTGTTCCGGAAAAACGGGACATCGGAAAAGAGCTTCCCGTCCAGAATCGGGGCGTACTCCTTTTCAAACTTCTCGCGTGTCTCCCCCAGATCCTTCCAGTGTTTTTTCACCAGGGGGATCCAGTTCGCAGGCATATCCGTCAGCTCGTCCGCAACGGAGGGGTGTCGGGCTTTCATATTCGACCAGTCCTCCAATATCCGGGCTATCCTCTTGTCCATCTCCGGCTTCAGCAGAAGATCTTCACCGAGACGCGCGAGCGTGCGTTCGAGACTGTTCGATACGTTTTCGGCCTCCGCTCTCAGGTTTTTCACTTCGTCGAGGCGTTGCTGAAGCTCCGCGCTCGAAAGGGAACCGCTTTTCAACTCATGGAGGAGCTTCTCGACGCGCGGCCCCTCTTCCTTCAATTTTCCAGAGTACGCCTCCACCCTTTTCGGCGCCTTGTCGATATCGAATTCAAGCTGCCATATATCACGGTTGACCTTTCGCTGCCAGACCACGACCTCCCCTACCTTCTGAAGATCGTGGATGAAGAGCTTCATGCTGTTGTCCCACTCGGAAGCTCGCGACGCCCTCGCTTCGTTTCGTTCTTTTTTCAGCATGCTGTCGAATTCGAAATGGCCGACCTTGCTGTACACGGAGATGAAGCGTTCGTTGAGATCGTCCCAGACTGCTTCGACCTCCGATTTCTCCCTCTTCTTCGATTTCAGAAGCGTTTCCGTCGCCTCCATGCCCTGCTTGACAAGAGAATCAAAATAGTCCATCAACGTGTCCACAGTCCGCTCCTGCCGTTCCTGAGCCCAGGCGGGAAGAGCGACAACGGCGACCGCGAGAATCAGAACGCTCATCACTTTCATGCACACGCCCGATGTGCCCTTGTACATGGGTCATTCCTCCTCTACGGCAAAAAACCCGCCGTCAATTCTTCGCCAGCGTAATCTCCTTGAGCGCCGGTGGAAGACCAAGCGCTTTTCGTCGCGCGGTATGCTTTTCCACAATATCCTTCGCGGTTTTTTGCGCGTCTTCCAGGCCTTTGACGAAGAGACTCACAGCAGCATCGGCCTTTAACTGTTCCGGATGCTTCCGGCTTTGCAGCAGCTTCTGTTCCACATCGTACTTCGTGTACTCTTCGCTGTCCTTGGCTACCCCTCGTTTCAGGCGTTCCAGTTCGAGAATGCGGTTCGCCCCGCCTCCGGCCCTGGTCGCCGCTACGACGAGGTTTCTGGCAATCACGGGGCTGTACGCGTTCGAAAGAGCCGTGAGCCTCATGCGCTCGCTCCGCGTCAGCAACTCTTCCTGTTCCAGCGCTTTTCGCCGCTGCTCCATATCTTTCTGCAGGTCGTCGATATTCACCAGGAGCGCGCGAAGAGTGTTTTCCACATTGACGACCACGGCGGGGAGTTCGATGTACTTCTTCCCTTCGAAGAGAGGGATCCCCTTGAAGATGTTCCCCGCGAGAAGCGGTCCGTAAACATCGACGAATCGTTGCCTTGTCTCGCCGTACACCTCCCATTTCAACTTGGGGAAAAACGCCCATTTCGCTACCGCATCCAGTATGTCGCTGCGAACAAGCGGATAGAGATTCTTCGCGTCCTTCCAGTACTCCGCAAGAACGGCTATTCTCTTCGCCTCGGCTTCGGGGACGACGTACCCCTCTCCCGGCTCAAGGTACTTGGTTGTATTCGCGAGACTTAACGCCGCGTTCACCGTCCCGGCTCTCATCAGGACAACGCTTTTGAGCGACTGGGCAACTTCGTTCCGGAGAACCGCCAGATCCGCCGCCGAGACGTTTACGCGTTTCCGAAGCTCCACGCCGCGCTTCACCTTGGCAATGATCTCTACCAACAAAGCGCTGACCTCACGCATCTCCTTCACGTAGACGCCGACCCGAACGGGCGCGTTTTCTATATCGAACTTGAGGGATTGTATGTGCCGGTTCACCTTGAGCGTCCACGCCACAGCATCGCCCACGGAGAGGATCTCCTGGGCAAAATCCGCAAGTTCCCTTCCCTCGTTGTAGATATCGTTCGCAATCTCGCGGGTTATCCGCGCTCCCTTTGCGGAGCGTTCAGGAGCGCCGCTCCCCCCGCTGGAGGAGGTCTTCGAATCGGATTCGTTTAATTTCTCATCGAGCATTGTCATACGGAACGCTGTAAGCTGGACTCGCAGCTCTCCGACAGGGGATGAATTGAAGAACTGCTCCTGAACAGTGTTCCATGCTCCCGTCATCTCGCTCGCCTCTGTTTTTGAAGACTTGAGCAGGAGCTCCACAGAAGCGACTCCGGCGAGGATACTCTTCTCAGCTTCGGGGATGAGGGCTTCGATGGCAAGGGCTATCTCCTCAAAACCCCGCGCTTTCTGGGAAGCTGCGGCGTTGGAAATCACAGGAGAAGAGACGCAGAAAAGCGCCGCTAAAACTATGGAAAATACGCTGAATATGCATCGTTTCTTCATACCGAGTCTCACCTTCTCTCCCGAATATTTAGAAGGGCTGCTCGTAGTTATCGATATACCATCGCCCCTTGTCCCTGCGGATAAGGTAGTGCGGCTTCGGAGAGCCGTACTGCCGCCCCCGCTCGTCCCACGCCTTGCTGACGACTGTAGCCTGTTCCACCAGCTCGCCGGAGATCTCCTTGATCTTCTCCTGCTGCTCCTCGTCGAGGAAGAAGTCCTCCACGCTTCCGGCGCTGCTTTGAAATCCTTTCAACACCTCGATCTTCGCCTCGTCGGTGGTGACATGGACATAGAATCTGGCAAACCGATCAAGATGAAGGTCCCAGTGGTAGCGAATAAGAGAGAGCGCAGTGCGCGTCTTTTTGCGGTTTGGATCAATGCAGTCAAGGAAGAGATCGAAGTTTTTCTCCTTGACCGAGGCCGCGAATATCTCGACCAAGCGCTCGGGCGTCGCATCGGGAGGAACATACCGGACGGTGTACAGCGGGTCCTTGATCTCCTCCATACGCTCCTCTCCGGCAAAATACCCTCCCTCTTCGATGGAAGCGTCAAAGAAGGCGAATGTAACGCCCGGTATGTAGAGAGCCACAGGACTCACAACCCACCCCCACTGCGGGGCGACGGTCTTCACCTTCTCCGCCTGCGGGATAACCATTTCAATGCCGACGATCTTCCCAAGCACAGTCCACTTCCCCTCCTCGGGAAAGTCTCTGTTGATCAGCCTGCGATAGCGTTTGACCGCTTCATAGGGACCGAGCCAGTTCCTGTTTGATATTTCCACGAAATAGTAACCCCTGGCTCCAGTTCCAACGGAGACAAACTCCCTTCCGAGGTCGATGAACTGGTTTGCCGGGTACTCGAACTCATCGAGAAAAACGTAGTGCCCCTTGATATCCTCTATGGAGACCTGAGACCTGTCGGGCGCCGGAAAGGCCTTTGGAAGCACGGCGGGACTCGCGAGAATCTCCCCGGTGAACTCCTTCCACTCCTTGTCCGCGATCTCTCCGAAGATCTTTTTGAGCCTCTGTTCGTTCTCCCTGAAGGAGAGCATCTCCGGGGTGATCTCCATAAAATCGCCCTTGCTCTTCATAAGCGCCATGCGCGCTCTCTGATAGAGATCTTCGACAGCAGGATCCTCCGGGTACTTCTCCTTAAGATCCCGAATACGTTTCAGCGCTTCGTTGTCCTCGAATCCGAGGCGGAACGACTGTCCTCTGAAACGGTTCACCCTGTCTTCGAATTTTTTAAGGAAGAACTCGGCGCGAGTCACCTCGTTTTTTGGAGCGGGCGTCGCGGACTCCGCTCCGGAGGGCGGCAATACAAGTAGGAGGAGGAAAAGGAAAAGAATCGCCGGCACACACTTGAATCGACAATACATTGTGCATCATCTCCTCTCGTTTCCACGGTTCGTCTATACAAGTGGATTGTAGCATCAAAGAGAGAAAGTCACCCCCCCGCCGCGAACTAAAAGGGGTGGGATTTCCCACCCCTTTTAGGGGTGATATTCCCCACCTTTTTTTCTATCGCATGGGGTGACCGGCATCACCCTTGATGATTCCCTTTTTCGTTAGTCAACGTTATTTTTCAGTTCGAGACGATTAGCGGACCCTGTCTTGCGATAGATATTGCGGAGGTGGTACTTGAGGGTATTCTGCGAGATGTAAAGTAATGAACAGATATTCCTGTCTTTGAGCCCCTGAAGAAGAAGAAGGGCGATTTCGGTTTCCTGCCGTGTAAGATTGAATTCCATCAGCTTCATGCGAAGAAGCATCTCCTCCTCCTTCTCCGATGCGCTTTCTTCATGAGGATGAGGCATTTTTTCATGATCGAAATTTGTTTCCTCTCCACTATCCCGTTCCGGAAAGGAGCGTGTATCCTGACGCTCCCACTGAAGAGGGATTTCCCTTCCATCCCAGAGCGCAAGCATGATGAGAAGAAGGCAAACACCGGGGATGACAACGATCAGGAGCTCCGACGCTCCATGGATTGCACCACCGGCGCCGTTACGGAGCAGCAAATGAAGATGCGCCGTAGCGCCGGCCAGTACTATAAGGAAAATGCCTCCGTGGATAACCGCGTTCCGTTTCTCCCCTGCCCTGGAGGCAAAATAGATAAGAAGCAGCCAAGCGTACAGGTCAAGAAACGCGAGTCCCGTCTCCATAAAGAAGCGGGACAGCGTCTTCAAGGGAGAGAAGAGCAAAAGGAAGAGCGACGCTGCGATGAACGGGAACGCGCCTTTGTAGAACGTACGCAGTTCGGCTCTCGGGTAAAAGCGAAAAACCACGGCAACCCCCAAGGCAGATATCGTCGGTATCCAGTCTAAAGACTGGTCTGTCCGGGGAAAAGGCGAGGGAAAGAGCTCCGGCATCAAACTGAGAAGGAAACCGTTGGCGGCATAAAGACAGAAAAGGAAGAGCGCAAGCCGCCAGAAAGGGAAAGAAGAGGCCTGTATGGCGTCAGGAGATTCATCGTGGGCATCGCTGCTCGGGAGTAACAGGAGCAATGCCGAGAAGAGCGGCGCTCCTAGAATCAGCAGCAAGATATGAGAAAGCGCTGCAAAACGCATTACGAATGCAGCGACAAGCGGCGCCAAACCGAAGACGAGTGCAACATCGTCAGGAATGAGTGAGCTGAGGAAAAGAGCCCACAATCCGATAAGAAGGGCTGCTCCGACGGATGAGAAAATCATTCCGGAAAGCGCTGCAACGGCGGAAAACGAAGCAGGAAGATATTGAGCAAGGCCGATCAGGAGAGGAAGCGAGAGCATAAGGCATGCAGCAATCGCACACCGGGGACGCTCCCCCTTCTCGCCGGGCGCGAAAAAAGCGGCAAAAAGATAGGTCAGGGCATGCACGGCAAGAAAAATGACGACCGCGTTCATTCCTTCGTACTCTATTGCTGCAAGGCGCTGCAATAGTCCGTACTGAAGAAAGACGGATTCCATCCAGGCGAAAAGCAACCCCATGCCCGCCGTAGCGGCGAACGTTTTATATATCCTCACCGGAAGCCTCCTTCCGGAACAGAGTATTGTGCTGCATTGATGATACCATATTCCGTCTTTTTACAGGGTATCTTCTCACCCCTTTCCACATGCTTAAAAAATGTGATATCCTTTCTTTCAAGATACATATTATTTCAAAGGGGGATGTGTTTTCATGTCCGTAAAAAACGCCATGACCGCAGAGTTTCTCCGTTCCGCCTACGGCGGAGAGAGTATGGCCCACATGCGCTACCTCGGCTGGGCTGACAAGGCGGAT
>JAHDKR010000054.1 GCA_018436785.1 Synergistaceae bacterium | reverse complement strand
TTTCCGTATCCACAATTCGAAAAGATACCGAGTCGCGGAGTGAAATATCTGAAAAAGGTCGCGGAGGGAAACAACTTCTCTCCTCCCTCCCTCCGCGATGTCACAAATTTGCCTTGGAAAAACGAACCTGCGGATTTGGGGACAACGGATCATCTTGACCTGGAGCACAAGCTTATCAAGGCCGACGGCTCGGCAGTGTGGGTTCTGACGAAGGGGTTTCCTGTCAGGGGTGAAGACGGGGGACTGCTTCGCATGCAGGGGGTTACCGTTGACATCTCCCCTCTCAAACAGGCGGAGGAGAAGGTCGTTCAGCAAAACGAACGGCTTGCTCTTCTGCACGAAATTTCGCTGGCATTCATGGAGGAACTGGACTCGGAGGCGCTTATCCGGAGAATTCTCGAAAAGGCTGTGGAACTCGCAGGTTCGGCGAACGGTCTTATCGGCGTTATAGAAGAAGACGGGGAAAATATACGAAATACCTGGGGCGTCGGTCTTTACGAGAAGTTAGTAGGAAATCTGGTTCCGGTTTCAGTCGGCCTGATCGGCGAAGTCCTGAAAAAAAAGAGCAGGGTGATTGTAGAAGATTACCGGACGTATCCGGAACGAATGGAACTGGATGCGTACACGAATGTAACGACGGTGCTTGGTCTCCCCCTGTATCGGGGAGAGCGATTGATGGGAGCTGTTGCAATAGCTTTTACCGATACGGTTCGATTTCTGGAGGAACCCCTGCTGAATCTCCTGGACCAGTTTGCGGCCGCAGCCTCCATAGCGCTGGAGAATGCCAGATTCTATGAGGATGCCCGAAAGGAAGTGGAGGAGCGGGAGCGAACCGAGCAACGGCTGCGTTTTCACCAGGCGCTTGTGGAAGCGGCAGCGGAGGGTGCAAGCTTTCTTCTGTCCATCGAATCCGAGGAACAGGCCATGTTCTTCGCCCTGCGCGCTCTCGGCCAGGCTGCGGCTGCCGACAGTATCGCACTTTTCCGCAATAGCGAAGGTCAGGAGGGCGCTGTGGCGAAAATTTTAGCCAAAGCGCTGATTTCAGGGAACGAAGAGTTCTTCATTTTACCGGATCATCTTCCCTGGGGGGATGAATATTCTTCCATTTATGAATCTCTTTCGGATGGAATGCCTTTTCACGGAACGATCGCTTCCATTGCTTCCGAGCGGCATGACGCTTCTTTCGCTACGATCACAATGATTCCAGTGTTCATCCGCTCGTATTTCTGGGGAGTGCTTGCGTTCTGTTTTCAGCGGGAGCGGCCGCCTTTCGAGACGGACGAGATCGACGTGCTTCGCGCGGCCGCGTATAACATGGCTGCGTCTGTGATTCGCTGGGAGTCCGAACGAGAGGTGAAGAAGGGGTATGAAAAACTCCGGCGGACGTTTACGGACGTCATCCGGACGATGGGACAGATTGTCGGGAAGAAGGACCCCTATACTATCGAGCATCAGGAGCGCGTCGCCGCGCTCGCCCTGGAGATCGGGAACAGATTGGGACTGGGAAAGGAGCGCTGCGAAGGATTGCGCATCGCCGGATTGGTGCACGATATCGGCAAGATCGAAATACCGGGGGAGATTTTAAGCAAGCCCGGAAGACTCTCCCCTATAGAGTTTGAACTGATCAAGACGCACGCGCGTTCCGGGTACGACATTCTGCGGGAGGTGGACTTCCCCTGGCCTGTAGCCGAGATCGCGCATCAGCATCACGAGAGGATGAACGGATCGGGGTACCCGAGAGGGCTGAAAGGCGAGGAGATTCTTCTGGAGGCTCGTATCATCACCGTCGCCGATGTTGTGGAGTCCATGGTGTCGCATCGTCCGTACCGCCCCTCTCTTGGAATCAACGCCGCCCGGGAAGAAATAGCGGAAAAAAGCGGCGTCCTGTACGATTCCGCCGTTGTCGACGCATGTCTGTCGCTTCTCGACGAACGCCCGGATCTCATCGCCGAACTGTAGCTGCCAGAAGCGGACGAACTGCCATGATGCCGAAGGATACCGTCAGTCTCGATCAAGTCTTCATCTCCAGCCCGGTTGTTGTTCTGTGGGGCGCTCCGCTGGAAGGGCGTCCCGTAGAATTCGTGACGAAGAATGTCTCCCAGTTCGGGTATGCGGCCGGGGATTTGATGACCGGGAGCGTGACGTTCGGCGCCATTCTTCACGAGGAGGACCGGGAACGTTGCTTCACGCTGTTTTCCGACGCTCTTTTCGGGCGGGAAGACGAGATCCGGATGGAATACCGTATCGTTGCGCCGAACGGAGATGTGCGCTGGGTAGAGGACCGGACTGTTTTTCACCGTGAGCCGGCGGGAGAGGCTGTTGCGTATCAGTCGAGCCTTCTGGACATCACAGGGAGAAAACTGTCGGAGATGCGCCTCAGGGAGGCCGAGGTCCGTTTGGCCCGCGTCCTGGAGGCCTCGAAAATCAGCGTGTGGGACTACTTCCCCGACAAGGACGCGACGTTCGCAACCGGACGGGCTATTCTCTACGGGGACGCAGAAAACGAGGCGCTTCTGGTTCCCAGAAAGGCGCTTTGGGACAAGCTCGTTCCTCCGCAACTTCGCCCCCTGCTCGAGGAAAAACTGCGCCAGTTGCTCTCAGGAACAGTAGATTCCGCCGAGCAAGAGATTGATATCCCGGGTCCCGGCGATACGAAGCGCCGCGCAGTTTCGAAGGCGTTTCCGGTTCGGGACGCGCAAGGAAACGTTGTTCGTATTGCCGGTTTGAATATCGACGTGACCAAATTGAAGGAGACCGAACGGAGGATCGCTCGTCAGAACAAACGTCTTGAGCTGTTTCACGCCACGTTCCTTGTGCTCATGGAAGAGACGGATACGGAAAAACTGCTCGGACGTATTCTGGAGAAGGCCACGGAGCTCGCGCGTACGGAACATGGAAGGATCTCTCTCCTGGATAGTGAAAAAAATGAATTCCGGCTTGTTCTGGGGCGAGGATTTCTGAAGGCCATGGAGGGGGAGACCCGGCCGAGCGATGCCGGACTTGCAGGAGAGGTGCTGCGGCAGAAAAAATGTGTGGTTATCAAAGAGTATCCATCCTTTTACGGCAAGATAGACGATCCTCGCCTTGCGAGGCTCACCACAGTGATAGGAATGCCTCTCTTCCAGGGGGATGTTTTTTTCGGCGTGCTCTCGGTCGCCTATTGGGATGTGTTTCCCGAGGTAGACGAGGAGATCCTTGAGGACCTCGATCAGTTTGCCGGGGCCGTCTCGATCGCACTGGAGAATGCCCGCCTCTATGAGAGCGCCCGGCGGGAGCTGAAGGAGCGGGTGTTCGCTGGAGAACGGCTTCGCTTTCATGCTCGTCTCGTAGATGCCGCAGCCCGGGCCTCCGGCGTGCTGCTCTCCGAGGAAAAAAGAGAAGACGCGCTCTTCTGCGCGCTCTATCTGCTCGCCGCGGCTGCAAATGCCTGTGAAGCCGCGCTGTTCCGCAACAGTGAGGGTCCTGACGGGACGATACTCGCGAATGTTGTTGGCCGTTCTACTCCTGAAGAGGCCGAAGAAGACTCGCGAAGACCGCCTTCATCCCTCGTTTTAAAGGACATGTCGCCCGTACTTCTCTCTGCTCTGGAAAAAGGCATTCCGTTCCATGGGACTCTTGAAGGCGCCGAAGAACTTTTTTCTTCGATGTGCGGCGCTTCCGCCTGCTCGCGTTCCTCGCTCGACAGCGTGGTGATCCCTGTGCACCTGCGCGGTCAGTTCTGGGGGTTCCTCGCGCTGTGCTTCCGGGAACGGCGTTCCGCTTTCGAAGGTGACGAACTCGGTGTGCTGCGGAGTTTTGCGTGCACCTTGGCCGCCTCGGTGAGCCGCTGGGAGTCCGAATTGGAGGTGAGCGCCGGGTACGAGAACCTGCAGAAGACGTTTTCGGATGTCATCAGGACGATGGGACAGATTGTTGGAAAAAAAGACCCGTACACAATAGAGCACCAGGAGCGCGTCGGGACGCTGGCTTCGGCGATCGGCGCCAGGATGAACCTCGATGCGGAGCGCTGCGAGGGTCTTCGTATTGCAGGTCTCGTGCACGACGTCGGCAAGATTGAGATAGCCGGTGAGATATTGAACAAGCCCGGGCGTCTTTCGCCTATAGAGTTCGAGCTTGTGAAGACGCATTCCCAATCGGGATATGAAATCCTGAGCGGAATCGACTTCCCCTGGCCTGTAGCCGAGATCGCGCTGCAACATCATGAACGGCTGAACGGCTCGGGCTACCCCCGGGGGCTCAAGGGGAACGAGATCCTTCTGGAAGCCCGTATTATCGCGGTCGCGGATGTCGTGGAGTCGATGATTTCGCACCGCCCCTACCGTCCCGCGCTGGGGATGGATGCGGCGCGGGAGGAACTCAAGGCGCGAAAGGGGGAGTTCTACGACCCCGAAGTTGTCGACGCGTGTCTTGGTCTTCTTGAAGAGCGGCCGGATATCATCGGCGCAGAGTAGAGGCGCTCTATCGGCGTCGTGTGTCGGCTCGCCGGAGCGGCGGGAGCGCGGGCAGACTGCCGGCCAGTAGCACTACAACAATCAGGAAGCAGACGAGGAAACCTCGTTCGGTAAAATCCCCCGCTTGCCCTCCGGGAAAGAGATTGATGAGTATTCCCGTTCCCCACTGGAAGAGGACCACAACAAAGATGACGATCATGTTCATCGTTCCAAGAAGAGCTCCCGTTTTTGCCGTTTCCACCTGTTCTTTCGCCGCCGACGAGGCCTGGACGGCAATGAGCCCGTTTGCTGCGCCTATGAAAAATCCGCATGTCCCGGCGACGGGAAGCGGCAGTTTCAGCGCTACGGAGCTTACTAACGCACCCCAGGACGCCACGTTGAAGAGAGTCCAGAAACACACCCCCCGAAAACGATCCTCCGGACGCCGGCAAAACCCGCCGAAAACGGCGGTTCCAATGAACATGCCCACGCTGACAAGAGAGGCCCAGTTGCGCGCGGTTGCAGCCGCGACTCCGTAGGCGGTTTGATACCACGAGACCGCCCAGAGTCCCTGAAAAGAGAGGAGCGCTCCCGCCGAGACGGTCCAGAGAACGAGCAACGACCTGAGGTAGGCGGAGCTCCTGATGAGCCGGAGCGCTTCGGCCAAGCGGGAGAGAATCGACTGCGTCTTTTGCTCCGTGAAGGGCGTACGGTGCACGACAGGATCGAAGCTGCGCTCCTTCCAGAGAAGCACGCTCATGGAAATGCTCAAAAGTGTGAGCCCTGCGAAGGTCGCCGAGAGACCGAATGTGTCCAGAGCGAGTCCGAGAGGGGCGACGGAGGCGAGGGCGCCGAATGCGCCGACGGAGATGGTGATGCTTGAGTAGAAGACGTACTTGTCCGGGGTGAACGCGCTTGCCTGATAAACGAGCGCGCCGCCGTACATGGGGGCCAGCCCGAAACCGGTAAGCAGACGCCATGCCCCCAGCGTCCATTCCGAAGGGTGGAGCACAAGGAGAAACGTGCCCGCCGCGGCCACCAGCATCCCCCCGGCGACGACGCGGAGCGGCCCGAAACGGTCGTGCAGGGCGCCGGAGATCGACTGCATAACGGAGTAGGCGTAGTAGTAAAGGCTGGAAATAAAGCCGGTGAGAGCGGCGCTCATGCCGAGTCTTGCCGCTTGCGAGGGAAGGACCACCGATGCGGAGATCCGGAAGAAAAATGAAAAGAAATACGCCCCGACAAGGCAGAGAAATAAAAAATGAGCGCGGCGCGAGGATATGCCGCGGGCTTCGTCCCGGGATGATGGTGAGGCGTGGCGCATAAAAATGAGCTCCTTCCTTTGCCGCTCCTTTATCGCCGCTGAGAAGCGTCGTGTGAACTTGGCGGTCGGCACAAGCGTTTCAAGCGGTTGTTCTGTATCACGTTGCATCTTACCTCATAAACGGGGAAGAGGGTAGGTATGACCGCCGTTTTTAAGAGGGGCTGAAGAAGCCGGAGAGTGCGTTTCGAAAAATATAGGTTGACTGTCCTTGAATCGTAGCGCTTCACGCTTGACAGGAATTGAAGCGCGAAGTAAGATAAGTCTAACCAAAAAGTAAGTGTGCTCTCACTTCTCGAAAGGAGGGAATGCCGTGTCGGTCTCATCCCGAATTGAGGACTATATGGAGACAATCTTCGCCATAGAGATTTCCGGACGGGAAGCAACGGTTACCGACCTCGCGAATACGCTCGGCGTGGCCAAAGCAACAGTTGTTGCGGCGGTTCGCAGGCTTGTGGCGGCGTCTCTTGCGACGCACGAACGATACGGCACTCTCGCGTTGACGGATGAGGGCAGGCGGCGCGCGCTCGATATCTATAGGCGCCACGAGCATCTTACATTCCTTTTTCACGATATCCTCGGCTTCGACCCGGACCGTGCGATGTCCATAGCATGTGCAATGGAACATGAATTGGACGAAAAGTCGGAGGGACGGATTCTCGGATTTGTCGATTACCTTGTAAAGGCCCGCAGAGAGGGGCGTTCCTGGGTAAAGGACCTTCTCACAGCGATGGGAGATGAGCGAAGGCTTCCAAGGCCGCTTTCAATGCTTCCCGACGGAGGACGGGGTGTTGTGACTCGCGTGACTGCGGGAGGTTTGCTTCGCCAACGCCTTTTGGAAATGGGGTTTGTTCCCGGAACGGAAGTGTGTCACTGCAGTACGGCGCCGCTTGGCGATCCGCTTGTGATACACGTACGCGGATGCGAAGTGGCGTTGCGAAAGACGGAGGCTGTCTCTGTCTGGATCTGTCCTGTAACTGGAGAGGATTCAGCGGGAGCTTCCTGCTGAACGAAGAGAGGAGATGGGCAGTATGTGTCCGATAACGATCATGTCCGAGGGAACTGAAGTAACCGTAGCTCGAGTGGCGGGCGGCGGAGAGTCTTCGCGGCGCCTTTCCGAGATGGGGCTTATCCCCGGAGCGAAAGTGCGGATAGTCCAAAACGGAGGAGGGCCTCTTCTTTTAAAGGTGGGCGATTCGCGTTTTGCGATCGGTCAGGGGATGGCGCACAAGGTCTTCGTGGACGGAAGCTGTTAGGCGGAGCGCTCAAGGACCGGCAGGTCCTTTTTTCAGATTCCGCGTTGAGTTAGAGTTAGTGAACAAAGAACGGAGGGTCATTATGGGGTTGACGTGTAGCTGTTCCGGGGGAAATGAGCGTGTGTTGAGCGCTCTTGAGATAGGAGAGGGCGGCGTCGTATCCAAAATCGCCGGAGACGGGAGCTTGAAGCGGAGGATTCTTGAAATGGGGCTGGTTCCGGGGACGGAGATACGCGTCGAAAGGAAAGCGCCGTTTAACGATCCTGTCTCCGTGTGGTTCAGAGGCTATGAACTGAGTCTCAGAGTCGACGAGGCGAATGCGGTCCTTGTGCGCCCCGCAGGCTGCGCGGGCTGTTCGGGGGGGTCCCGATGAGCTGGACGATCGCGCTCGCAGGGAACCCGAATACGGGAAAGACGAGTCTCTTCAATGCGCTCACCGGTTCCAATCAGCACGTGGGGAACTGGCCCGGCGTGACTGTCGAACGAAAAGAGGGGCGATTCCGTTCCTCGGGAGACGAGGTGACTGTGGTCGATCTTCCCGGCATTTACAGCCTGGGGGCGGCGTCGCTCGACGAGGAGATCGCGGCGGACTATCTGCTGCGAAACCGGCCCGACCTGGCTGTTGTCGTAGCGGATGCGTCCAACCTGGAACGCAGCCTCTATCTTGCCGTGCAGATGCTTGAGATCGGCACGCCGCTCGTCCTTGCGCTCAACATGATGGACATGGCGGCGGAGAGGGGAATTATGATCGACGTGGAACGCCTTTCGGCGCTTCTTGGTATTCCCGTCGTGCCGACCGTCGCGCGGAAGAAGGAAGGAATAGAAGAACTCAAAGAGAGGATTACTCGTTCTCTTCGGGAGAACTCGGCGCCCTCTCTTTCTTTCGCTCTGCCGTACGGAGAACGCCTGAATCCCCTGTTCGAGGCGCTTGAAACGTTTCTGGGGGAGCGCCAGGAACTCATTCCGGGGCTTTCCGCACGTTCCGCGGCGGTGAAGTTCGTCGAGGGCGACGTTGCGGTTCTTGCGGCCGCGGAGAGCAGCGGCGTTCGTAACAGCATGGACGAACTCCTTGCCGAGAAGGGGCGTAAGGTGGAGGAGGAGTTGGGATACGATCTCCAAACTGCCGTGATCGAAAGACGGTGGGGCTTTGTTTCGGGCGTGACGGCGGAATCGGTACAACGCGACCTCTCGCTCAAAGCGCGCCTGACCCTTTCGGATCGCATCGACCGCGTGGTGACTTCGCGATCTCTAGGGTTGCCGCTCTTCTTTCTCGTCACATGGGCAATATTCCGCATGACCTACGCCTTAGGCGACCCGTTGGTGGAGCTCCTGGAAGGAGTGTTCGAATCCTTCGGGGAATGGACGGGCGAGTTTTTCGCCGGCGCCGGGTTTTCGGAGATCGTCTCATCCTTCGTACAGGACGGGCTCATTGGGGGCGTCGGCTCGGTCGTCGTCTTCTTCCCTCATATCTTCATCCTTTTCGCGTTCATCGCATTGCTGGAGGATTCGGGGTATATGGCGCGGGGTGCGTTTGTGATGGACAGGGTTATGCACCTGATGGGGCTGCACGGCAAGAGTTTCATCCCCATGCTCATGGGTTTTGGGTGCAACGTGCCTTCGATGATGGCGACGCGTATTCTTGAACAGCCCAGGGACAGAATGATCACGCTGCTTGTGCTGCCTTTTATGAGCTGCTCGGCTCGTCTTCCTGTTTTTGTGCTCTTCTCGGGAATTTTCTTCGGATCGTATGCGGGAACGGCCGTCTTCTCACTGTATGTCCTCGGAATAGTCGTGGCGGTGCTCGCGGCCAAGGTGCTGGGCAGCACGCTCTTTAAAGGGGAGTCGTCGCAGCTGGTCATGGAGCTTCCCCCGTATCATGTTCCCTCGCTCTCGATGGTGCTGCGTCATGCTTGGGAGCGGGGATTTCTCTTTCTCCAGAAAGCGGGGACGTTCATCCTTCTTTCGGTGATCGCCGTATGGGTCCTCGCAAGCTTCCCGTGGGGCGTGGAGTACGGTTCGTCCGAGAGTATCGTCGGGCGTATCGGCCAGATACTCGCCCCGGTTTTCGCTCCCGCGGGCTTTGGTTTCTGGCAGGCTGCTGTGGCGCTCTTCTTCGGTTTCCTCGCAAAAGAGGTCGTCGTCGGAACGCTGGGGGCGCTTCTCGGAGCAGGGGAGGCGGGGCTTGCCGCGGCGCTGCCGGGCCTCTTCACGCCGCTCTCCGCGTATGCCTTCCTCGTGATGACGCTCCTGTACGTGCCGTGCGTGGCCGCTGTCGCCGCCTTCCGCAGGGAGACCGGAAGCTGGGCCTGGACATTCTTCATGATCGCCTATACGACGCTGATAGGCTACGGGGGCGCGGTACTGGTCTATCAGGGCGGGAGAATGCTGGGTCTGGGGTAAGTATTTCCCCCATCGGCATTTTTACTGAAAAAAACTGCGGCGGCCCCCCTTTTCAGAAGAAGCGGGGGTCCGCCGCGTTTCAATATGGTACAATACGCGATGTCTGAAAAAGGGTTCCGGGGTGTCTCCGGAATTCTTTGGCGTAGCAGTGAAAGGAAGATGTTTTCATGCCGTTTTCTTTTTCATCGATCTCCCTGGAGAGAGCGGATGAATACAGACAGCTCTACTCGCAGTCTCCGCGGAAATCCGCGTGGTATTCTTTCGGAAGTCTCTGGGCGTGGCGAAACATCTATGGCTTTGAATGGGCCTTCGAAGAAGGCGTCTGCTGGATCCGGACACGGAACGACGCGCTGTGGGCTCCTGTGGGACCGTGGGGCGCTATTGAATGGAAAAAGGTGCTTCCCCGTCTTTTTCCTGAGGGAAGAGTCTTTTTTTATGTTCCCGACGGTCTGGGGCGTCTCTGGAGAGAACTCTTCCGGGGAGGAGTGACCGTAGGAGAAGACCGCTCCCAGTGGGAGTACCTCCACTCTGTTCAGGAGCTCGTCGAGTTGAAAGGGAACCGTTTTTCCCGAAAACGAAGTCATTTCGTCCAGTTTGTCCGGAGGTATCCTTTCCGTTATCGTTCCCTTGAGGGAGATGCTCTCGTGTCGGTTCTTGAAGGTCAGGAACTCTGGATGAAAGAGCAGTCCGTGTCCCCGGATCTTGAGCGTGAAGATGCAGCGATCCGCGAACTTGTCGCACAGCGCGGACATATCCCCGGGCTTCTTGCCGGAATACTCGAGGTGAACGGCTCTCCGGTTGCTTATACCGTTGGAGAAGCGCTCGACGACGATACGATAGTCATTCATTTCGAGAAGGCGTTGAGGCGCTACAGCGGCGCATATCAGGCGATTAATAGAATTTTCCTGGAGAACGTCGCAGACTCGTTCACGATGGTGAACCGCGAAGAGGATATGGGCGACGAAGGGATGAGGGTAGCGAAGATGTCCTATCACCCTGTAGATTTTTTGAGGAAGTGTACGCTCTCATGGTTTCCCGAATGACGTATGCCTCCGCTCGGCTGAACCGGAAAGGCTTCACCCTGATCGAGGTCTTTATCGTCGTCGCGCTTTTCGGCATCATCGCGGCGGTTGCGCTGGCTCCAGCTGTCGCTGTCGTCCGCCGCTTCGAAGATGTTCGCGCCGAGGAGGCGAGGGAACAGCGGATGACATACTTCTTGCGGAGGATCCCGGACGAGCTTCGCGCTTCTCCGAAGGAGTTCGTAGAAGGGCCTGCAGTGGTGCTTATCCACAGGGATATTCTCGGAGGAGCAGCTGATGATCGTCTCGCATTCTGGAGCGACCGGGGGGGAGAACCGGGAGTCCGCGCGATTCGTCTCTTTCAGCCGGGTGCGGGAAGACTCGGAGAACCTGGAGTGTACCGATGGGTACTTCCTTTGCTTACCCCCAATACAGTAAACTGGGATATGCTTGATCCTCAGGATGGCCGCCTGCTTTTCCCCGGGGCGGAATCGCTGCGTTTTTCCGTTCTTGGGTTCGATGCGACCGAATGGAGTGATGAGTACTCCGGTCCTCGTCCGAGAGGGATCCGATTGACTGTAAAAGCGGGAGAGGAGGAGTTTGTCCATGAAGACTGGCTTCCTCCCCAATAGTTTCCCCCGCCGGAAAAGAAATGGCATGGTGTTGCTTTCCGTGCTGCTGATATCGGTCTTCCTGGTGTCGGCATCGACGGGGTTTGCTGTTTTTGTCCGGCGGACTTTGAAGCGTCATGATAGGGAACAGCGTGCCTTCACCGCAAGAATGACCTCAGAGATCGTGATGGATGCCGCAAAGGTTATTCTTTCTTTGCACATGGGGAAAGCTCATTTTTCCGGAGATCAAAATTTCGCTTCCCGGAGTTTTACTTTTCCGGAATCCGGAGTTACTGTCACGATGAAAATTGATCCTCTTGACGACCGTATTCCTATAAATAAACTTTTTTTGCCTGACGGGAAAACGCTTCGGAGGGAGATCGAGGTTCCTTGGGCTGAGATGTGGCGTTTGCTTGAGGCGGAGTATCTGGAAGCGTCCGTGCTCGATTTTCTGGATAAGGATACGGAGCCGCGTTTAGGCGGAGTGGAACATTCCGAATTTTTGAACCGTACTCTTCTTTCGCTGGAAGAATTACTTCTCTTGCCAGGAATGACGCCGGAGTTGCTCTCCGGTTTTGGCGGTAATCCGGGCATGCACTCTATGGCGACTATCTGGTCCTCGGGGAGGATAAATCTCAATGCGGCTCCAATTGAAGTCCTCGCAATTCTGGAAGGGCTCGATGAAAAACTTGCCGTGCAGTTGCATCGAAGACGAGAGGAAAAACCGTTGGAATCGATTCTTGACCTTGCGACTATCCCCGGATTTCCGGTCGATGCCGTGCCAAAGCTGATGAACATTGCTGCTTTCAGGAGCGACTGGTTCAGGGTTACTTTTGAAGTTCTTTTCGAGGATGGTGAAATTATCACTCTCCGCGGTATACTAAACGGAATGCCGTTCTTATGGAAAACAGTCCGATGGGAGGAGCCGTAGATAGGACCAATGCAGATTTCTACTTATTTTGTAAAGCGCCCCGAGGGCTGGCGTTCTCTTATGTACGCAGAGTCCTCCGTTGGAAAGAGTTCAGCGGATAATGTCCCGTCGGGGGGAGCGCTTCTTCTCTATCCGTTCCGGACGGCGTCGATCCACCCGTTTTCTTTCCCTTTCCGATCGGCACAGGATGTGCGGAATGCTCTTTCTCTCAAATTCCGTCTACTTCTTTCGGGAGAAGAAGATGTGGAAATTGTGCCGCTCTTTTCAAGTAGAAGCAAGGGCGGCTCGGAAGGAATATCGCTCTGTGTGTGGAGAAATGAAATTCCTGTAGATGGAACTGCGCTCTCTCTGCAAAACAATGTTGTTTGGCCTCTTCCACTAGCCCTTGCATCACGGGTGAATGGGAACGGGGGCGCAGTTTTTAGAGATGATCTGTATTGCGCTTCCGCACTTTTTAGAAATGGATTACCTGTTTTCATCCGATGCCGTGCATCCGGCTCTGATGACGGTGGGATTGAGGCTGAGGTTCGCCGTCTTGTGGAGTGTGCCGCTGCATTCGGAAGCGATATTGTACCCACAAGCATATGGGTTGGTTCAAAATCTCAAGAACTCCTGGACGCAGCCAGAGAAACAGCGCAGCAGTTTCCCCGGCTTTTAGATCTAAATATATCCCGTGCGGCTCTCGCTGCGTCGCTTGCCCGTGAACGGACTGCGCGAATGCTTTTAAGGTTTCTGGGCTGGGCGGCCGCTACAGGTTTTTTCTTCAGCGCGATTCAGCTTACGCTCAGTTATCATCTTCGCTCATCCATAGAAACTTATGCTCATGAGAGTGTCGCACTCTACAGAAGTGTTTTCGGACAGAGCGAGCGTGCTGTTGATCCGCTTTCTCAAGCTCGAGGGAAACTATTGGAACTTCGAGGTCAAGGACGAACGGAGAATACGCTTTCGCGTGTGCTTTCGCACCTTGGGAGGGCATGGCTTGATGGAGATGCCAGGAGAACGGATTATCCCGTACTCGAACAATTGCGATATACAGGGGATGGGGCGGATATCACCGGAACAGCTGAGAAGATGGAAGCGATTCAGAATCTCCGTTCAAACGCCGACGGAGGGGGGTACCGTGCGACGCTTGGTGATATCCAGCAGATTCCGGGTGGAGGACTTAGATTTACACTTTCATTGAGGAGAGATGCGCAGTGAAACTTTCTTCGCTTCTTCCGAGCTCTCTCTTTGATTTGCTCGGCGGGCTTGACGACGCATCATGGAAAAAAAAGGCTTTTTATGTGTTCCTTTTGGCGTTGCTGGCGTGGGGCGCGGCTTTTTCTTTCTGGAGCGACGCGCAGGAGCTTCGACTTCGGCGTTCGCTTCAGAATGCGCGATTTTCAGATCTTATCTTAGTGTTGCGCGAATACTCTGCATTGAAAAAGGAAGGAGCCGGTGTGGATGCGCCTCTTGAACCGGTTGCGGAAGAGGAACTTCTTACGGTAATTTCTAACATTGTCAGCGATCTCGGATTGAGATCGAATATGGTCAGCTTGAGTACAGCAGCGGCACGAGGCGGAAGTAATGCTGTTTCCATAACCCTTGAAGGTTTATCTGCAGAGAATCTTGCGACTTTTTTGCAGGAGACCGATCGGCGGGGTATTATAGCTTTTTCAGCTGATCTCAGGGCGATCAGAACAGATGAAGAAAAACGAACCCTTACCGTCTTTTTACTATTGGGAGGCGCATCATGAAACGCTTCCTTTTAATTTCTCTGATGACGATTGTTGCTGTCCTCTCATTTTTCATCGGTTTGTACTTTTTTTTCCCCAAAGATGTTGCACTCGGCTACTTTTGGCAAAAGAGCGTACTTGCAGCCGCTGAAAAAGGGATAACGTTGGAATCCGCCGCATTGACTACAGAAGGCACGCTTTCTTTCCATATTGTTCTGCGGAATGTTCGTATTGCCGCACCTTTAGCCTCTGCGGAGGCCTCCGTAGTGAGGGTGATTCCACTTTTTCTTGAGAGCGTGTTTTCTCTTGCTCCGACGGCGGAGATCCATGTGGAAACGCTCACCATGACTCTTCCTCTCCCTGGACAGCCGCCATTGGTTTTTTCTACATTTTCTTCTACAGGGAGCGTGCGTTCTTCGGGGATTAGACTTTCGGCGATACGATCTACCGGCGACCTCTCTATTTCCGGAGAACTGACGGTAAACCCGAATACCGCCCGGTTGGATGAGGCGGATCTCGCCATTTCCGGTGAACGAGCTGCTCTGCTCGAATATGCAAAGACAATGCTTCCCTTGAAGAAAGAACCGTCTGGAGGGTGGACTTTGAAAAGAACAGGAGGCGAAAACAAATGAAGTTCAACGTTCGTTCTTCTTCGCCGGGAAATTTTTTTCATTTAGTTTCCCGATCTCGTGTGGAACGGCTTATGCTCTTTTGCTTTCGCGTCGCTATTGTTTCACTCATCTTCGGTATGTTTGGTTATTGCGCGGCGACTGCGCTTGGCGAATACTTTTTTGTTGAAACGGCGAAAGGGGCTCAAACGCTGCTCTCCTCTCCCTCTTCGCGCACACTTCTGAAGGAAACTACCGGAGGGCGTTCCTTAACTCTGAAGGAGTTTGTCGAAGGCGATCCTTTTTTAGCGCACGTCCCGGGTACTGACGAGGACGGCGACCGTGAGATTACAGCAGGTGAGCTGTATGATCTTGAAGGGATTCGTCTTACCGGAACAATTCCCGGTATATCTGTTTGGATTCAAGAGGAGGGAAAACAGCAGAAAGTTGTTTTAAAAGGGCAGTCTCTTAAAGGATATGAGCTTACCGTTGTAGAAGAAGATCGAATTGTTTTGCAGAAGGGGCAAGCCTCGTTGACGGTGTTGCTCCGTTACAGTACGCAACCTGTGAGTGGGAAAGCTGCCGCCGCTGCAAAACCTGCCAGGCGGTCTGTTGCAGCGGCGAGGCCTGGACAACAGGGCTCTATATCAAGGGAGATGGTGAATCAACTCTTGATGGATCCTCTTGAGGAGATGAAAAAGTTCCGCCTGCGCCCAAAGTTTGACGGAGAATCCGCTCAGGGAGTCGAAGTTCAATGGCTGGATGACAAAAGTATTTTGACATCTCTCGGCGTCCAGAAAGGAGATGTCGTTCAATCTGTGAATGGGGTGCAGATACGGAACATGGGCGACATTGTTAATGTTATTAACTCCCTTATGAGCGGTAATACGTTCGATGTTCAGGTTGTCAGAGGCGGTCAGCCGGAGATGCTGAACTACAACATAAAGTGAGGAACGGACAGGACATGAAAAGACGGAATGCGTTCACACTTCTCGAAGTAATGATTGCCGTTGCAATACTTGGGCTTTCTGTCGCAGGGAGCCTTCGTCTGATTGCTCTATCTGTTCGCGCGCTTGAAGACGTTCGCTATGAGCGCCGCAATCTCGCTCTCGCACGTGCCCTTTGGTTGACCGCTTCATCCGGCAAACTCGGTGAGCGAGGGAGAGAACGAGAGTATTCATGGGAGACGGAGCGTTTTTCTTTCGAGCGCCAGTCGGACGTTCCCGAAGGTTTTTTCTGTCGGAAGGTCGTGCTCTCCCAAGCGGACCCGACGTCCTCCCGTTCGGAGAGAACGAAGGATTCTTTCGTTTTTTTCGTCCCGGACATGAAGATTGAAAAGGAGAGAACAGAATGAACCGCACCGTACGAATGTTGCTTATTTTAAGTCTTTGTGTACTTCTCATCCCCGGGTCGTCGCTTTTTGCGCAGGCTCAGGAGGGGGAAAAAGCGTCGGACGACGAATTCGCTCTTCTTGAATCGGCGCGGTTGATGCGTGCTTCCGGAAATGTGCAGTTCAACTTTCAGGATGTGGAGATGGTAAAGTTTGTCCGCTTCATGGCGGAATTGCTTCAGGAAAATATCGTGCTCACTCCGGACGTCAAAGGGTCAATCTCAGTAATTTCTCCAAGGCCGGTTCCCCTTAACGAGGCGCGTCAAGTGCTTCTGTCGGTTCTTGAAATGAACGGATATACGTTGCAGTCCGTCGGTCAGTTTAGCAAAATAATACCGCTGCAGCCGGGAGCCTCCGCAGAAAGCGATGTGCGCAGCGGAAGAACGGGGCCGGGCGACGGAGAACAGACAGTCTCACAGGTTGTTCCGCTCAACTATGTTACGGCTGAATTCATCCTTCAGGCGGTGATTCAAGCCTCCGGGAAAACAGTCGCAGTGCAGCCGGTGGGGCGCGGCAACGATATCCTGCTCACGGGGCGGGCGACTGACGTAAACAGAGCTGTCAGTCTTGTTCGAGAGCTTGACCGGCCGGACAAGATCTTCAACTCGAGGACCGTCAAAATACAATACGGTTCTCCCGAACAGATTGCCAACCACCTCGCCACTCTTTCCAAGGTTCCCGGCAGCCCTGTTTTTGGTTTGGCGGTCGTTGCCGATACGACGGGGAGCCAGGTCGTTGTTGCTGGAGAGGAACGAGAAATGCGCCAAGCGATGAAAATCATCGCAGAACTTGATGTTGTGCCGAAGGCGGGGGAACTGCATGTGTATCAGTTGCAGAACGCCGATGCCAACATTGTCGCGGAACAGCTCACCAAGATTCTTACCGCGCAAGCTGCAACGGGGAGACTGGTCGCTTCCGTAGTACCGGACATCCCTTCGAACAGTCTCATCGTCGCGGCGTCACCAACAAATTTTCAAACAATATCCGAAATCATCAGAACCATAGACACGCTTCCCCGGCAGGTTCTTCTCCGCGGGCTCATTGCAGAGGTCAACCTGACAAAATTGGACAACGCGGGAATCGACTGGGCGACGTGGGGTGGTTCGGTCGCAGGCGATGCTGTCACTGCGGGACAGATCAACATGGGAGGCGCCGTTCCCGGCACGATCATCGACTGGTTCCAGGAGCTCTCAAAAACTGAGGAGCAGTACCGAACCGGTACTGACTCCAATGGTAACCCGACATATGGTTTAAGAACAACACACAGAGGAATGGGGCTTATATACGCCTACGTCGACCTTTTAAAGAAGTTTGACGCGATAAATGTTCTCTCCATGCCGCGCCTCATGTGCACGAACAATCTTCCCAGCGAGCTGCAGGTAGGTCAGGTGATTCCGCAGCTGAAGGGGAAGCTTTCGGATGTAAGCAGTGCAAGCTCGGTTCAAAGCAGCTACGAGTACAAGGATACGGGGCTCATCCTGAACGTGACGCCTTCAATACGGAGCGGCAACCTTGTTGCTTTGGATGTGGAACAGGTCGTGGAAGATGTGCTTACCGCGATGACGTCGGAGACCCCGGTGACGTCCAAACGAAAGATCAAGACGAATGTGATGGTCGCGTCGGGCAACACCCTCATTCTCGGCGGTCTCATCAAGGAGGCGGAGAAGAGCATCAAGAGCCGCGTCCCAGGCCTCTCCTACATTCCGCTCGTCGGCAACCTTTTTACACGCTCGGTGAAGCAGCGCGAGAAGATCGAGCTGATGATCTTCCTTACGCCCTACATCCTGGAGACTCCGCAGGAAGCCGAGGAGATGACCCGCGAGATCATCGCCGGTGAGCATGGCCCGAGTGCCCAGGAGAGAAGCCTGTGGGAGCGTATGGAGAAGGAGTATAGAGAATCTATAAAGAAACACTCGAAATAACGGAAGGTGGAATTGAGCCGTGAATACAGCAAAACTCCCTGACGTGGAGCAGATAGCGCCGCTCATACGCGGAAAAGTGAGCCTTGATGCGCTGAAAGCCGCCGGTATTCTGCCTATAAGGGAGGATGAAGAGCGCTTTGTGGTGGCGCTCTCGTCGCTGGATGCGTTCCCGAATGCGCAGGTTCTTGCCGCCTCGTTCGGAAAAGAGGCTGATTGGGAACTGCACTCCCGTGAGTCGATGGATCTCATGCTTGGTCGTCTCTACGATCTTCGCGGGGGCGTGGGCGACGATACGCTCTCCGCGATGACGGGCATTGACGATGATGACGATCTCCTGCGTGAGGACGTTCAGAGCGACTCTGTGGACGTGCCGGTCATCAAACTTGTGAACGGTCTCTTCAGGGAGGCTCTGAAGATCCGCGCCACCGACATTCATGTGGAACCTGCGGAGAACGAAGTCCTCATCCGCTTCAGAGTGGACGGAGTGCTTCACGACCGGCTCCGCCTGCCAAGGAACCAACAGGCCCCTCTGACCAGCCGTATCAAGGTGATGGCGAGAATGGACATTGCCGAGCGCCTCGCTCCGCAGGACGGACGCATCGGCATCACCGTCGGCAAACGTGCTGTGGACATCCGCGTCAACTCTATCCCCGTCCAGCACGGTGAACGTATTGCACTTCGTATACTCGACAAGGGCGCCGGGTTGCTCTCTCTGGAGCAGCTCGGTATGGACGCCACGTCACGAGAGGCGATGGAAAGTCTTATTCAGATCCCGCACGGCCTTATCCTCTTCACCGGCCCTACCGGATCGGGAAAGACGACGACGCTCTACGCTATTTTGCAGGCTCTGGCGAAGCCTACGGTCAATATCATCACCGTCGAAGACCCGATCGAGTACGCCGTTCCCGGCGTGGGGCAGATCCAGGTGAACGAGAAGGCCGGAGTGACCTTCCCGTCCGCCCTGCGTTCGATTCTGCGCCAGGACCCCGATATCGTGATGATCGGAGAAATGCGCGACTACGAAACGGCGCACATCGGTGTGCAGGCGTCCCTGACAGGACATCTTCTCCTCTCGACGCTCCACACCAACGATTCGATCTCGGCCGTCGTGCGTTTGATCGACATGGGGATTGAGCCCTATCTCGCGGCAGGGTCGCTTCTCGGAGCCATTGCGCAGCGCCTTGTCCGGACGAACTGCCCTGAGTGCGCCGAGGAGTTTGAAGCGCCCTCTCTCTTCCGAAAGGAAGGCATAGGCAAAGTGATGCGGGGGAGAGGCTGCCCCGCATGTATGGGTACCGGTTTTAAGGGGCGTGTCGGTCTCTACGAGCAGTTCCTCCTGGACGACAGTCTCAGGGAAGCTGTGGCCTCCAACCTCCCGCAGTCCAGAATACGCGCCGAGGCTCGCAAACACGGTTTCCGGACGCTCTGGGAGCTTGGGCTCGATGCGCTCCGCGAAGGGAGAACGTCTCCGGAGGAGCTGCTTCGCGTTGTGTCCGCCGGCGAATTTGCTTCGGACGAGGGAGGAGACTGATAGATGCCTTCTTATCGCTACTCTGCATACGATAAATCGGGAAAGCTCCGCAAGGGGATTATCGACGCGCCTTCGAGCACCCGCGCAGGAGAACTCCTCGCAGAGCAGAACCTGGTGGCCGTTGAGATCATTGAAGGGGCGGCCGAATCGGTAAAGAAAGGCAAGGTGTTCGGCCTCGCGTATCACTCACTTTTCTGCAAAGGTCTCTCTTCTTACCTCAACAGGGGAGTGCCCCTCGCGGAAGCATTGCGCTTCCTCAGCCGCCACTCCAATGATCGTCGTGTCTCGGCGGCCTGTCTCCATCTGCACGAGAGCGTGCAGGGAGGAAAACGTCTCTCCGCGGCGCTTGAGGAGACAGGACTCTTCCGGGACGACCTTGTTCGCATTGTGGACTCGGGGGAACGAACCTCGGCCTTGAGCGGAGTTCTCGACCAGGTAGCGCGCCAGTACGCGATGGAGGACAAACAGCGACGCAAGATCCGTTCGGCTCTCACCTATCCGGTTGCCATGAGCATTATTGGCATCGGTGTGGTTGTTTTCCTGTTGACCTACGTAGTCCCGAAGCTGACGGAACTTTTTTCGGAAATGGGACAACAGCTTCCGCTTCCGACGAGAATACTGCTGGCAATTACAGCGTTTCTTCGTTCATGGGGGCTTCCGCTGTTGCTCGTGCTGCTGCTCGTTATTCTGTACATCCGGCGAAGAAAGAAGAAAATTACCCTTCCTTTTTTCAGGCGGGTACGGGAGAGCATTACGCTTTCACTCGTGATGTCGCATCTCAGCACGCTCCTTTCAGCCGGTATTCCCCTTGTTCAGGCGCTCAACATGGCCTCTGCGATGGATCCAAATTCGCAACGATGGCTGGACGCGGCCCGTTTGGTCAAAGAAGGATTCCGCTTCGACCGGGCCCTTGAGAAGCAGGGCGCCTTCTCAGAAGAGGTGATCTACATACTTCGTATAGGCGAGATGGGCGGCGACCTGCCAGGGGCTATTAAACAGGTCTCGGATATGAACTGGGAGGAGGCGCTTGAGAGTATGGAACGTCTCTCAACGCTGGCTGAACCGGTCCTGGTGCTTTTCCTGGGTTTCTCGGTGGGTTTTGTCGTCCTTGCTATTCTTCTCCCGATATTTGAGCTATCGAGCCTTGCAGGTTAGGACGAATTTAATGAAAGGAAATGGAGGAAGATATTATGACTTTGTTTTTCAAAGGCAAGCGGAGAAAGGGATTTACTCTTGTTGAAGTTCTTGTAGTTGTTGTTATTCTTGGGCTTCTTGCTGCTCTCGTGGCGCCGAAGGTTGTGGGGCAGGGGGAAGAGGCGAAACGAACCGCTACTTCGGTTCAAATTCGCGAGATCGAACAGGCCTTGGAAATGTACAGGCTCGACAACAGTATGTACCCGACCACGGCGCAGGGGCTTGAGGCGCTTGTGAATAAACCTTCAACTCCGCCGGAACCACGCCGCTATCGCGAGGGAGGGTATATCCGACGTCTTCCTGTCGACCCGTGGGGAAGCCCGTTTGTTTATCGAATGCCCGGGGATCATGCCGAGTTTGACCTCTTCTCAAAGGGACCAGATGGAGAAGAGGGCGGCGAAGGAGCAGGAAAGGATATTACGAACTGGGAATAGACAGAAGTGTGTATCAAGGTCGTCTCACGAAACAGAGGCGGCCTTTTTTATGCGCAGTTGTCCATAAACGGGCCATTGAGGGGAAAAACCGGGAGGATATGTCGTTTCACGTGGAGATAGCTCCAGGCTCATTCTCCAAGAGCCCGAATACGGATGCGAATTTTCCTTCTTGCAACGCGCCCAAGAAGTGCGTATTATTGACTAACGCTTCAGACAGCCATTCAAATACCTTTCAGGGGAGAAGGAGGGGGAAGCATGAAAAAGAACTTCGCAGTTCTGCTTACGGTAGCGCTGGTCTGCGTCCTTTCGCTGTATGCTTTTGCGGGCGCCGCGGAGCAACCGCTGTCCGTCATGGGGGGAGAACCTGTGGTGTACGATTGCAATAACGGGGATGAGGTTGTCGCTCGGTATTACATGCTCTCTGACGAAAGTCTCCGTTTCGTCAAGCTGCTCTTACCGGACGGAACCGAGTATACGCTGCCCCAGGTGCTTTCCGGCTCGGGAGCCCGGTACACTGACGATATCGAACTGCTCTGGTGGATAAAAGGAGACGACGCATACGTCGAAAAGCGGGACGAGACGGGCGAATGGCGTCCCCTGTACAGCGAGTGCCGTGCACGGCCGTAACGGTTTTGAACTGACGGAAGAAGCTCCCTGCACGGTTTGCCCTGGATCAATGCGCCGAGTTCCGTGCACGGGAGCTTTCTTTTTCTGGTTGAAGAATATGTACCTGATGGTGTCATGAACGTGTTAGGTATTGAACGCCCAACTTGCTGCTTCGCAGTGCGGTTCAAAGCGTCGCATCCATCTTTTCCCGCAGTTCTTCCCAGTTTGGGATCCCTCTGAAGAGCAGTTTCCCGTCGAATACCCACGTCGGTTCTGCTCGGATATTAAACCTCACCAGGTCGAAAAACCAGAAAAGGCATCGGGGGTCGTAGATATTTGTCTCGACGCTCTTGCCGTAATGCGCTCGAATCTTGCCGATCAGATCTCCCACCGCCACACGGGCGGTTGCCTGCGGGAAGGAGGCCATCTCCTCGCTTCCGTACAGAAATCCGCTTCAGCAGACGGAGGAAATCGGTTTTTCCATATAGATTTTGAGACGATGCCGCATAGGCTTCACTCCCTATAGTTTGTCGGATACGAGCGTATCGTATTCCACCGCCCTGTACTGTTCGTACTTCTTCCCATGAACGCCGATGGCGGCAGGAGGGCAGAAAGCGATGCATCGCTGGCAGACGACACAGTGATCAAGGAAACGCGGGTACTCCTCCATGACGATGTTTTTCGCAGGGCAAAGACGGGCGCACTTTCCGCACTGAATACACCTGCTCTTGTCGATTTCGAGCGGGAACGAGCGTTTCATCATTCTCCATGGCGCTTTCTTTCGCGCCATCCAGTTGAAAAACGGCGAAAACGGTCCCCCGCTGCGCCATGTGGCGCGATCTTCGAGAAGCGCGAGCGCAAATTCGCGAGCCTTCGCCTCGCATTTCTGGATTTTTCCCCTGTTCGCTTCCTGCGGGATACTTTTATTCGCATAGTTTGACGGCATAACGAATTCCGCATACCCGAGCGTCCTGTACCCCTTTTTGTCGAGCAATTTTCGAAGAGGCGATCGCAGTCCCCCTGAATACCCTCCCATTGTGGAGATCGCGAATGCGCTCCGTCCTTCTCCTGACGGAAGCTGCTCCAGAGCCTCCCAGACAAACGGATAGGTCGAGAAACAGGCGGTCGTTACAGCGACGCCAAGCGCCGTATCCCCCTTCGGAGCCGATATCCCCTTTTCGAGGCGGAGCAGACGGACTGATTTCCCCCCTGCGCGAAGCCCTTCGGCTACCGCTCGAGCAGCGAGAAGGGTGTTCCCCGTCCCCGAGAAAAAATACAGATCCACGGATGATTCTTTCATTGTGTCTCCTTTCTTCTTTCCTTACGGAGAGTGATGATGAAGTAATTCTATCACTTCCGCCATATTGCTGATCTTTTACAGGGTACGGTTAGAGCTAAAGTAGTGTATCATAGTGGATGAAACAAAGAATTTGGAGGTGAGAGAGATGAGAATATTGGAATCGTTGCTTCTTTTGGCGTTGTTCTTCACCGCGGAGAAGGGGTACGCGGCTTTTCGGCCTCCTCTGGATGAAAACGCTCCGGAGGTTTTTCAGACAGCGTCCTTTGCTCTTGGCTGATTTTGGGGACCGGATGCCCGGTTCGGGCTTCTTGAAGGCGTGATCCGTACCCGCGTCGGCTATGCGGGAGGAACGACGCCGGACCCTACCTACGAAGAGATAGGAGATCATTCGGAGACAATTCAGATCGATTACGATCCCGAAGCGCTCTCGTACGAAGAGTTGCTGAGTGTCTTCTGGAGTAGTCATAACCCGTCGGCTCCCTCCTGGTCGACGCAGTACCGTTCCGCCATCTTTGTAGCAAACGAAGAGCAGCGTCGTGCAGCGGAGAAAAGCCGTGAAAAGGTGAAAACGTCTCGCGGAACTGGAGTGCAGACTTCCATAGAGCCGCTGAAGCGCTTCTATCCGGCGGAAGACTATCACCAGAAGTACTACCTGCGGCAGGAGCACGTGTTGATGACGGATTTCATGAATAACTACGCCACTGCGGAGGATTTTATGAACTCTCCCGCGGCGACGAAGGTGAACGGCTTCCTTTCCGGGACTGGTTCAGAGGAGTATTTAAAAAAAATACTCCCCGGTCTTGGCCTTTCGGAAGAAGGGGAGAAGCGTCTCAGGTTTCGCGTCCGTTGAATAGGAGCGTTTATTTTCCTTTTGTGCGAAGTTCTGCGCACTCCTTGCAGAGACCGTAGGCGAGCAGCTGTTTGCCCTCTACCACGCAGCCGTCCGGTAGCGTAAGCACAGGTAGAGGCTGGTCTTGAAGGCAGAACATGGAGCCGCATTCCAGGCAGAGAAAGTGCGCGTGATTTCCCGGGCAGCCGCTCTCTTCCGGAGGGTGCGCACAGTATCGCCAAGCCCCGTCCGCTCCAAGGACTTTGTGGACGATTCCTTTCAGCTCAAGGAGCGTCAATGTCCTGTACAACGAAACCCTGTCGGGCGGCTTCCCCTGGAAGCGCTCGGACAGGGTTTTGAGAGAAAGAGGGACTCCCGCTGCGAAAAGAAGCGCGAGCGCTTCTTTTCGCAGCGGCGTTGGACGAATTTCTCGTGCCCTCAGGAGCGCGGCGGGTTCCATTACCTCGCGGCAAAGGCGCACACGGGATAGTTGCATGTACGGCACTTTCTGCAAAGACCGCCTGCGCCCCATCGGCGGACTTCGGAGAGCGTGGGGATGAGCCCCGCGAAGAGACGGTTGAGAAGGATATCCATGCTGGTCCATTCGTCATGCACAACGCATGCCGGAGCTCCGATAATCTTCGTCTTGTCCTGAAGCGCAAGCATCAGGCGGGCGCCCGGAAGTGCCGGAACGCCGTTGAACACCACGCTGTCGGAAACTTGGACTATGGCCGCCCCGGTCCGGTCGTCCGCGTCGACGCTCATGCCTCCGGTGACGATGATCAGCTCGGCCCCCTTGTCGATGAAGGACTGAATGGCACGGGCGATTTCGTCCTTTTCGTCGCCTGTAATGACCTGTTCCATCAGGGTCGATCCGTAGAACGCCAGCTTGCGCACCAGCTTCGGCGCGAAAGCGTCGCGGATGCGCCCTTCGACGATCTCGCGTCCTGTGGTGACAAGCGCTGTTTTCAGAGGGTGGAACGGAAAGACTGTGAGCGGAAGCGCAGCCGCTTCCGCCTTGCGGATCTGCTCTTCGCGCATCGTCAACGGAACGACGCGGATACCGGCGGCGGGTTCTCCCTTTTTGACGGGAACCTTGTTCGGCGTTGTAACGGCAATCCAGTCGACATCCTCGTTGATTGTGTGAATGGACTCTTCGTCGTACACGATCAGTCCGTTCCATTCGGCGAAGAGCGAGACTTTTCCCTCCTCGGGACCCTCCATACGGAGGCCCTCGCCTGCAAGGCGGTGTGCAAGCCTGAGGGCGGCGTCGTCTTCGTGAACGTCGCCTTCCTCCAGGTAGAGGACCGAAATGGAATTCTTCCCCATGCTCCTGAGCACCGGAAGATCTTCAGGTTTGACAATGTGTCCTCTCTTGAAGCGGGCGCCCTTGTAACCGGACTTGACATCGATCTGGGTCATGTCGTGCGAAAGAGCCATTCCCAACGCATCTTCAATGTTTACGTACTCTATTCTGGCCATTCTTTCCCCTCGCTCTTTATAAAACATCTTTACGATGAAAACCGCGGCTATTATAGCATGTCGGGGAGATGTATCGGCAATATAAAGTATACACTTTTCAATTACTTGTTTTTGGTTCCTGCCTATGATATGATATTTTTCATTGTGATATTGTGCACAATCCTATGTTCTGTTAAAAAAGGAGGGGAATCATGGCTTTCAGCGTTGAAGAAATCCGCGAGAAGACACGAAAGATTACAGAACCCTGGAGAGAGAGGAACGGCGGCCTTATCCCGATTTTACAGGCTGTTCAGGCGCAGCTTGGGTATTTGCCGCAAGAGGCGTTGGAAACTATTTCCCGGGAGCTGAAGATCCCGCCGTCTGAAATTTACGGCGTTGCGACGTTTTACGCCCAATTTCACCTGAAGCCTCGGGGACGACATGTTGTGCGCGTCTGTAGGGGGACGGCTTGCCACGTTCGGGGAAGTCTCAAGATTCTCGAGAAGGTGAAGAATCTTATCGGGGTTGGCGAGAACGAGACCACTGAGGATCTCCGGTTTACTATAGAGCCTGTGGCCTGTCTCGGCGCATGCGGTCTTGCCCCGGTGATGATGGTCGATACGCAGACATTCGGAAGGCTCGTTCCCGACATGGTGAAGGGCATTCTTGACAAGTTCGAGTAGAACGGGGGAAGAGCGAATGGAGCAGAAAAAGATCACGAGTCTCGATGACCTTCGGAAGATACGCGAAAACTCGAAAGACCTCTCCTCGGCGCGTTCGGGAGGCGGAACGACCGTTATTGTCGGTATGGGAACCTGCGGTATCGCGGCAGGAGCTCGGGAGATACTCAACGAGGTGATGTCGGAGCTTGCCAGGCGTAACCTCGATGATATTGCGGTGCAGACGACGGGGTGTATCGGCATGTGCCAGGACGAACCCCTGCTCGATGTGATCCGTTCAGGGCAGAGAGTGACGTACGGCCGCGTGAAACCGGAGGATGTCCCGACGATCATCGCGGAACACGTCGTGAACGGACGCGTCGTGGAGAAGCTGGCCATCGGGCGGGCCGACTGAGCGGAAGGAGAAGGACGAATGACAATTTTCCGATCCCATGTTCTTATCTGCGGCGGTACCGGATGTACTTCCAGCGGCGCCGCGGAGGTCATCGGCTCCTTTAAACAGGAGCTTGCGCGGCGGAAGCTCGACGGAGAGGTCCTGGTCGTCCCGACCGGATGTCACGGCATGTGCGAGATGGGGCCCATCGTTGTCGTGTACCCTGAAGGAACGTTCTACTGCAAGGTAACGGCGAACGATGTTCCTGAGATCGTCGAGGAACACATCTACAAAGGACGTCCGGTGCAGCGCCTCATGTACGAAGGTTCGGGCGATATGCCCGCATTGCCGCATTACAAGGATATACCTTTCTACGGGAAGCAGCACAGGATAGCCCTTGCGAACTGCGGCTATATCAATCCGGAGAATATCGACGAATATATCGCCAGGGGAGGGTACGAGGCCCTCGGCAAGGCGATCACCTCGATGACTCCGGCGCAGGTAATTGATGAGGTGAAAACCTCCGGCCTCCGCGGAAGAGGGGGCGGGGGATTCCCCACAGGGTTGAAATGGAGTTTCTGCGCCGCTGCCGGCGGGGAGAAAAAGTATGTTATCTGTAACGCCGACGAGGGGGACCCCGGCGCGTTTATGGACCGTTCCATACTTGAGGGAGACCCGCACAGCGTGATCGAGGGTATGATGCTCGGCGCCTATGCGATGGGGGCCGACGAGGGATACATTTACTGCCGGGCGGAATACCCGCTGGCAATAGAACGCCTGAAACAAGCGATCACTGCGGCCGAGGGGTACGGACTGCTCGGCGACAGCATTATGAACAGCTCTTTTTCCTTTCACCTGCATATAAAAGAAGGCGCCGGAGCGTTCGTTTGCGGCGAGGAGACCGCGCTGATGGGGTCCATCGAAGGGCGGCGCGGCATGCCTCGTCCTCGACCTCCTTTTCCGGCGAATTCCGGCCTTTGGGGATATCCGACGAACATCAACAACGTCGAGACGTGGGCCAACGTTCCGCAGATAATCAGTAACGGCGGCGAATGGTACGCCTCGATGGGAACGGAGAAGTCGAAAGGGACGAAGGTCTTCGCCCTGACGGGCAAGGTGAAGCACACCGGGCTCGTCGAGGTACCGATGGGCATTACCCTCCGGGAAATCGTTTTCGACATCGGCGGCGGCATTCTCAATGACAAGAAGTTCAAGGCCGTGCAGATAGGCGGTCCCAGCGGAGGCTGTCTGACCGAGGAGCATCTGGACACTCCGGTGAGCTACGAGTCGCTTACGGCGCTCGGCGCGATCATGGGATCAGGCGGGCTGGTGGTCATGGACGAGGACAACTGTATGGTCGACGTGGCGAAGTTCTTCCTCGAATTCACGCAGAAAGAGTCATGCGGCAAGTGCGTTCCCTGCAGAGAGGGAACGAAGCACATGCTGCTGCTTCTGGAGAAGATCACCGAGGGCAAGGGAACCATGGAGGATCTCGACACGCTGGAAGAGCTTGCGCACATGGTGCGCGACATGTCCCTGTGCGGACTCGGGCAGACTGCGCCGAACCCGGTGCTGACGACCCTCCGCTACTTTAGGGAGGAGTATATCGCGCATATCCGGGACAAGAGATGCCCGGCCGGGGCCTGTACCGCGCTGCTCCGGTACACTATTCTTCAAGACGTGTGCAAGAAGTGCGGTATCTGCGCCAAGAACTGCCCTGTCCACTGTATCCCCGGCGACCGGAATTCGGGGTACCGCATAGAGACCGACAAGTGCATCCGATGCGGGACGTGCTTCGAGAAGTGCCCCTTCGGCGCCATCGAGAAAAAGTAGTCGTGGAGGAGGAAAACTCATGAGTGAAATCACCCTCGTCATCGACGGAGTGGAGTGCAGGGCGTCGAAAGGAGAGACTATCCTTCAGGTCGCCCGGAAGAACAATATATATATCCCGACCCTTTGCTGGATGGAGGGACTGACTCCTATCGGTTCCTGCAGAATGTGCGTCGTCGAAGTGGCCGGCAATGCTAAGCTCCTTACCGCGTGCACAACGCCGGCCGAGAACAACATGCAGGTTTCGACGAAGACCGAAAAGCTTGGAAAGTATCGACGGCAGATACTGGAGCTGCTCTTCGCCGGGCGGAACCACTTCTGCATGTTCTGCTCGCAGACGGGAGACTGCGAGCTGCAGCGCCTTGCCATCGAACACGGCATGGACAATGTCCGTTATCCGTTCCTGTACGAGACGTTCCATAACGACGCTTCGGACCCGAACATCCAGATAGACCACAACCGTTGTATCCTCTGTCTTCGCTGCATCAGGGTCTGCGCCGAGAAGGTCGGCGCGCATACGCTGGACCTCGAAAAGCGCGGATGGGGGACCAACATCATGGCGGACTTCGGCAGACAGCTCGGCGAGAGCGATTCCTGCGTCTCGTGCGGCGCGTGCGCACAGGTCTGCCCGACCGGGACGATCACTCTTCGCGATTTTGTCTACCGCGGCCGTCGTCATGACTGCGACGACCAGGTGGAGAGCATCTGTCCGCTCTGTTCGCTCGGGTGTAAGATCAAAGCGTACGTTCGCACGGGGAGCGTCGTCCGGGTAGAAGGTATCTCCGGCGACAGTCCTGACGGCGGACAGCTCTGCCACATGGGGCGCTGGTGGCTTCCGAAATCCACGGAACGCGAGCGTCTCTCCGTTCCTATGATCCGTACCGGTTCCTCCTTCCGGGAGGCGTCGTGGGAAGAGGCATTGGATCTGATCGCTGAAAGAATGGCTCCCGCGCTGAAGGCCGACAGGGCCGGAGCGCTTGTGAGCGAACTTTCGACCGACGAAGAGCTGACGGTGATCTCATCCTTCTTCCGCGACACGCTGGAGATGAAAAAGATGGACGGCTTCTACGGCAATATGCTTCGCGGCTTCGTGAGAGGGCTGAAACCCTTCGCCGACCAGGGGGTTCGCCCGTTCACAGGCGCTCATAATATTCTGGCGAGCGACGCTATCGTCGTCGTCGAGGCGAACCCGCAGGAAGAAGCTCCGGTTGCTGCAAGTTACATTCGTGTATCGACCGTCATCGAGCGAGCGAAGCTTATCAACGTCTCCAGCGGAAAGAATCCATTCGATGGCATTTCTGATCAGGATCTCAGAACAACGGAAAAGAACATGCTCTCTCTTCTTACCGCTCTGCGTAAGGCCGTGGAGGGCGACGAGGATGGAGCGGCTCCGGAGGTCAAGGAGATTGCGTCCATCCTTCGGAATGCGAAAAAACCCGTTGTGGTCATCGGCTCGAAGCTTGCCGAGGAGAATCCTCTGCTTGTTACCGAGGCTGTGAACCTGGCTGTCGCCTCGAAGGCGTTCTTCGAGGACGGACTTGGAGTCGTTCCGATGCTGCGGGCCGGAAACAGCCTGGGAGCGTTGAACACAATCACGGGGGAGAGCGACTGGGTGAGCGACGGACATCTCGACTTCCTCTATGTGCTCTCGACGGGGATGGTCGCGGAGGACAAACGTTCGCTGGAAGCCATGACCCGTGCGCGCTTCGTCGTGGTGCACACTCCCTTCATGGTGCATCCTCTGGTGAACATGGCGGACGTGTTGCTGCCGGCTCCGGCATGGTTTGAACGAAGCGGTCACTACTGCACCCTGGAAGGGGAACGCCGCAGAATGAACCTTGTGACCGCGCCCACCGGCAATATAAAAGGGCTGTCGGTTATCATGAAGGAACTCGCCGGAAGGCTCGGGGTCGAAATGCAGAAGGCTTCCGCCGCTCCCTGCGAGAACGTCTACGAGGCGAAGGCTGCCTCGGAAACGGCCCGAACGGTTCACTCCGCTCCGGGAGCTTCTGTACCCTTTGTGAAGGAGGTACGATGATTATGGCGAAGCCGAAAATCGCCTCAGTATGGCTTGAAGCCTGCGCGGGGTGCCACATGTCCTTTCTCGACATAGACGAGCGCATCGTAGACCTTCTGGACAAAGTGGAGCTTACCGCCACGCCTATTACCGACATCAAGGAGTTTCCGGAAGTGGAGGTGGGCGTTATAGAAGGAGCGCTCGGCAACGAGGAGGAGCTTCACCTGGCGAAAGAACTCCGTGAACGCTGCAAGATTCTCATCGCATGGGGAGACTGCGCCGTTTTCGGAGGCATCAACTGTATGCGCAACTTTATTTCCGCCGAGCAGGTGCTCAGGGAAGGATATGTGGAGACGGTCAGCACGGTGAATCCCGAAGGAGTCATCCCGGGAAAGGACCTCCCCGCGCTTCTTCCGCACGCAATTCCCGTGGACCGGGCGGTGAAGGTGGACGTCTACGTTCCGGGGTGCCCTCCCGACGCCGACACCATCTATTATGTCTTCAGCGAGATTCTGGAAGGGCGGATTCCCTCCGTCCCGACGGACATCATGCGCTACGATTAGCGGAGGACCGAAGAATGGAGAACAAGAAAAATACGATAGTGATCAATCCCATTACCCGCATCGAGGGCCATGGCAAAATCACCGTGGACCTCACGGACGACGGAGCGGTGGACAATGTCCGCTTCCACGTGACGCAGTACAGAGGGTTCGAAGTTTTTTCAAAGGGTCGCGATTTCCGCGAGATGCCCGTTATCACGCCGCGCATCTGCGGTATCTGCCCGGTGAGCCACCATCTTGCGTCCGCAAAAGCATGCGACGCAATCCTCGGCGTGACGCCTCCCGCTCCGGCGGCGAAGCTCCGCGAGGTGATGCACATGGGGCAGTTCATCCAGTCCCATGCGCTCTCCTTCTTCCACCTCTCGAGTCCAGATCTCCTTTTCGGGTTCGATGCCGACCCGGCTGTACGAAATGTGGCCGGGCTGGCCAAGGAGTATCCTGAACTCGCCGTGGCCGGGATCGGCATGAGAAAGTTCGGACAGGAGGTCATCAAAACCCTCGGAGGCAAGAAGGTCCATCCGTGGCACAGCATCCCAGGAGGAGTCAACAGGAGCCTCCGCGCGGAGGAAAAGGACGCCATGCTCGCAGGGCTTCCGGCGCACAAGGAGAACCTGAGAAAGGCGCTCTCGCTGGTCAAGAACTACCTGGCCGAGAATGCCGAGCTTGCCGCGCGCTTCGCCACGCTGGAGACCTCCTACCTGGGCCTCGTGAAAGACGGCAACCTTGAACTGTACGACGGACGTATCCGCTTGCGAAGCCCCAGGGGACGCATCACCGACGAGTTCGACGACAAGGATTACTGCGCAAATATCGGCGAACACGTCGAAGAGTGGAGCTACCTCAAGTTTCCGTTCTACAGGCCGCTCGGGTTTCCGCACGGTTCTTACAGGGTCGGCCCTCTCGGACGTTTGAATGCCTGCGAGGACATCCCGACGCCGGAGGCCTCCGCCGAACTGGCGGCTTTCAGGAAAACCACCGAAGACGGCATTGTCCACTATACGCTCTACTACCACTACGCTCGTCTCATCGAGATTCTGTACGCGATGGAGCGGCTGGAGGAATTGCTGCTCGACCCTGACGTACTGAAAAGCGATCTGCATATTACGGGAGAGGTCTCCAATCGCGAGGGAATCGGAGTCGTCGAGGCGCCTCGCGGTACGCTCATCCATCACTATGAGGTAGATGAGAACGGAGTGATCGAGCGGGTGAATCTCATCGTTGCCACCGGGCATAACAACTACGCCATGAACAGAGGCGTGGAGCAGGTTGCGAGGGACTACATTACCGGTCCTGACGTCAAGGAGGGGGCGCTCAACCGGATGGAGCATGTTATCCGTTGCTACGATCCCTGCCTTTCATGTTCAACCCATGCCGTTGGCAAGATGCCGCTGTTGCTCGAAATCCGGAACAGCAAGGGAGAACTTGTGAGGACGGTCACGAAAGAGTGAGGGTTTTCGTCTGCGGGTACGGCAATCCGTTTCGGACGGACGACGGAGCGGGGCATCATCTAGCCCCGCTTCTTGCCGGCTTTCTCGAGTCTTGCGGGCAGGATGTCGAGCTACGGCTCGAACACCAGCTTCTTCCCGAAATGGCGGAAGAGTTTGCCGCATTCGACCTGCTTCTCTTCGCGGATGCGAGAGTTCCGGGAACTGCACATGGCGATGGATTTTTACTGGAAGAGATCGATCCCGACCCGGTGCTAGAAGGATTGAATATCCACTCCGTAGGCCCCGAATGGGTGCTCGCGCTCGCGGCGCAAATCGGGGGGAAGGCCCCTCCCGCTCTTCTGCTGAGTGTGGAGGGGGAATCGTTCGATTTCGGCGAGATTCCGACGCCAAGCTGCGCTCTTCGTATTCGCGAGGCGGCGGAGGCATTTAAGAGATGGTTCCGGCAAAAATACCCTCGGAGCGGATGTTCAAATGGCGCCCAAACCGGTATTTGATTTCTCCCCTCGTTTGCAGACGGTTCAGTAAAGAAAAGGGGCGGCAGGTTCCTGCCGCCCCTATATCTATCCCCTGAACCACCGAATAACCCACGATATTCCCGCGACGCCTGCCGCGGCGAGGAACACAAGAATTCACGGAGGACAAACAAAACCGCGGGAGACGTTCTTCTCTTTATCCACTCTTATCACCCCCTGGGGTATTATATCATAGCGGGGCCTTTATGGGGTGCGCGCTTCCTCTCCTGAGCTCCCGTTATGAAACTGCGGGAATCCTTATTCAAGGAGCTCGCCTGATATATCCCCCGCCCCCCGCGAGGGTTTTTTATTAATCACCCAAATCATCCGGACGGAGCAGCTTCTCTTGAAGAGTGCGGAGGATGTGCGACGGTGTGGTCCTCCGGTGCGATGTTTGATATGATATCGTATGCATAGTGTCGGCGTGCCGGAACTTTTTTCTCTCTTTTTTATGGGAAACAAAAAATGAAAGGATGATCCTTCTTTATGACATGGATTTTGTATTTCCTGACGGGGGGATTTCTGGTGCTCTCCGTACTCTTCAGCCGTGAAAATACCAAGAAAGCGCTCGCAAAAGCGTGGAAGAGTTTTATCAACATCGTTCCCGCTTTTCTTGCGGTGCTCCTTCTGGTTTCATTTTCCGTGGCGTTTCTTCCGGAGCGCGTTATCGCCTCGTTCATTGGGGAGGAGAGCGGCGTTCTCGGTCAGATTCTGGCTTCGGTTCTCGGGTCGCTGACGCTGATTCCGGGGTTCATCGCCTTCCCGATGGCGAAGATTCTCGTGGAAAACGGCGCCGGAATCGCGCAGATGGCCGTGTTCGTCTCTACGCTTATGATGGTGGGAGTGGCCACGGCGCCGCTCGAGGCCTCCTTCTTCGGCTGGAGAGCGACGATCCTGCGGAACGGCATGGCGTATTTCTACTCGTTTGTCGTCGGGTACGCAGTGTGGCTGACGGTGGCATTATGAAGAGAAGACAGATCTTGAAACGCTGGCGCCTGCCGCTCGTCTCTCTGCTCATCGTGCTCCCCTTCGCCTTTTGGAAACCCGAGTTTGGGAAAAAGGCGCTCTTCCTTCTCGGAGAGAATATTCTCGTTGTTCTGGGCATTTTGCCCCCGGTCTTCATCCTTTTGGGGCTTTTCGATGTATGGATTCCGAGGGAGAGGGTAGCGCCGCATATGGGCGAAGACTCCGGCGTGAAGGGGACTGTGCTCTCCGTAGTCCTTGGGGCATGCTCCGCAGGGCCTCTCTATATTGCCTTTCCCGTCGCCGAGGTGATGATTCGTAAAGGAACGAGCCTGCGAAACATCTTCGTTTTCATCGGCGCATGGTCTACGATGCGCATCCCGATGATTCTTTTCGAGATCCAGAATCTTGGGGCGGTCTTCGGACTCACCCGGTATTTCGTCTCGCTTGTCGGCATCCTTCTCATGGCGCTTCTTATGGACAGAGTGCTCAACACGGCAGAGAAGACGGAGATCATAGCCCGTTTTCAGGAGGAGTAAGCGCTTTCGTTCCTTATAGGGAACGAGTTTTACGTAATTGCGCATAGCGAAAAAGAAAGCTCCGGATGTACAATAAAGATATTATGGGAAAGGGTAGACAGAGCAAAGATTCGTTATCGCTTTGCAACCGCAAGGGGGACGCCATGGTTTTATTGAGGAAAGCAAATGTGTTGTTCTGGATTCTGCTTCTTGCCGGAGCCCTCGGTTTCCTAGGGTATAGGGTTGTTGCGCCTTCCGGGGCGCAGCAGCGAATACCGCCCCCTTCCGCTGGAATCATGGTGACCCTTTACGAAGTCCAGCCGCGTCTCTGGGAAATCTGGCGCAGCTTTTTCGGGACGGTGCGCTCCGCGCAGGTACAGAAGGTGACATCTCAGACGCGCGAGGTTATTGAGGAGATCAACGTCGAGATAGGCGACAGCGTGAAGAAGGGAGATGTGCTCATCTCCCTTGCCGGACAGAGCCAGGTGGCGCTTTTGAGCGCTCGTCAGGCAGCCTATGACGATGCTAAATCCCGTTATGATCGTCTCCAGAGTCTCTTTCAGGCGGGCGGAACATCAAAGCAGGAACTGGACAAGGCGAACGTCTCCGTCCAGGAAGAAGCCGCCAAGCTTCGGGACGCCAGGACGACTGTCTCCCGTATTCAAATCCGTTCAGCTCTCAACGGAATCGTCGTTCGGAGGAATGCCGAGCGGGGGGAATTCGCGGACCCGGGGCGCGAGCTGTTGGCGATCGCCGACTTCGACCGCCGGGAGGTGGAGATGCTGATCTCTCCCACCATACGAGGGCTCATTCGCCCGGGTATGGACGTGCAGGTGAAGTCTCCCTGGGGCGGACAGACCATGGGGAAAATCTTTCGGATGGATCCCGAGGCGGATTCGGCGACGGGATTCTTCAGGGGGATTGTTCGTCTTCCGCCGGAGTGTACTCTCATCCCAGGCGATTACGTCAGAATGGAAGTCAGGATGGTGCACAAAGAGAATACGCTTGCCGTCCCCTATGAATGCATTCTCCGCGAGGATGGGCAGCCGTATGTCTTTATCGTCGACGGCGAAAAGGCGGTTCGCCGGAATATCCTCGCTGGAGAGGGGAGCGGAGGCTATGTCGAAATTTCCTCTGGCCTCGCCCCGGGCGACAAGGTTGTGAAAATAGGCGCCGGAAGTCTCTACGAGGGGGCGAAGGTCCTCGTCTCGAACGGTTTATTGCGAACAGCCGCAGGTTCCGGAGTAAAAAAGACGGAACCAGGGACAGCGAGCGCCGACATTTCCGGAGAGAAATAGATGGGTATCATCGGAATTTCGATCAGGCGGCCGGTCCTGACCCTGGTCATCGTGATTCTCGCAGTGCTTCTGGGACTTTCGGGTATGCAGGGAATGGGGATCTCGCTTCTTCCGCGAATCGAAGTGCCGTTCGTCTCCGTAGTCACTCGGTACACCGGGGCCGGCCCGGAGGATATGGAGACGCTCGTTACTAAGCCGCTGGAGGACGCCATCAGCCAGGTGCAGGGGGCCCGAAGAATAGAAAGCACTTCGCTTGAAGGGCTTTCCTATGTCTTCGTGGAGTTCGATATGGAAGTGAATCTTTCCGACGCCGCGCTCGATGTTGCGAACCGCGTCAGAACGGTCACGCTTCCGGAGGATGCTGAAGAACCGGTTGTCAGGAAGTTCGACATCAATGCACGCTCGTTCATGTCGGTTGTTTTTACGTCGACGCTTCCGCCGCAGAGAGCGTTCGATATCCTTGAAGACAGGGTGCAACGACAGCTTTCACAAGTTGTCGACGTTGCCGATGTGTCGCTGGACGGAGGACTGACAAGGGAAATTCATGTCGACCTTGACCCTGTGGCGCTCGGCAGTCTCGGTCTGAGTATCCGCCAGGTGACGAACCTTCTGAAAAGCGGTAACTACAGCTCTCCGTCGGGGCGGATTTCGCTTGGTGATCAGGAGTCAATTCTACGCGTAGTCGGTGAATCGACAACCGTGCGAGAGTTGGAAGAGCTGCAGATTCCTTTAGCAAAAGGTGTTTCCGTACGTCTTGCGGACATTGCGACGGTCACTGATGCCACCGCGGAGGTCCGCCGTCTTGCACGATACAACGGACGGGATTCGTTCATCATCTCGCTTACTGCTGTTCCCGATGGCAATGTTGTACAGGCGAGCCGCGCCGCTCGGGCGATGCTCGACGAGATCCTCCCGACGCTCCCACCTGGTTTCTCAATGGCTATTCCGTTCGACGACGGAGAATTCATCGCCGACTCGGTGTGGAACGTCTTCCGGGATATGATTACCGGTACGCTACTGACGGGGTTGATTCTCTTTCTCTTTTTGCGCCGCCTTTCGGTGACGCTGCTTGTGGGAATTGTCATGCCGACTGCCATAATTGCGACCTTCATGCCGATGGTGCTTGCGCGCTATACGCTCAACATGATGACGACCCTCGGGCTCGCCATCTCGACTGGCATTCTTGTGAACAACTCTATCCTGGTTATCGAAAACATCATCAGGTACCGGGAATTGGGATACAACCCGCTGGACGCCGCGGAGCGCGGTACGAAGGAGATCGCGATCGCGGTGCTTTCCACCACAGCGACAAATCTGGGGGTATTCATCCCCATGGCGCTTTCCGGCGGCCGCATGGGGCAGATGTTTAACCCGTTCGCCATGACGGTGGTCTTTTCGACGCTCTTCTCGCTCTGGGTTGCCTTGACGTTCACGCCGATGCTGGCGGCCCGCATCGGAAGGTCTGCCGGGCCGTCGGCTTTGAACCGTTTTTTGACGGGATGGTGGCAGTGGCTCTATCAAGGTTTTGAAGAGCTTCACCACGTACTTGTGCGAGGCGCCGTACGTTTTCCGCTCTCCACCATCCTGCTTTTTTGCGCTCTTTCCGCCGGTTCTCTCATGCTCGCAGGGCGTATCGGGTTCCAATTTTTTCCTTCCTCCGACGAGGGGCAGATTACCATCAGCATGGAGACCTCGGCCTCCGCTTCTCTCTCGATGACGGATCGTTTTGTCCGGCAGATGGAACAACACGCCATTTCACTTCCTTATGTCTCCGGTGTCAACGCTGTTATTGGCGGCGGCGGTTCGAGATCAGGACTGAACCGTGCCACAATGCGCATTTATCTTGAGGATACGCCGGACAGGCCTAGCAGCTTTGCTTTTGCGGCTCCTCTCCGTCCTCTTTTGGCATCTCTCCCGGATATGAAGGCGAGCGTCACTGCCGGAGGTGGACGCGGCGGCGTTCGCGGAAAGCCTATACAAGTTGTTGTCCGGGGAGAGGAAATAGGCGCTCTGAACGACCTTGCCGTGAAGGTCATGGAGGTTCTCCGCGGCATTAACGGTGTGGTTGATGTGGATCTCGACTGGCGGACAGGCCGCCCGGAGATTCAGATGATTCCCGACAGACTCCGGATGGCGAGGCTGAATTTCAATTCGGAGGATCTCTCCGATATGCTCCGGGGATACGTCACAGGACTGAAGGCCGGGGTCTTCCGAGAGGGTGGCAAGGAGTACGATATCCTCGTCAAGCTTCGCGCGGAGGAGGTTTCGAGTCCGTTCCAGCTTCCAGACCTTCCCTTTCCTACGACAGCAGGCTTCGTCTCGCTCCGTGATCTTGCCGCGTTGAAGGAGACGATGGGCCCGACGCAAATCCTGCGGAAGGACAGACAGCGTTCAATAACGGTGGATGCGAACGTCTCGGGAGTCACCGTCGGCGATGTATACAGGGTCATCGAGCAGCGCCTCGGGGAGATACCGCTTCCACAGGGGTACCGTTTCACCTTCGCGGGAGAAATTCAGTCGATTCAAGAGAACTTTGGTACCCTCAACTTCGCTCTCGGGCTCGCGGTACTCCTTACTTTCCTTTTGATTGCGGCGATCTTAGAGTCGTTTCTCTTCGCCTTCGTAATTATGCTCACTGTTCCGCTCTCCGTTATCGGCGTTGTACCGGCGCTTATTCTGACGCAGACGCCGCTCTCCATCTACGGTTTGATGGGTGTCATCATGCTTGTCGGTTTGGTGGTCAACAACGCCATCGTGATCGTGGATTACGCGGAAATCCTCCGCAAGGAGGGGAAGGAGCCGTCCGAGGCCATCATTGAGGCGTGCAAGGTCCGTCTTCGTCCGATCATCATGGCGGACGCCACATCGGTTATAGCCATGGTTCCTCTTGCTATGGGACTCGGCGCCGGCGGATCCTACCGTTCTCCCATGGCCATCGTCGCCATCGGAGGTCTGATCGCCGGCGGCGTCCTCGCTCTTTTCGCCATTCCTCCAGTCTATAAACTGGTCTGGAGGGTGAAGCTCAGACTAGGTTTTAACGAATAAGCGTTATAGGTTACCATTCACGGCTTTTTTGGAGGTTTTAAAATGAATTTTGCCCTTCCGCCGAGTGAACGACCGTACCCCTCGAAGCTTTTCGTCGAGGTGACCACTGCATGCAATCTTCGCTGCGCAATGTGCGTCAAGCAGTCCGGCCCCGGAATACCGGACGAGCACATGACCATGAGCACGTTTCAACGCCTCGTCCCGGCATTCCCTATGCTGGAGACATTACTGCTCAACGGCATCGGCGAGCCCCTGCTTCACCCGAGGCTCGAGGCTTTCGTCCAGCTGGCGAAGGAACATCTACAGGAGAAAGCTCGCGTCGGTTTTCAGACGAACGGCACGCTGCTCACTCCGGAGCGTGCGCACTCGCTCCTTGCCGCAGGAACCAACATCGTCTGTCTCTCCGTGGACGCGACGGACCCGGCGCTCTTTCAGAGCATGCGGGAAGGAGGAGAAACCGAGGATGTGAATCGTGCCGCCGCGGCCCTGAACGCGGCGCGTGCACGCGCCTCCTCCCCGGATTTCCACGGGGGGGCGGAAATCGTGCTCACCCGGGACACACTGGCCGAGCTGCCCCGGGTGGTCGAGTGGGTAGGGGAGCGAGGGGGAGCGTTCCTTCTGGTAACGCACCTTCTTCCATACAGGCAGGAGTCGGTACCAAGCGTTGCGTACAACCCCAACGTGGATGAAACGCTTGCTTTCTACAGAGAGAAGAGCAGAGAGGCAAATGAACAGGGGATTGACCTCTCCCGTTACATCGAGGCCAGATGGAGATTCCGTCCCGTGGACAATGGTGAAAGAACGGTTGCTTTCATGGAGAAGGTAATCACTGAAATATCTGCGCGTGGACTGCCCCAGCACGTCCCCAACCTCGTCGCGCACGACGAAAAGCAGTATCGGCGGATGGATGAGCTTTTCCGCCGATGTGAGGAGCTTGCGTTGCAGCACGGAGTGGAACTTCATCTCCCCTCGCTTAGCCCGCGCAACAAACGGCGGTGCGACTTCATCGAGGAGGGGAGCGCGTTTGTCACCGCCTCCGGGACGGTGCACCCCTGCTACTTCCTGTGGCACTCCTTCACGTGTCATGCGGACGGTCGAATCAGGCCCGTCGACGCGCTCTCCTTCGGATCGGTGAACGAAACGCCGCTCTTGGATATATGGAACGGCCCGGAGTTCTCCGACTACCGCAGCGAGATCGGACGGTACGACTTCCCCCACTGCGGCAACTGCAGCCTTGCGCCGTGCGACTATATCGAGCGCCACGATTTCGAGCAGGATTGCCTGGGGAACTCCCTTACCTGCGGATCGTGCCCATGGAGCGTCGGCGTGCTTCAGTGTCTCCGGTAACCTTTTTCTCTCCGCACTTTACAGGGCTCCGTCCGGGCCGGAGAACTCTCCGGAGGGCGGAGCCTTGTGAATTCTCCGGCGCACGAGCTTGACAATGCCCGGAATTTCAAAGAAGACGCTCCCGGCGAGCAGTATGTACGGAATGCCGAGGATGAGGGACGTCCATATCATCAGTACAGGCCCTTTGAATAAAAAGAGCGCGGGGGTAAGCAGTAAACAGGCTGCAAGAATAGAATACCGGAGACGGATTGCTTTGCGCCCCTGCTCTGCACGGGCGATGTCGGCAATTCGCAGAAACCAGAAGACGAAGAGAATATCCGTCGCACTGCAGAGCATATTCGTCCACACTTCCAGCGAACCCAAAAAACCGGGAATGCCCTCCCATCGCGCAATCCACAGAAAAAAACGTTCAAGAATGAGCATCAAACGCCTCCTCCTTCCGCAGATTTCTCCATAGCAGAAATACGACAATCGCCATGGCTCCCTCCAGAAGGAGATAGCATGTGTTCACGAGCCGGAAATAGAAGAGACAGATATACTCCCATTCCCAAAGAGTCAGCGAATGACGGGTAGCGACTGAGAGTGCCGGGGCAAAGTAGGCTCCGTAGAGGAGCAGGCACACTGTTCCCCAGGCAACGAAGAGTTTGAGAGCGTTATCCACGGGAAGATTCCCTTTCAGAGCGTGTAACCGGTAAAAACGCCAGGCGTACGCAATGAGCCCTCCGTCGAGCGCGAGCATGACGGTGCAGAGGAACTGCCATACCATGGAGGGAGAGTTATTTGTATGCTCGTGGAGCCGGGGAATCCAGTCCGCGAGATCGCTGACCGCAGCCGTCGATACAATGAGGAAAAGAAGCGCCTGAGCTGCCAGAAAGGGTGCAAGCGGTTTTTTTCTGCCGCTCAGATCATCGCACGCCCAGCGGGCGCAGAGAAGACAGGTTTGTTGTACGAGTATCCAGAAGAGAACCATAGCGAAGCTGAACAGGCGATACACATCACCACCTCCAGCACAAGAAACAGAGACACTTCAAGGGTTGCTGTAAAAAGAATCAGCGTTCTTTTAGAAAAATGCTTTTGTTATATTTGCATTTATGTATATACTTTGCCTGCTCCTCTGTCAATAGTATGGGAATAATTCTTTCGGAAAGCGTTCTGCCAATGTGAAGAGTGATTATTAAACAATATAGATATTTTGTGCTTCAGCCCTTTCGGACGTGTTTTTTGTCTTTTCTCATTGAAATATCGAAATCAAGTACTCTACAACAGAAAAAAGTTGGTACAATTAGAGGTCAAGAGGAAGAGAGCTTCTTGAAAAGCTGTGTTCTGAAAACCGTGAACTACGGATGTGCATTTTTTTGAATTGTAACGGTCGAATTTCCTTGGGGAAGGGGGAGGATGAAAAGCTGCGAGGAAAGAGTGTTTCGAAGTCTTGGGGGGCTTTTGCCGAGTTCATCGCACTTGATTACAGGACGATGAACAGTGCCCGGGAGTGTCTGTCGGCGTCCGGTTTTTCACTGGGCGAGGTTTTTATTCGATCTATATCACAGCACGAATGGATGGTGATGGGAATGAAAAAAACGAAACTTGCGTTGATCCTGCTTTTCCTGTTCCTGTGCGCCGGCTCCGCCTTTGGCCAGCCGAAAGCGCCGAGCGACGAATATGTCCGGGGAGATGTTCTTGTTGTTCTTGAAGCGCCCGGGGGCGCTTCCGAGGTAGAGAGCCAAGCGAACCGGATCGCCGAAGCGACCTCTTCGCGGGTGATTCGCACCTATAGCGCGATTGCCGCCGCAACAGGGAAAAATATCGTGCAGCTCAAGGCGGACGGTAAATCAGCGGAAGAACTGCTCACCGCAGTTCGCCAAATTCCCGGAGTGCTGGGCGCGACGCCGAACTACATCTTCAAAATCCTCCGAACGCCGAATGATCCAGAGTTTCCGTCCTCCTGGGGTATGGAGTCTATAAACGCATCCGGAGCATGGGAAATATCCACCGGCAGCGAGGAGGTCTATGTAGCTCTTCTTGATACGGGAATACAGTACGACCATGAGGATCTGGCAGCCAACATGGGACGCGACAAAGACGGCAACTTCGGAAGAAACCTGGTGAGCGCGGCGAACGCGACAAATCCGATGGACGATAACGGCCACGGAACGCACCTTGCGGGTATTATCGGCGCAGCGGGAGACAACAGGCTGGGCGCAGCCGGGATCAACTGGACTGTCAAACTGCTGGCGGTCAAGGTCCTTGACGGGAACGGCGCGGCTAGTGTCGGTCACATCATCGCCGGACTCGACTACGTGCTGGAGCAGAAAAGCAAAGGACTCAACATCCGGGTTGCGAATATGGCCTTCGGAGGATGGACTCCTCCGGCATCCGACGTCGCTGCCGATCCTCTGGCAATAGCCTGCAAATCCCTCTCCGACGCAGGTATTCTCCTGGTTGCCGCGGCAGGGAACGAGGGGCAGAACATAGCAAGAGCGGGCGGCGGATACAAAGGGAATACGATCTATCCCGCAGCCTTTGCGTTCCCAGAGATGGTGACAGTAGCTGCGATTACACAGAACGGAGCTCTTGCTAAATTTTCTAACTTTGGTTCTTCTGTGGATATTGCCGCCCCAGGCTACGAAGTAAAGAGCACGGCCTTGGGTGGAGCATACGCTTCGCGCAACGGTACGTCGGTTGCTTCCGCGCATGTCGCGGGCGCTGCGGCCCTTCTTGCGGCGGCGTCCCCGGAGCTGACGGCGGGGCAGATCAAAACACGTCTTCTTGAGTATGCCGCGGGCCATCAGACGCTCTCCGGTAAGGTAGCGTCCGGCGGTTCCCTGAATATCGGCGCCGCGATAAAGAATGAGAGAGGTTCTTTGAAAGTCCTCATCGAAGGGCCTGCATCGGCTCGCTGGACCTTGAACGGAAATGGGAGCTATCCAAGCGGCCAGGTTCTGACTGGTCTGCCCGCGGGAAATCATACGGTTTCCTTCTCGGACGCGGATCTCTGGAGCAAGCCTGCGAATATGTCAGTAACGGTAGCTTCCGGTACCGAGGCCGAAGCGATCGGAAAATACCGCCAGCAGAACGCGTCCATTTGGGTCACCATCGAAGGGCCCGAGGAGGCTCGCTGGAACCTGAACAAGAAGGGCGAGTACACAAGCGACCAGACTCTGGGGAAGGCCGCCGGAAAGCGAACTGTTTCCTTCTCCGAAGTTCCCGGATGGGACGCTCCTGCGCCTCAGTCCGTAACCGTTCCCAGGAATGCGCCGCTCGCCGTGTCCGGCGTCTACACGCGCCAGACCGGTTCTGTCACGGTAACATTCGAGGGACCGGCCGAAGCTCGCTGGAGTCTTGACGGCCAGGGATCCTATTCGAGCGGAGAAACTGTAGAAAATGTTCCTGTGGGCAACCGTACGGTGAGCTTTGCCAAGATAGAGGACTGGGATACGCCTCAAGACGTAGTTGTTCTTGTTTCTAAGGGTGCTTCCGTCGCTACGGAAGGGAAGTATATCCATCAGGTCGGGGCAATAAAAGTGACTCTTGAGGGTCCTGAAGAGGCCAGTTGGAATGTGAACGGCAGAGGGCTTTTTGCGAGCGGCGAGACAGCCTCGAACATTCCTGTCGGTGAACACACGATCGCTTTTTCTGCCGTTCAGGACTGGGATCATCCCGCTGCCGTCCCGGTGACGGTGGTCCGTGACGAAACAGTGGAAATCTCAAGGGCGTATTCCAAGCACATCGGCTCGGTCTCCGTCACAATCAAGGGCCCCTCCGATGCCCGCTGGAGCCTCGATGGGATCGACGGAATGTTTGAGAGCGGCGCAGTCCGCGCGGATCTCCCGGTCGGCGAGTATGCCGTTGTCTTCAAGGACGTTGCAAACTGGTACGCTCCGGAGAAGATGAACGTTACCGTTGTCAAAGACGAGGTTGCTCAACGAGAAGCCTCCTACGCCGAACACAGAGGATCCGTCATCGTTGAAATCGACGGTCCCGCCGAAGCTCGTTGGAGCTTGGACGGCGAGGGGAGCTACGCAAGCGGAGAGAGTGCAAAAGACGTCGTTGTCGGGAAGCACACAGTCTCCTTCTCCGATATTGCCGACTGGGACAAGCCTGCCGACGGTACAGTGGAAGTCGCCAAAGACGCCGAGGCGGCCTTTAAGGGAGCATACGCGCAGCACAAGGGCTCGTTGCAGGTCGTTATGACCGACGGCCCTGCTGGAGCGCGGTGGAGCCTGAACGGTAAAGGTTCGTACAAAGATGGAGAGACAGTAAATGATCTTGTTGTCGGAGAGTATTCAGTGTCTTTCTTGGATCTTGCCGATTGGGACGAACCGGCGGAACAGACTGTCAAAGTCACGAAGAACGCCGTTGCAAAGCTCGAAGTCGAACTCGTTCAGCACAAGGGATCCGTGCAGGTTGTACTCTTCGGTCCTGAAGAAGCGCGGTGGAGCGTGGACGGCAAAGGGAGTTACGCGAGCGGCGAAACTGTCAAAGATCTTATTGTCGGAACGTATAGGCTTTCCTTCTCTCAGGTTGACGGTTGGGATGCTCCCCGTGAGATGCGGATCACCGTGGCGAAGGATACGCTTGCGAAAACTGAGCCAGGGTATACGCGGCATCTCGGCTCCGTGACGGTGACGATCGACGGTCCGGCGGAAGCGCGCTGGAGCTTGGACGGCCAGGGAAGCTACGAGAGCGGACAGTCTGTCGACAAAGTCGTGGTCGGCGAGCATACGGTTTCGTTCTCTGATATTGCCGACTGGGATACGCCTGCCGATCAGACGATGTCCGTGACGAAAGACGCTGCGTCGACCATCGCCGGAAACTACAAACAGCATAAAGGTTCGGTCAAGATCACGATCAAAGGGCCTGAAGAAGCGCGCTGGAGTTTGAACGGTGAAGGGAGCTATGCGAGCGACGCTGTCGTTGAGGATCTCGTCGTCGGAGAATACGCTGTCACGTTTTCCAAGATCGCCGGCTGGGACAGACCTCGCGAACAGAAGCTCGTCGTCGGCAAGGATGCGACCGCAACGTTCGAGGGAACCTATACGCAGCATGTCGGAGCAGTTGCCGTATATATCGAGGGGCCCTCTGAGGCGCTTTGGAAGATCTCCGGAATCGAGGAAAGTCACGCCGGCGGCGAGGCTGCAAAGGACCTTCCCGTAGGAGAGTATACAGTGAGTTTCTCCGACGCCGACGGATGGGAGAAGCCGGAAGATCAGCCTGTGACTGTTTTCCGAAATGTGACAGCCATGGCAACCGGAGTCTACACGCGTCACGTCGGCTCCGTTTCAACGGTCATTGAAGGGCCGGAGAGCGCTTTGTGGAAGCTGAACGGCGAAGGGAACTACTCGAGCGGAGAAGTTGTTCAGGGGTTGCCTGTAGGCGAATACGTAGTCTCCTTCGGCAGTGTTGAAGGCTGGGAAAAACCGGAGGATCAGCCGGTCGTCGTCGCAAAAGACGGAATGGCGTCGGTCTCCGGAGTTTACTCACAGCATACGGGTTCCGTGTCCGCAGTCATCGACGGGCCCGAGAGCGCACTGTGGAGCGTGAACGGCGAAGGAAACTACGCAAGCGGCGAGGTCGTTCAGAAGCTGCCTGTAGGCGACTATGTCGTCTCCTTCGGCGGAGTTGAAGGCTGGGAAAAACCGGAGGATCAAAAGGTTGTCGTCACGAAAGACGAATTGACGTCGATCTCCGCAGTCTACACCCGGCAAAAAGGCTCCGTTTCAGCAGTCATTGAGGGGCCGGAGACGGCTTTGTGGAGCCTGAACGGCGAAGGAAGCTACGCGAGCGGCGAAGTCCTTCAAGGCCTCCCGGCCGGAGAGTACATCATCTCTTTCAGTGAAGTTGAAGGCTGGAAAACTCCGGCAAACATCGCTGTTTCTGTGCTGAAGGATTCGCTTGCTTCTGTTACGGGGAGCTATGCGCAGCCAGCCGTTGAAGAACCTGCGGTAGAGGAATCAGCGACAACCGAAAAAACTGAAACAGCGGCAGAACCGAAGGCTGAAGAGCCCGCAGTCGAAGAAGTAAAGGAAGAGATCATTTCCGAGGAACCGAAGGCAGAAGAGGCTGTGGTCGAAGAAGTGAAGGAAGAGGCGGCTTCCGAGGAACCTGCCGTAGCGGAGGAGCCGAAAGCTGAAGAGTCTGCGGAGAAAGCCGAAGAAGCGGTGACGGAAGCGGTTGCTGAGCAGTCCGTCGTTGCTGAAGAGGCTGCGCAGGAAGTTGCTGCGGAGGTTGTAGAAGCAGTGAAGGAGACAGCCGAAGAAGTCCAGGAGGTTGTCACCGGGGAGCCTGTAGCGGTTGAAGAACCGAAGCCCGAAGAGCCGGCAGTCGAAGAAGTGAAAGAAGAGACTGCTTCCGAGGAGCCCGTAGTAACAGAAGAACCGAAGGCAGAAGAGGCTGTGGTCGAAGAAGTGAAAGAAGAGACTGCTTCCGAGGAACCTGTCGCGGCGGAGGAGCCGAAAACTGAAGAGCCTGCGGAGAAAGCCGAAGAAGCGGCGACGGAAGCGGTTGCTGAGCAGTCCGGAGTTGCTGAAGAGGCTGCGCAGGAAGTTGCTGCGGAGGTTGTGGAAGCAGTGAAGGAGACAGCCGAAGAAGTTCAGGAGGTTGTCACCGGGGAACCTGTAGCGGTTGAAGAACCGAAGGCTGAAGAAGCTGCGGTCGAAGAAGTGAAGGAAGAGGTTGTTCCCGAGGAGCCTGTTGCTGTGGAGGAGGAGCCGAAGTCCGAAGAGCCGGCAGTCGAAGAAGTAAAGGAAGAGCCCGCTGCCGAGGAGCCCGTAGCGGCCGAGGAACCGAAGGTCGAAGAGCCCGCGGCTGAAGAAGTGAAGGAAGAGGTTGCATCCGCGGAACCTGTCGCGGCGGAGGAGCCGAAAGCTGAAGAGCCTGCGGAGAAAGCCGAAGAAGCGGCGACGGAGGCGGTGGCCGAGCAGTCCGCAGTTGCCGAAGAGGCTGCGCGGGAAGTTGCTGCGGAGGTTGTGGAAGCAGTGAAGGAGACAGCCGAAGAAGTTCAGGAGGTTGTCACCGGGGAACCCGTAGTAACAGAAGAGCCGAAGCCCGAAGAGCCGGTAGTTGAAGAAGTGAAGGAAGAGGTCGCTTCCGAGGAACCCGTAGCAGTAGAGGAACCGAAGGCAGAAGAGCCCGCAGTCGAAGAAGTAAAGGAAGAGATTGTTTCCGAGGAACCGAAGTCCGAAGAAGCTGTGGTCGAAGAAGTGAAGGCTGAACCTGTTTCCGTGGAGCCTGTTGCTGTGGAGGAACCGAAGCCTGAAGAACCCGCTGCCGAAGCAGAGCAGGAAGCAGCAGTGGAAGAGGCGGCAAAAGAAGCGGCAGAGGTTCCGGCGCCTGAGAGCCCTGCCCCGGAGACCGTACAGCAGGACAAGCAAACGGAAAAGCCGGCAGGGGCAACAGCAGCTCCCTGCGACTGAGCTCCGGGACACTCACCAAAAGAACCTGTTTTGATTGCAACAAGAAGAGATTCATTGAAAAGCCTCCGTGTTTCCTGCGGAGGCTTCTTCGTACAAAAAAAATATAATAGTTGCAAAGTTGGAGCTTTGCCTGTAGACTGATATTGTTTGTTGAACTGTTCATCTAATAGAGTTCCAACATACTGTACCGATTTTCAGGAGGTGGAGCAATGTACGGGTATTGGGGTAAACTGCTTCGGGTCGACCTGACACATCGGACGCACAGAATCGAGGATATTCCCGAGGAGGTCTTCGATCTGCTGCTGGGCGGCTCTGCGCTAGGAGCCAAAATTCTGCTGGAGGAAACTCCGGCGAACGTGGATCCCTTTTCACCGGAGAACAAGCTTATTTTCTCCGTCGGTCCGTTCCAGGGGGTGAATTTCCCGGGGAACGGCAAGTGGAGCGTGATCACCAAAGGTCCTCTTACCGGAACGTACCTGGAGTCGGCCGGTACCGGACACTGGGCGCCCTACTTCAAGAAGTGCGGCTACGATGCAGTAGTATTCGAAGGAAAGGCGAGCAGCCCTGTCTATGTAGTGCTCCGCGACGATTCCGTCGAGTTCCGCGACGCGTCCTTTATCTGGGGGAAGGACACCGTCGAGACCGGCGAATTGATCAAGGAGGATCTGGGCGACAAACGTATCAACGCGCTCAATATCGGACCTGCCGGGGAGATCGGCAATCCCATAGCCTGCATTACCTGTGACGGGCACAGTTTCGCAGGCAGGGGAGGCGCAGGCGCGGTCATGGGTTCCAAGAACTTGAAGGCCGTTGCCGCATGGGGGACGAAGGAAGTCCCCGTTTTCGACAAGGAGAAGGCTTCCGAGTACTCCAAGGAAATCTTCAAGCTCCTTCACGAACAGGGGGAGGGGTTCCGTCAGCACGGAACGCCGGTTGTCATGGTCCCGCTTGAAGAAATCGGCGACGTGCCTATCAAGTACTGGCGCGGAGACGAGAATAAATACGGGGCCTACTTGCTGGGAGCTCCCCGATACACCGAGTATCTCAACGTTAAACCTCTGCCGTGTATTAACTGTCCAGTCGGCTGTCATCGTCACATCCATTTCGAGTTTCCGGACGGAACGGTACTCGACGGCAACGGTCCCGAGTACGAAACCATCGGCATGATGGGAACGAACCTGCTCATGGAAGACCTGAGCGCCGTCGCCGTCGCCAACGATATTGCAAACCGCATGGGGATCGACACCGTCTCCTGCGGCGCATGGATCGGTTTTCTCATGGAGTGCTGGGAGTACGGCTGGATCACGCCGAAAGAGACCGACGGCGTCACGATCAAGTGGGGAGATCCTGAAGTTCTCGTCGAATTGACGCAGCAGATCGCCTCCATGAGCGGCGTAGGAGAGTGGTTCCGCGAGGGCGTCCGCGGCGCGGCGAAGAAGATCGGCAAGGATGCGGAGAAGATCACGGTTGAGGTGAAGAATCTCGACTATCCGGCGCACGACCCCCGCGCAGTCTACGGATTGGGCGTGAACTATGCCGTCGGAACCAGGGGAGCATGTCACGAACGGGGCAATCCCCAGGCGAGCGCGCTTGGACTCTTCTTCCCCGAATTGGGGCAGGACGCTCCGTACGACCGCCAGGATCCGAAGTTCGCAGCAAAGACCGCGATACTTCATCAAGACGTGAGCGCGCTGCACAACTGTATGACGCTCTGTAAGTTCATGATGGGCGGCGCAGGGCTTACTCTTACCGAGATGAATACGGCCTTCAAACATCTTACCGGAAAGGACGTTCCGGTTCCCGAGTTCGTGAAGTACGGCGAGCGCGCCTGGCAGCTTCAACGCCTCATAAACGTCCGCGACGGCATGAACCGGAAGGACGACACGCTCCCGCTGAAGATGACCATCCCGGCGATGGTAGGGCCAAGGGCAGGAAAGGCGCCGACTCCTCACGACGAAATACTGGACGATTACTATGCGCAGCGCGGATGGGATAAGAACGGCGTCCCGACGAAGGAACGCCTGGAAGCGCTCGGGCTTGGAGCATACGTGAAGTATTTGGGCCGATAGGCTGAGCAGGGAGGTCGTGAAGATTATGATGCAGGCAAAAGTTGGGTGGAGTACAGCCGGATCGCCCTTGGCTGCGGGAAAAGAGGCGGCGCAGGCGGCGAAGGTCGACGGCGCGCAGATCGCGTTGCTCTTCGGAAGCGTCGATTACAACGCCGAGGAGCTCCTGAAAGGAGTGCGTGAAACGCTGGGCGACGTTCCCGTCATAGGGTGTACATCCTATACCGGCGTTCTTACCCCGGGAGGTTTTATCACATCTCCTGATGGCTACTGCGCTCTGATGGCTCTCTCGGATGAGGATATGGCGGTTTCCGTCGGTGCGGCGGAAAAGAAAGAATGCGCGGTTGCCGCGGGAGAAGAGGCGGCTTTGGCCGCGCTGGAAGCCGCCGGTATGGATATGGCGCCCGAGTTCTTCTACATGGTTGCCCCTCCGGGAGAGGAGGAGTTCTACCTTCAAGGTATTCAGTCCGTCGTCGGCAGAGTTCCTTTCTTCGGCGGGAGCGCGGCCGACAACGACCTGTCCGGAAAGTGGCTCGTCTATGGCAACGGCGTGGTCAAGAACGGGGTCGCGGTGGCTTTCTTCTGGAATAAGGCGTACGGCAACAAGTACACGGGCGCCTACAGAGGCACAGGAAAGCGCGGCATCATCACGAAGGTGGAGAACAACCGAGTTCTCAAGGAGATCGACGGCAAACCTGCGCTCGACGTGCTCGCCGGATGGCTTGGAAACACCGCCGCTGATCTGCAGGGGTTCAACCTCTTGGGAGCCACCATACATCACCCCATCGGCATCACCGATTTCGCCGGGGGACACGTCTGGATCCGCCATCCGATGGTCGGCAACGCGGACGGCAGCGCGAATATCGGAAACAACCTCGCCGAGGGCGTGGCGATTGAGCTTATGGAGGCGACTACCGACGAGCTTGTGGCGTCTGTTGAGAGCACCGCGAAAGCCGCCGTGGAAATGCTCGGAGACGAGGGGCTCGGAGCGCTTGTGGCCGTTCACTGCGGCGGACGTCGCGGAGGTATCGGCGACCGGATGGACGAGACCGTAACGGCGATGAAAAACGCCATAGGCGAGACTCCATTCATCGGCGTCTTCACATTCGGCGAATACGGCTTTGAAGGAGATTTGGCCAACGGCTGCGGCGGCCTCATGCTCTCCTTTATGGCGCTGGGGAAGTAGCCATGCCGGCCCGGCTGCACCTCCTCGGCATCTTTAAAAAGTACCAGCCCTCCGATCCCTGGGAGGTCCAGCCGGGCGATCAATCGGTGGAGCTGCTGCTCAAAGAGGCGGGAATGGACTCGCACGCGGGGTATGTTCTTCTTGTGAACGGTTCACGGAAGAAGAAGGACTACGTTCCTCAGGAGGGCGATGAAATAAAAGTTATGCCGCTCGTCGCCGGGGGATGATAGACAAGTCTGTCGGCGTCATGATAGAATTGCGACATGGTGCATGATGCGGAGTATCCGAAGGACTCCATCCTTGTGGTGGGAAATTCGCAAACGACCGGTTTCAACCCTATCAACCAGCAGTTCGGTCAATTTTTTATTACCTTCATTCTGCTGAAGGAAACCGAGGAGATTCTCGACTGCGCAGTTTCCGTAACGCTGGAGACTACAGGGCGGTTCATTCGGGGGTTGTTTGTCGGGCGACGTCTTGTCCTTGACGAAAGCAGTATCATCTCCGACGTGCAGAACAGGTATTTCGGCTCGTCCCAGAAGGCGATCATCGCCGCCTACAGGGATGCTATCAAAAAGTACAAGGAAGTTACGGCTCTGAAGAAAACAATGAAATAACGAGCTGCTTTGTCCTTGACTCCGAGCGAGTTCGCCTCGCGGACAACAGGGGATGAAATCCAGCGGTCACCGACGAGAAATACGTCGGCGGCTGCTGGATTTTTTCTATGGGGCGCAGCCCCAAGGCATCATACTTTTATTTTCTTAGGAGGGGTTTTACTGTGATAACGAGTGGTTTTGCCTATGTTGCGTTTCTTTTCTGTTTTGCGGGGGTAGTGGCTACCCTGGAGATGAAGTACAAGGATACGACGTTCTTCAAGTATGTGCCTACGCCCGTTGTTCTCTACGTCATGTGCATGATCTTCGCCACATTCGACCTGTGGGAGAAGACCGACAGCGTCAACGCCGCGTACCGCGTAGTGCGGGGCAACCTGATTCCGGCGATGATCTTCGTCATGCTGCTTCGCTGCGACATCCGGAAGATCCTGAAGCTTGGGCCCCGCATGCTCATCGGCTTCTTCTCGGCGACGATTACCATCATGATAGGCTTCGTGGTTATGTTCGCCCTGATGAAGAACGGCTTCCCTCCCGAGTCCTGGAAGACATGGGGCGCGCTCGCCGGAAGCTGGATCGGCGGCACCGCGAACATGGTGGCCATTCAGGGAGCTCTCGGCATCAGCGACTCGGCCATGGGGTACACGCTGCTTGTGGATAACGTGAACTACTCGATCTGGGTCATCCTTCTTCTGGCCACCGTTCCCTATGCCAAGTTCTTCAACAAGTGGACGAAGACCGACACCTCCACAATCGATTCCGTCGGCCTCATGCTCTCCGAGGTGAAGGAAAACACGAGGACGAAGATGGAGACGGCCGACCTTGCCCTCCTTATCGGCGCCGGTCTTGCAGTTTCCGCTCTTTCGGCCTGGCTAGCCTCCTTCATCTCCCCCATGCTTATGGACGTCTTCGGCAAGAGCGACTTCCTCTCGGTGAGTACCGTCACCATTATCATCGCGACCATCTTCGGTATTCTCTGCGCCATGACGCCGATGAACAGCATTCCCGGGTCGTCCCCTGTGTCCATGACCATGCTCTACATCATCATCTGTCTCATCGCCTCCAGGGCGTCCTTCAAGGAGCTGACCGACGCGCCGTACTACCTTGCCGCGGGGTTCGTCATTCTCGGAATCCATGCGCTGCTTATGGCGATCATCGCGAAGATTTTCAAGATAGACCTCTTTACCTGCGCCGTTGCCAGTCTTGCGAATATCGGCGCGGTCGCTGCGGCGCCCATCATTGCGGCGGCATATAAAGAGACGCTCGTGCCGATCGGCGTGCTGATGGCGCTCATGGGATACGTGTGCGGCACTGCGGGCGGTCTCTTTGTCGCCAAGCTCCTCTCCATGATGGCGGGGGCGTAGAATGAAGATACGGAACATCCGTCTCGGCTCTCTCTCCGTACCGCTGAAGAAGCCGTTCAAAACGGCGCTTCGGACGGTCTCGGAAGTGACCACCAATGTTGTTGTGGTGGAGACCGAGGAGGGAGTCTGCGGATATGGAGAAGCGCCCCCCACGGCGGTGATCACCGGAGATACGAACGGCGCCATCCGCGGCGCGGTTGAGGAGCGGCTTCGTCCGTTGCTCTCCGGGCGGGAGACGGACGACCTGAACAGTCTGCTTGACATTGTCGATACAGCTCTTGTCCACAACGCCTCCGCGAAAGCGGCCGTGGACATCGCGCTCCACGATCTTTGGGGGAAGACTCTGGGCCGCCCGTTGTACGAACTCCTCGGCGGCACGGCCAGGGAAGTGGAAACGGACTATACCATCAGTGTGAACGCGCCGGAAACGATGGTGAAAGACAGCCTGGAAGCGGTTGCGGACGGCTACTCGGCGCTCAAGATCAAGGTGGGGACGGATTTTCATCTCGATATGCAGCGTCTTGAGGAGATCAGGGCGGCTGTGGGAAAACATGTGCTGCTCCGGGTGGACGCCAACCAAGGGTGGACTCCCAAGGAGGCGATACGCACCATCCGCTTCCTTGAGGATAAGGGGCTCGACATCGAGCTTGTGGAACAGCCGGTGAAAGCGCACGATTTCGAAGGGCTCAAAATGGTAACGGACAGCGTCGATACGCTCATCCTCGCCGACGAGTCCGTCTTCTCCGTGCGGGACGCCTTCACGGTGCTCTCTATGAGGGCTGCGGACCTGATCAACATCAAGCTGATGAAGACCGGGGGTATCCGCAATGCCGTCGCAATCTGCGGCATGGCCCGCGCCTGCGGCGTGGAGTGCATGATCGGCGCGATGATGGAGACGAAGATCAGCGTATCGGCGGCGTGCCACCTTGCTTCGGCGCTGCCGGTGATCACAAGGGCGGATCTCGATCCTCCGATTCTCTGCGCGTCCGACCCTGTTGTGGGCGGCGCGACGTACAGAGGTTCGTCGGTGGTCCCCTCCGGCGGAGCGGGGCTCGGCATCGAGAAGATCAACGGTCTGGTGTTGGAGTAATCCGAAACGAACAAAAGCGGGGCGCGCCGGAATTGTCCGGTTCGCCCCGCTTTTGTTATTCCTGCTGCAAGAGCTTGGCGACAAGCTCTCTCGCGGTCGGGGTCACCGCGAGGCCGCCTCCTGCGGTTTCGCGCAGCGATTCCGGGAGAGCGCGTCCGACCTGCCCCATCGCGTCGATGACTTCGTCCGGGGGGATGAGAGAGCGTAGGCCGGCAAGCGCCATGTCCGCGGCCAGAGCAGATAGCGAGACGAGCATTCCGTTTCGCTTGATGCAGGGGGATTCGACGAGTCCGCCCACCGGGTCGCAGACAAGCCCGAGAATCGACTTATAGGCGAGGGCGACGGCATGTCCGACGGCGTCGGGAGAGCCGCCGCGCATCTGCACCAAGGCGGCTGCTCCCATCGCGGCCGCCGCACCGCACTCGGCCTGACAGCCTCCGGAGGCTCCCGCGAGCGTTGCGCGCGCAGCAGTCACTGAACCGACCGCAGCTGCGGCGAAAAGCCCGGAGAGGAGCGTTTCGTCCTCGCAGCGGAAATGATCCCGGTACGAGAAGAGTATCCCCGGCAGAATACCGCAGCTTCCGGCGGTCGGGGCGGCGACGATGCGTCCCATCGCCGCGTTGTACGTGGAGACGGCGATGGCGATACGGGCGGCGGTGAGGACGAACGGGCTTGAAAAAGATGCCGCGTCCGCGCCGTATTCGTGCAGAAGATATGCCTCCTCGGGAACGAGAAGCCCTCTCCAGGAGCCAGAGAGCGCCTCGTTGACAGAGAACTCCATATCCTTCAGCCGGGAGAGCATTCCCTTCCGCAGCATCTCAACGGAACAGCCGGATTCCGAAGTTTCGATTTCGATGGCGGCGTGTGTAAAGGAGCTCCCTGACGATGCGCATACTGCGAAGATCTCGGCCAGGGATCTCATGAATTGTTTCCTCCGCCAAACAGCGATGCGACGCGGAGAATCGCCGGGTGCGCTTGTAGTACGGCGTTACACAGCTGCTCGTCAGGAGGTGCATTCATATCGAGCTCTGTGACGAGGGTTGCCACTCCGCCCCGCGTCTTTCGATGGAGCGTCATGGAGGCGATGTTGATCTCCCGTCCCGCCATGAGCACGGCAACTGCCGCCACAACGCCGCGCGTATCCTTATGAAATGTGATGAGCGTAGGCAGCTCGCCGTTGATGGCGACCGAGAAACCGTCGATCTCCTGAATTTCGACAGCGCCTCCGCCGATCGAAGCGCCGACGACGTCGAGTCTTCGTCCGTTTTTCCCCAAGAAGGAGAAACGGGCGGAGTTGGGGTGCGCCCCGTCCACGTCCTCGGTCGTCAGGCGATAAGGAAAGTGTGCTTCTTTCGCCAGCATGAGCGCGTTCCGGATGCGTTCGTCATCGGGCAGCATTCCCATCAGACCGGCAACGACGGCCTTGTCCGTGCCGTGTCCTTTGCTGGTGAAGGCGAAACTGCCGCGGAGAAAGACGATTACTTCGTTAAGAGTGTCGGTCCCCCAGCATGCCTTTGCAAGTCTGCCCAGGCGGGCTGCTCCCGCCGTATGACTCGACGAGGGGCCTATCATCACCGGGCCGACGATATCGAGAAAGCTCATGGCTCGCCTCCCTTTCCGTGCGTTATAGCAAGCAGGGGGAGGAAGCTGCGCTCCTCCCCCTGGAACAGGCTACCTTGGAAAAACTTCTAGAATCGGGCGTATTTTTCCTTCGCTACGCCGCACACCGGGCACTTGTCCGGCGCTTCGTCGGTGACGGTATGCCCGCACACGGGACAGACGTACACGGCCTCGAACTCCATGTCCTTCTTGGCAAGGGCGCACTCGCGGGCGGCGCGGAAAAGCTCGGCGTGCTGCTTCTCGGCCTGGAGCGCGAAGTTGAATGTCCGCATCGCGTCCTTTTCGCCCTGGAACTTTGCAGCCTCGTAGTACACAGGGTACATCTGCTCGACTTCGTGCTCCTCGCCCATGATGCCGCCGACGAGATTCTCCGCGGTCTCCTTCATGCCGAAAACGGCTCCGGCAGTGAGCGCGGTATCGGCGACATCGCCGTTCAGCACGACGAAGTGATTCGTCGCGTGCACCTGCTCGGCGTAGGCGACTGCCCTGAAAAGTCGTCCGATCTTTGGAAAGCCCTCTTTATCCGCCTTGTCAGCCCAGCCGAGGTAGCGCATGTGGGCCATACTCTCTCCGCCGTAGGCGGAACGGAGAAACTCTGCGGTCATGGCGTTTTTTACGGACATGAAAACACATCCCCCTTTGAAATAATATGTATCTTGAAA
>JAHDKR010000100.1 GCA_018436785.1 Synergistaceae bacterium | reverse complement strand
TTATAATATATCTCGGCCTTCTCACTATTTAAAAAATCATATTCCAATGCTTTTTGGAAATTTGCTATACCTCTCATTAAATCACTTTTACTTCTATAGTATGTTTCCCCTAAGTAATAGTAGATTTTTTTTCTATCTGAGAGGTTTTGACATTCCCAGTATTTAATGGTGTTTTCAATAAGGTTTCTGCATCGGAAAAATTCCCTTTATTTAATAAATTTATAGCTTCGTTTAAATAACTGGTTTCTTTAGCATTTTGCATATGTAACACCTCCGAAATATCTAGAAAATTTACTTACCCCCAGTACCATTCACGGGCTATCCGTTTAGACCCCAAATTCAAGTAGCTGGTCTTCTCTATAGCTGCTGTCGAAGTACTGTAGCCATTGCTATATGTTTCTTCATACAATGGCTCTGTTCCTTTGTACAAACTGCCAAGAAAAAGCTGCTGCCACAATAATGATGACAACAGCTTCAATATGACAATTATTTAAACTCCACTGATCGAAAAACACTTTATCTAACCTTTGTGGAAACTTTCATTCCTCCAAAAGCTCATCATAAAAAGATAGACTACGGATCATATTAATTCATTTTTTCTGTCAATATAGAAATTCTACCATCAGTGCTTACAATGACTAGCAATTTATCTATCGTATGTCCACCACCGCTGAATAGGTAATATTTATATGCGTACATTTCAATTACGTAATAATTCTCATGATGTAAAAGGACCTGAGGACCAGTTATAGTATCCTTTAACGATTCATTATACCCCAAACTTTCTGGCGAAACCTGAGAGTCATATATAAAAGTATAGGATTTTATTAATCTAATAGCTGTTTGAGCGTATGAGACTATATCTTGCGTAGTATTAAGTATTATGCTAACTTTTTGGTTGAATAACTCTAAAAACATCTCATCTAAACCAATTACATTGTATTTGTTCAACGATTTATTATATAATACACCAGCAATAAATTTTGAAGGATATACTTCGTCTCGAAAAACTTTGATAAGTTTCAAATTCTCCGTCATATCCAGTTCTACATATCCTAGTTTCCATATATTTGTATATTGGAGTTTTTGAATTATTTCCTCCAGGTTGTTAAAATCAGTACCCAAAAGTTCTTCCTGTAAGTTCTTTGGTAATATATCTTTCATATTTCTCGATAATAAAAATTCGATATACTGTTCCTCTTCATCTGTTAATATTTCTGGATCATAAGTATCTAAACTCATCGAATTTAAATATTCAAAAGATCCATCATGACTTGAGGAAACAGGTGCAAAAAGAATAATTAAAATAGTCACAGCCAATGCCTTAATAAGAATACCTCGTGGCACTATTATATCCCCCTTTCCATGGATTTTCATCACCATAAACCCGTTCTGCAAATTTATACTCCTCTGAATG
>JAHDKR010000120.1 GCA_018436785.1 Synergistaceae bacterium | reverse complement strand
GACTCCTGCTTATGACGCCAACGGCAACATCACCGATCTGGTGGATACCAACGGAGCCGTTGTCGCCCACTACGAATACGACCCCTACGGCAACACCATCGCCCAATCCGGCGACCAAGCAGATGCCAATCCGTATCGGTTCAGTACCAAGTATTGGGATGGGGAGACCGGGTTCTACTATTACGGCTACAGATACTACAGCCCGGAGCTGGGATGGTGGATCAGAGTAAAGGGGTCAGTCCTATAATCTATAAAACAGATTGACGGCAGAATGGTGGATATGGTTTAAGCGGAGGCATGCCAAGGAAGCCACGAGTGGAATATGCGGGGGCGGTTTACCATGTGATGAGCCGGGGGAACCATTCGCAGAAGGTTTTCAGGAGGGATGAGGATTGCGCGATGTTTCTGGAGACGCTAGGGGAGGCGTGCGGGCGGACGGGGTGGCAGGTGCACGCGTATGTCCTGATGGGGAACCACTACCATCTGCTGCTGGAAACGCCGGAGGCGAATCTGGTGGCGGGGATGCAATGGGTGCAGAGCACCTATACCAAGCGGTTCAATGCCCGCCACCGCGAGTGGGGGCATCTGTTCCAGGGGCGGTACAAGGCGATTCCGGTGGAGGCTGGGAGCGGTTATTTCCCGACGGTCGCGACCTATATCCACCTCAACCCCGTTCGGGTGAAGGGATATGATTATGCGCGGCAGCGGCTGGCGGACCACCGCTGGAGCAGCTATCCGGCGTACGTAGGCAAGAGGCAGAGGCCTGAATGGCTATGCGCCAGCAGGGTGCTGGACGGTCTCGGCCTGTGCGATACGGCGGCGGGCCGACGGAAATACGCGGAATATATGGCGGGGCGGGTGGAGGACGTGCGGCATAGCGACCAGCCGTGGAAGGCTGACGAGAATTGGCAGAAGATTCGCCGGGGATGGCATGTTGGCGGAGAGGGGTTCCGTCTGGAGCTGCTGGACCGAGTCGAGGAGGCGCTGCATCGGGGCAAGCGGGAATCGTTTGGGGGGGAGGAGACACGGGAGCATGGAGAGGCTTGCGCGGAAGCCTGGATTCGCAAGGGCATGGCTGCGCTGGGGTTGTCAGATGCCGATCTGGCGGGGCTGAAGATGAATGCCCCCGAGAAGTACGCATTGGCGTGGCTGGCGCGACGAAACGCCAGCGTCCGCCCTGCGTGGATAAAGGAGCGGTTGAAGATGGGAACGGCGACCGGGTTTGCCGACTTCCTGGGCCGGTTGGAACGGGCTCGGCGCGGGCAGTGGGGCTATGCGCCATGGAGCAAGGTGAGGGGACTGGCGCGCAAGGAAGGTCGCCTCCAAAATTATAAATTATAGGACTGACCCCTATTC
>JAHDKR010000063.1 GCA_018436785.1 Synergistaceae bacterium | reverse complement strand
GCAAAAGAAGAGGCAAAAGAAGAGGCAAAAGAAGAGGCAAAAGAAGAGGCAAAAGAAGAGGCAAAAGAAGAGGCAAAAGAAGAGGCAAAAGAAGAGGCAAAAGAAGAGCCCAAAGAAGAGGCCAAAAAAGAAGAGAAGAAGTAATTCAAAGCTGCCTCGTAGATTTGGAGAATAAGGGCAGGGGGCCGTGCAGCATCGGTTCCCGCCCTTTTTTTCGCTCACGTTCCGGTCATTTTCCCCTGATATCGGACCAGAAGCAGTACCTGTTTTTTCCGCGCTCTTTGGCTTTGTACATGGCTACGTCTGCGCATTTCATCAAGTCCTGCGTGGTGGCGCCGTCCTCCGGGAAGCGGCTGATGCCGATGCTCGCAGTGATGGAGACGGAGGCCCCTTCGAGGCTGATCGGTTCCGATATGCCATGCAGCAGCCTTTCGGCGCACTCGGCGAGCAGTTCCCGCGATGTGGGAAAGGAGATGATCACTGTGAATTCATCTCCGCCCATCCGTGCAACGGTATTCTCTTCTCCCATTTCCCGGGCAATCCTCCTGGCAGCTTCTTGCAGCAGGCTATCGCCGCTGTCGTGTCCGAGGGTGTCGTTGATGTTCTTGAAGCCGTCGAGATCCATAAAGAAGACGGCAATCGGTTCTCCCTTTGCGACCGCTTCGAGCAGGCGGGAGTGAAAGAGTTCTCTGTTCGCAAGGCCTGTAAGCGCGTCGTGCCACGCGCGATAGCGGATCTCCGATTCCATTCGTTTCCTTTCGACAATTTCCCGGCGAAGGTCTTCGTTTCTTCTGGCGAGTTCCTTTGTTCGTGCGGTTACTTCTCTTTCCAGGTTGTTGCGATAGAGCGACAGCTCTTCCTTCGACTTTTCCAGAAAGTGAACTTTTTCCTGGAGCGCGAGATTGAGCAGATTGATTTTTCGAAGAAGCATGTTCGTGCCGATCACGCCGGATGTTGCCGACAGGACGATGGAGAGAAAGTCGGGGTAGGAAGGCGTTTGTTGTGCTTCTTCTTCCTTCCCGAGAATCCCGATAAAGAGGCCGAGTACTCGCGAGGCGGAAGCGAGCGCATGAAGGAAAATTCTGCCGGAGCGGTCTTGCGTTGCAACGATGACCGGTTTCTTTCTGCGAAGCGCCCACGCGACGGTGCGGTCGTCGATAAGCGGTTTTTTTTCCTGCTCGATGACGTGCATTTTTTCCGGCGGATCGGCGTACGCGGGAGCGAGCGCCATGTCGTCGTCCTCGTCGGCGAGGAAGAATGCCAGCGCCTCGAACGGGAGGAGCGCGCGTATTTTTACCGCGGACTCCCGGAGGATCTCCTCCACGGACTCTATGCCTGTAAGCGACGCGGTGAAGGAGCTGATGTCCAGGGCGACCTCAAGCGCCTCCATTGCGGCGCGACGCTCCATGGTGAGAAAAACGATCCGTTCTTCGAGCTCGGGGATGGTCTGTTCGCCGTTCATAGCGTCTCTCCTTTTACGCGAAAGAATTGCGTTTTTGCTCATTTGCCGTTTATTATACTCTGCCGGAGAGGTATGATAGGATAGTAACGGTATGTTGTATCAAAAATTGCTCGTCCCGGCATGCACTGAGTGTCTTTACCGGGAAGCAAGGAGGTTTCGGAATGTCTGAAGTGTTGCGAAGGAAGGGACGCGTTCTTTCAAACGCCTCTCTTCGTCCTCTCTTTGAAAAGACCGGCGCCGGGAAAGCTCTTCTGCAGGCGCTCCGGGCGACCAAGTACGGAGGAGGGCTCTGATGGATTATGTCGGACTTCTTCTTATCTTCTGCGCCCGTATTGTCGACGTAAGCTGCGGAACGGTGCGGATTCTCTTCCTCGTCAGAGGGAGAAGAGCGCTGGCGGCGATGATCGGCTTTGTCGAAGTGATGATCTATCTTACCGCCCTTGGGCACATCATCGGGGGCGGACGAGAAATGAACTGGATCCAGATGGTGGTCTACTGCGCCGGTTTTTCCACGGGAAATTTCATCGGCTCCCTGCTGGAAGAAAAACTGATGAACGCCTATGTCTTCCTGGAACTCATAATGGACCGAACGGCCGAGACGAAAGAGATGATCGACAATATCCGTGCGGACGGTTTCGGGGCGACGGTGATCTACGGCCGAGGTAGGGACGGCGTCCGCACCATCGTGAAGATAATCTGCCGCAGAAGGGACGTACCTGTCATCGTCGCGCACACACATAATAAAGGGTTCATCTGCATAAGCGACGTCAAGGGGTGCTCCGGCGGGCAGTTCCGTTTTCAACGCAAGTAACTTTGGTTCATACCCCTGGTTCACGGAAGGAAGGGATGGGGCTTCATGAAGGACAGTCTGGGAGTTGTTCGCGAGAGGAACGTCGGAGAGATCGGGGGGCGTCAAGCGGGAACATGTCCGGAGGGGTACTGCGAAAAGACCCTTCGGCTGGAAAAAGAGTTGACCCGCTGGAAACGCGAGGAGGCCGTTCTGCGCGACATTGAACGGCGTTATCTTGCGCTGCTTGACAGCCCGCTCCTGATCCTGCTGATCCTCTCCGAGGGGAGAGTGCTCTTTATGAACAGGCGCGGCGAGGAGTTTTTCGGATTTGCGCTTCGCGAACGCCCCCGATTTCTCCTTTCGGAGTATGCAGCGTCCGGATATGCTTCATCGGTAGAGAGCCTCTTCACTCCCGGTTCCGACGGCGCCGTTCGCGGAGGGCGTCTCGACTTCGCCGTTCGTTCGGAGAGCGGACGGGAGCGGAGAATCGACTGCGCGTTTGTCCCCGGCGTGTACCAGGGAGCGCCGGTGCTCCTGGGGGCGGGGTATGAACTCCCGGAGGGCGGGGAGGAAGGCTCGGAGACCGATTCTGTCGACGTGCTGCTCTCGGAAAGAGAAGATCTTCTTTTCTGTTCCATGGATACGGAGTATGTTCCGACGTTTATGACGGAGGGTTTCAGAAACGCTTCCGTTCGTATCTGGGGGAGGAGTCCCGACCAGAATGAAGCGCTTTTGAAGATTCTCCCCTCCGGTGAGCATGGAGAATCGTTCCGCCTCGCGGCCGAGAGAGCGCATGCCGGAGAGTATGCTGAAACCGCTTTTGAGGCTGGAGAACTCGTGTATTCCTGTTCCTTCGCTCCGCTCTACAGCAAGGAAGGGGAGCCGCTCGGAATTTCGTTGCTTCTGACCGACAGAACAGAACTCTGCCGGCTGGAGAGGGAGCGGTACGCCGAGGCGGAGAGCTTTCAACGTCTTTTTGCCTCCTCCGGGGAGATGATGCTGATCGCCTCCGTGGAGGACGGGAAGTTGCTTCGCGGATCTCCCGCGTTTCTCTCATGGATGGGGTATGAGGAGACGGCGATCTTGGGGCGCACGGAGTCGGATTTTGCTCTGTATGCAGATGCCCTGCAACGGGAGCGCCTTGTAAATGAACTGGAAGAGAACGGCTCTGTAGAGGATTTTGAGGTTGAGATGCGGACGGCGTCCGGCGATCTTGTTCCCGGCAGAGCCTCCGTGTCGAGGATTCTGCACGCGGGGCGCGACAGCCTCCTTTATGTCTTCCACGAAACAGTTGCCGAACCGGAAGAGGAAGAGCCTGTCGCGACGAGCGAAGATGCGGATGTCGTCGAAGAACAGGAGAGCATGTCCGAAGCAATTCAAGAAATCCCGGGAGCTGAAGAAAAGGAAAGCGTCGCCGCATTCCCAGTGAACGGCTTCGACGGCTATGAACTCCCGGAGCCTCCTGAGGGGGAACCGCAAACGCTTATCGATTCCTCTCTCTTTCCGAAGGAGGGTGTGCAGGACGCGCGGCTGCGCTCCATACTTGCACAAAACGAGGATGCGCTGTTCTGTCTTCTGGACGAAGAGTGCGTTCCGATTGTCATGACCAAGGGGTTTGAACGTGTTTGTGAAACCCTCTGGGGACGTCTTCCTGCTGAAGGAGAAGCGCTCCATAATCTTCTGCCCGCAGGTGTGCAGGGCGAAGCGTTCCGTGTGGCGGTCGAACGAGCCCGGAACGGGGAGCGTTCGAAGACGGGGCAGGAGGCTGGCGAGCGTTATTTCTCGCTCTCTTTTTCCCCGGTTGATGACTCGGAAGGCGGTTTTTCAGCCATTTCACTCGCAGCGACCGACCTGACCGAATCCCGTGCCCGGGAGCGGGAGTGCCGCGCCCATGCGGACAACTTCCGGCGCTTGTTCTCCTCCTCTCCCGAGATGCTGCTGATCTCCTCGGTGAAGGAGGGGCGCGTGCTCAGCTGCAACCGTGCGTTCCTCTCCCGAATGGGATTCGCCGAATCCTCAGTGTTGGGGCGTACCGAGGATGAGCTGGGCATCTACGACGGAGCGGGGCAGAGAGAGCGGCTGGTGAAAGAATTGGACGACGCGGCGTTTGTCGAAAATTTCGAGGTGCGGCTGAAGTCGTCCTCCGGCGATGTGTTTCCCGGGCGTGTCTCCGTCGAGAGGATAGAGACGGAAGGGGAGCCTGCGCTTCTTTCTGTTTTCCGTGATAGTTCATACGAGAAGCAGACTGAAGAACGAAAACAGCCCGCCATAGACACGCTCTCCGGGATTCCCAGCCGCAGCGGGTTCGAACGTATTCTGAATACGGAGATCGAACGGGCGATGCGGTACAGGGGGAACATGTCGCTCATTCTGATAGACGTGGACGGCTTCGGCGCGCTGAACGAAACACTCGGGCGGGAAGCCGGCGACAGAGTCCTCAAGGACTTCTGCGCCGCCGTCAAGAGCCGCATCCGTCCCACTGATTTCATCGGACGCTGGGGCGGGGACGAATTCGCCGTACTGACGCCGATGAGCGGACGTATCGCCTTCCAGATTGCGGAGGCGATACGCGACATGATCTACAACTACAGATTCCTTCCCGATAGAATACTCTCCTCCAGCATGGGGGTCGCCGAGTTTCGTCGGAGCATGGACATGAATGAATTCGTAAAAAGAGCGGAGGACGCGCTCGCCGAGGCAAAAAAGGCGGGGGGAAACAAAGCGGTCCTCGCGCCCTTCGTTCCCTGACGTTTCGTCGCCCTTTTCGCGCCGGAAACGTCGGGGATGATACAACCGGAGGAGGAAGAATATGGGCAGGGTGCAGATTATTGTTGAGGGTATGACGGCAAGCGGCAAATCGACGGTGGTGAATCTCCTCTCCGAGCGGCTTGGACTGCGCGTCATGCCGGAGGAGTTCCGGGATCAGTACGATCTGCTGCGCCGTTTTCACCTGGAACGGCGTTGGGCTTTCCCTATGCAGCTCAACTTCCTCGTGACGAGGTTCGCCCAGTATCTCTGCGCGTCGGAGTCCGACGAGTATATTCTCGACCGCAGCGTCTTCGGCGACAAGATATACGCATCCCTTTACTACAAGCTGGGCTATTTCCGGGACAGTCAGTTCGGAACGTACCTGATGCTGTACGATTCGCTTTTGAAACATCTGGCCATGCCCAAGCTGATCATTGTGCTCTCCTGCCCGTTCGAGGAGATCATGCGGCGTATCCGTATGCGGGGGCGCTCCGACGAGATAGAGGCGGGCGAGGAGTACTGGCGGTCGCTCTACGACGCGTATGCGTCTTTCCTCGATTTCGTGCGCTCGGAGATAGGACTCTCGGCGACGCGCTGCATAACTCTGGATTTGGGCGATCCTTCGTTCATTCACACTCCCGAAAGAGTGGAGCGTTTCATCGAGGAAGTGACGGAAGCATTGGATATGGAGGCGCCGGTAACGACGGGAGGCTGACGCTATGGCGTTGAGAGTATGCGAGTATTGCGGCAAGGCATGGTTCGACGAGGGCGGGGAGAAGCAGGTAGCGCTCTGTCCTCCGTGTGCTCAGGAGGTGCAGGGTATTTACATGCTCGCATGGGGCTATCTGCGGGACAACACTGCGGAGGCGGGCAGACACAGGAAAATCTCGATACAGCAGCTTGCCGATGAACTGGGGATAGATACGAAGGCGATCAACCTGCTTGTGAAGATGGGAAAGATACAGGTCGAATCGTTTGCAGGCGAAGGGAACGCCGACGAGATTGCGAGGAATCTCGAAATACTCCGGAAGCTCCGGAAAAATGTCAGAGGAAGTTCGAAATACGACAGAAGCGGAAGGTAGCGCCTTCTTTTATTATAAACAGCCGGCTCGCGTCCGACGGCGAAAGAGACGACCGCGCGCTTTTTCAAGGACGCTATGAAAGGAAGTGCGTCACATGATGTACGACGTGATTATAGTAGGTTCCGGTCCTGCCGGAATCTTTGCCGCCATGGAATGCGTGCGGCATGAAAAAAAAGTACTGATCATCGACAAGGGGCGCTTGATCCGCGAGCGGAAATGTCCGATCGTCGAAGGGACGAGCAAGACCTGTTTGAACTGCTCTTCGTGCAGCATCGTCTCGGGGTGGGGCGGCGCGGGTTCGGCATCCGACGGAAAGCTGACGCTGACCACCGGTTTCGGCGGTAATCTTGAGGAGAGCATCGGCGAGGACGCGCTCCTCGACATGATTGCGCAAGTGGACAAGGTGTTCGTCGAGTACGGCGCCGACAATCACGCCTACGAACCCTCGGGCGACATCGTCCGCGATACCATCAGGAAGGCCTCCAGCGTCGGGATCAAGATTCTGCCCGCGAGGATCCGCCATATCGGCACGGACGCCTCGCGCGAAGTGCTCAACAATATGTACGAGGCGCTGAAGCCGAAGTGCGACATTATGATGGGAACCTTCGTCGAGGATTTGCTGATAGAGAACGGACGCGCCTGCGGCGTCGTCCTTGCCGACGGAACCGTCCACCGGAGCGGGAGCGTCATCGTCGCCCCTGGAAGGGAGGGGGCTTCCTGGCTGGCCGGAGTTGTCGCGAAACTGAACATCCCGATAGCCTCTATGCCGGTGGATATCGGCGTGCGGGTGGAAGTTCCGGACAGCGTCTGCGAAGACCTCACACGGCACTTCTACGAGATCAAGTGTCTGTACAACACGCCGACCTTCGACGACCGCTGCCGCACCTTCTGCATGAATCCGTCGGGATTCGTCGTCTACGAATACAACCAGGCGCACGATCTCGTCACTGTGAACGGCCACAGCCTGAAGAACGTAAAGTCCAGGAACACGAACTTCGCCATTTTGGTGACGAAGAACTTCACGCAGCCGTTCAACGACCCTATAGGGTACGCCACGCACGTCGCAAAACTAGCGAACATGCTCGCCGGAGGCGGAATTCTGGTGCAGCGGCTCGGCGATCTCCGGGACGGACGGCGTTCCACCCAGTCGCGCATCGACCGGGGGATGATCGCCCCGACCGCGAACGCACAGCCCGGCGACCTCAGCCTTGTGCTGCCGCACCGCTATCTGACCGACGTCGTGGAATTCCTCGACGGTCTCAACTCCATCATGCCCGGCGTGAACCAGAACGACACGCTGCTCTACGGGGTGGAGATCAAACTGTACTCTTTACGGCTGGAGCTTCGGAAGAACCTGGAGGTGCCGGTCATCGAACGCCTCTTCATGGCCGGCGACGGCGCGGGCGTCAGCCGGGGAATCATACAGGCCGCGGCCAGCGGCGTCGTCGCCGCGCGCGGCGCGCTGGCTTAGCGCCCGCAGCAGAGGAGAAGACAGATGCGAATCAAGACAGCTCCCGACGATTTTCGTGTGGAAGAGGTACTTCACTTTGCTCCGGCGAAGAAGGAGGCGCCGTTCCGCGTCTTCCTGCTGGAGAAGGAGGGGTGGAACACCGCCGATGCAATTCAGGAAGCGGCGAAGGCCTGCGGCGTCCCGCTCGCCGAGATCCGCTCGGTAGGGAAGAAAGACCGGCACGCGCACACGCTCCAGCACGTTTCCGTGCCGTTGAAGTACGATCTTGCGTATGAGGGAAAGGGGTTCGTCATTCGCTTTGCGGGGTACTCCACGGCGCACCTGGCGCCGTCCGTGCTGAAAGGCAACCGCTTCTCCGCTGCGCTCCGCGACATGACAGCCGCCGAGGCCGGGGCGTGCGAGGCGCGGCTGGAGCGGATCGCCGCGCGCGGCTTCGCCAACTACTTCGACGACCAACGCTTCGGCAACGTGGGAGAGAAGGGGGAGTTTTTCGCCGAGATGCTGGTAAAACGGCGCTTCGGACCCGCCCTCAGGAAGTACTTCTCCTTCCGGCATCCCGACGCGCCCCTGCCGCTCAAAAAGAGAAAGGCACAGCTCGCCGCTCTCTGGGGAAAGTGGGAGGAGATGGTCCCGCTCTGTCCCGAACCGCTTCTGAAGCAGATGCTCGACATCCTCCGCCGCAAGGGGGAGAGCGGGTACAGAGCCTGTCTCAAGCTCATACCCGCGCAGGAGATGGGGCTCTACTACTCGGCCTATCAGAGCTTTTTGTGGAACGAGACGCTCTGCCGCTTCCTTTCGAAGCAGCCGGGCGAGCTCTTTCCTGTGCCGGTGAAAACCGGCGAACTCCTTCAGTACCGCATGCTTGATGAATCGCTTCTTTCGCGCCTGCTTACCGAGCCGATGCACACGGCGGCGCCGGATATGCCGCAGCTTCCCTCCGACCTCGGCGATGTTTTCTCCGCGGTGCTTTTCGAACGGGGCGTCCGTCTCTCGAAATTCCGGCTGAAAGAGGTCGAGCAGGCGTACTTCTCCTCCTTCCCGCGCGCCTGCGCCGTACTACCGGAGAACATGACATGGAAAAGGGAAGAGGATGCCCTCTTCCCGGGAAAAACCGCGCTTCGCGTCGACTTCTTCCTCCCGCGCGGAAGTTATGCGACGATGATGCTCAAGAGCGCCGAAGAGGGAGGGGTTCAGGAGCCCCGGACGTAGCGGTAGAAGATCCCTTTGACCGGCTTGGGAAGCGTTCTCGTCGAGAAGACGAGCTTCTGTTCGTCCACGTTGAGCACGGCAAGCGTCACAGGAAAGGGGAACTGCCCGATATCGACAACGGGCTGAATCTTCTCCAGCTCTTTCTGGATGACGTCCGTCTGGTCGTCGTGGTTGATCTTGATCGCGGTATCCTTCAGCCAGATCTGCTTCCCCTGCCGGATTTCCAGCTTCGTGGACACCTCTGCAAGGATGTCCAGGGAGCCAGAGCGGTAGTTCCCGCGTGCGCTGACAATCCCCCTCTTCAGATCGACGGAGATGCGCCTCCAGTCGCCACCCGCATAGGAGGTCAGGGCAGCGTTGATATCCTTTTCAAGCGCGACGAGTTCCACATTGCTGCGAAGGACGTTTCTGACCTTGAGCGAATCCCGCTCCCCAGTCCGCCACTCCGACGGTCGGTTGAGCTCCAGGAAGGAGGACTCGATCGCGATCTTCTCCACCCGGAACCCCCCGATGGAAGCCCCCTTGATGAAGATGGAAAAGTCGCGTATATTCCCGTCGTTGTCCGGCTGCTGGTCCATGCGAAGCTCCATTGATTCAGGGTCGGTCAGCGAAACCAGCAAGGAGAGCAGGCGTTCTCCGTTATTCGCAGGTTCGAAGCTTCCCTTGAACTCCCTGGTTGGCTGCTCCGCGAAGGCGGAGATCGCAAAGAAGAGCAGTGCGAGCGCAAGCGCAACGGTATTGGTTGTTTTTCTCATGATTTTTCCTCCTTGAATGTAGAATGCTCTATCTATTTATTGCCTTCGGAATGGCGCCGGGAAATAAACCTCCTCTCTTTTCCGAGACTATTCCTCTTGCGTTTCTTAGGCTATACTAGCAGAAAATCAGCGTGCGCTCTATATCTATTTTGAAATGCGGGAAGAGGTTGTGAGCGATACAGGCGTGCAAAAACGCCTTCGAGAATCCTGCGGTGAAGGAGACGGCGTTGTAAGAGACGGCTGAAAGGATGGTGGATGGGCGTTGAAGAGCATACGGACGGAGATCATGGCATCATTTATTGCAGCGACCATTGTGTTTATGACGATTATGGGAGTGACGCTCTACGCTCGCGTCGACGGCAAGGTGACCGACCTTACCGAAGATATGGCCCTGCAGATTTCGAGGGCGAGCTCCGTCGGTCTGTCGGAGTGGCTGGACAACATGGTGAATCTGACGGGAGCGTTCGCGGGGATGGACGTGGTTCGTTCGCTCGAGTGGAAGAATGCCGAAGCCTTTCTTGAAGGCCAGATGAAAAAGCACCACCGTCTTTTCGAAATGCTCTTCATCTCCGGTACCGACGGACGAGTCAAGGGAACGGGGGGGACGACTGCGGACATCTCACAGAGACCGTATTTCAAAGAGCTTATGAGCGGCGGGAAGCAGTACGCGATTTCCGACCCGGTCGTCTCTCTGGCAACAGGCAACGTCGTCGTCGTCATTGCGCACGCCGTTCCGGGCGCGGACGGCAAACCTGCCGGAGTCTTCGCCGCGACGGTGCTTCTGCAGAACCTGCAGGAGCTTGTCGGCGCAGTCCGGGTGGGCGAGACCGGGTTCGGATGGATCGTCGACGGCGGCGGCATCGTCGCCGCGCATCGCGACAAGGAGCATATCGGGAAGTTCGACGTGCGTCAGGATGCGGCGTATACGACGGTATGGAAGAGGATGGCCGCAAAAGAGACCGGTTACGAGCTGCACAAACGATTCGACGGGACTCCGGCATACGTCTTCTTCGCCCCTATCGCGGGATCGCCCGGCTGGACGTTCGCAGTCACCGTCCTGGAACGGGAGATCAAGGCGACGGCAGTCGATCTTTCGTGGACGATTGTGATCATCGTCGCCTTCGTCATTATCGCTTTCGCGATCATCTCCCTCCTCATAGGCAACTCGATCGCCCGGCCCGTGCAGACTGTCCAGCGTCTTGCCGAGAGGGCGAAGGGCGGCGATCTCACGATTCTCAGGAGCGACTTCAACATTGCGACGAAGGATGAAATCGGGCGAATGGCCGACGCGCTCGCGGATATGATCCGCGTCCAACGCGAGATGGTGCACGATTTGAAGGAGAAGGCGGTGACCCTTTCCGCGCTCTCCGAGGAGACGGCCGCCTCGACCGAAGAGGTGACGAGCACGGTCAGCGAGATGGCGGAGAGTAACGCGACGCTTGCGGAGAAGACGAGGAACGGACGAAAAGACACTGTCGAAGCCTCGATGGTGATGCTCGAAATGAGCAGTCTGATACAGATAGCGCAAAACCTTGCGTCAAGAGCTGATAAGAACTCCGAGGAGATGGCGGAGGCTGCGCTCCAGGGCAGGGAAACCGTCGAAAAAACCATAACGCAGATGGAATCGGTGAAGGACGCCGTCTCCGAGACGGAAGCGTTTCTTGCGCAGCTGGACACGTTCTCGGCGCGTATCGGCGTCGTCGGCGAGACGATCACCGGAATCGCCGACCAGACGAACCTGCTCGCCCTGAACGCGGCGATCGAGGCCGCCCGGGCAGGCGAGGCCGGACGCGGTTTCGCCGTTGTGGCCGAAGAGGTGCGGAAGCTTGCCGAGCAGTCCCAGAAGGGGGCGCAGGAGGTCTCCGAACTCGTAGCCAAAATCCTTGAGGGAACCCGCTCCGCCGTCTCCTCCATGCAGAAGAGCCAGGAAGGGGTTATGGAGGGCGTTTCAGTCGCGCACGACGCAGGCGATGCGCTTCGAAAAATAAAAAGTGCGATCGAGAGCTCCATCGCGGATGTTCGTAAGATCATTAAGACGACCGACGAGGAGGTCGCCAAGTCCGACAAGGTCATCGCCTTGATCAACGCCAGCGCTACGGTGATGGAGAGCACGGACGACAACGTGCAGAGCATGGCGGCCGCCATGGAGGAGACCGCCGCGGCTATGGAGAACGTCGCGACCAGCTCGCAGGAGGTCAGCGAGACCGCAGAGGATCTGCGCCGGATCTCGGAGCGTTTCAAAGTGGATGACGAAGACGGTGTTCAGGGCGGAGGGCTCGTTCCAGTCAAATAAATACGGAGTACAGAAGAGGGGGCTTGCTGGCCCCCTCTTTTTTAGTCCGCCGTTTCTTCGCGGGCGCACCGTTGGACGGAAACCGTCCCCCAGCGGCCGGGAGTTTCTCCGGCGACGACGTCGCACGTGTGGATGATCGGTTTCTTCAATGAAATCTCCAGGGCGATGTCGTCGAGCGTCTTGAAGACGACGCCTCTCTTCACGCAGCGGTCCAGCAGCTCCTCGAAGAGCGCGCTCTGTCCGCCCCCCTCCATCTCCGCGTGGATGGTGTGCACGTTCAGCCCGGGCTGAAGAAGCTCCATGTAATGATCGTTGATCCTGTCCCCCGGAACGTCGCCGAGCACTTCGTCGAGAGTGGGAAGCGTTGTGGGGATTTGGAGCGTCTTGAAGGTACGCCCTCGCATGCGCGGACGGAAGGCGTATCCGCTCCCGCGGACGTCGCTGCAATAATCGAAGCCCAGTTCGTCCTGCACGGCGAGGCTCGCGGGCGTGACCTGCCAGCCGGGCGCGGCGCAGCTTTTCGCCGTTCTCCTTGCGTACCGCTCGAAGAGCTCCATCGCCTTTCGAAACTCCCCGCGTATCTGCTCCTCGCTCATTTTTGAAAGGTTGTCGTGCCAGTGGACGTGGTCCCAGCTGTGAATGCCGCAGTCGTGTCCCTCCTCGACAGCCCGGATGAAGACGCTCGGCTCGCTCTCCACTATTTTCGGCGCCGGAAGCAGCGTGCCGTAGAGCAGGGTGCGGAGTCCGTACGCCGAGGCGGCCTTGGTACGCCGCATCTTCTGCAGGAACCCTTTTTTGAAGATACGCCGGATCGCCTTGCCGGAGTTATCCGGACCGAAGGAGAAGAAGAACGAGGCTCGCATCTTCCTGGCGCGGAAGATCTCCAGGAGTCGGGGGACGCCCTCGCGGTAGCCTCTCAGCGTATCGACGTCCGTCTTGAGGACGAGCACCGTATCAACCACGCTTCTGCTCCTCTCCTGAATCAAGGTAGCTCGCCACAGTCATCGCCACGGCCTCGCGGAGCGGCACGAGCGGCTTCCAGCCGAGCGCGGCGCCGATGGCCTGAATCGAAGGAACGCGGTTCTTCATGTCGTCGTAGCCGTTGCCGTAATACTGTTCGGCGGGCATCACCGTCACGGCGGTCTTTTCAGCGGCCTCCCGGAAGGAGGGGATCTCTTTCATCACGTCGATGATAATGTGGGCCAACTCCTTGATGGATGCGTTGTTCGCCGGGTTGCCGATGTTGAAGATCTTCCCGTTGCTCGCTTTTTCGTCGGCGAGTATGGCCATCAGCGCCGCGACGCCGTCGGAGATGTGCGTGAAGCTCCGCATCTGCTCTCCGCCGTTGACAAGGGTGATCCCCCGTCCGGAGAGCACGTCGTAGACCATCTGCGTGATGGAGCGGGCGGTGCGCTCCTCGGCGTCCTTGAAGGTGTCGAGGCGGGGGCCGATCCAGTTGAACGGGCGGAAGAGCGTGTAGCGCAGCCCCTTCTCCTGCCCGTAGGCGACGATGACCCTGTCCATCATCTGCTTGCCGCAGCTGTAGATCCAGCGCATCTTGTTGATCGGGCCGACGATGAGCGGGCTTTCTTCCTCCTTGAGGACGGTGTCTGTGCTCATGCCGTAGACTTCCGAAGTGGAGGGAAAGATGACTCTTTTATCCGCGGCGACGCACATGCGGACGATCTTGAGGTTCTGCTCGAAGTCGAGTTCAAAGGTCCACAATGGTTTGCTGAGGTAGTAGGAGGGCTTTGCGATGCCCGCGAGCGGCAGGACGACGTCGGCTGTTTCCACTGCCTTTTTCAGCCATTCGTCCGCGGTGAAGATGTCGCCCTGCGTAAAGGAGAAGTGCGTGCTGTCCCGGTACTGCTCAAGGTTTGTCCCCGAAAGATCGAAAGCGTTGATCCGCCAGTCCGTACTCTCCAAGACCCCCTTGATGAGATGGGAGCCGATGAAGCCGTTAGCCCCGAGAATCAGAATGTTCATAGAGAAACCTCCCTGCGTGTTCCCCGCGTTGTGCGGGATGGTTCGTTCGTTGAAAAAAGTCGCCACGAGAGTATATCACGAAGGGCGCGTTTCGCCCTCCGGCTCTTTGCCCAGAATATCTCCTGCGCCCGGTGATTGCGCCCGGGAGTCCTCGAACTGCCATTCGAGGAGACGAAGAACACCCCGTCCTGTGAAAATGCGGAGCGGATCCTCCGAGAGCACCGTTCCCGGAGGCGTATCGAAAGACGGATGCTCCCCGGTCTGCGTCTTCCAGATGAAGAGCTTCTTGCCCCGGAGAAAGGTGAAGGCGCCTGGAAAGGGGCGCGTCACCGCGCGGACCAGGTTGTGAATCCGTACGGCGCTCTCCGCCCAGTCGATCACGCCGTCCGCGGGCGTCCTGCGGCCGAAGTATGTCGCCTCTCCCTCGTTTTGCGGGGTCCGCGGCGCGGCGCCGAGGGCGATTGAGGGAAGCGTCCGCTCCAGGATGATCCCTGCGGCTTCGGCCACTTTCCGGGAGACGTCGAGCGCCGTATCGTCGGGGAGGATGGGCACAGCCTCCCGGTCGACGATATCCCCCGCGTCGGCTCGTCGTACCATGTGGTGGAGCGTCGCGCCGGTTACCGTCTCGCCGTTGAGGACGGCCCAGTTGACGCAGGCCCGTCCCCTGTACTTCGGCAGCAGCGAGCCGTGCATGTTGAAGGCCCCCTTCGGCGGGATCGAGAGGAAGCGCTCGGGGATCATCGAGCGGTAGTAGAAAGAGAAGATGACGTCGGGGCGCAGAGAGAGCAGCATCGCGTACTCCTCGTCGCCGAGAGAGTCCGGGGTGAAGACGGGGATTCCCGCTTCCCGCGCGAGCGCCGCTACCGAGGGGAACCAGAGCGTTTCCGCCGGGTTGTCTTCGTGGGTAAAAACGGCCTGAACCGACGTCCCCTGACGCAGCAGCTCCTTCAGGCATGTGTGCCCGACCTCGCTGTAGGCGAAGACGGCGGCGCGGAGGTTACTCATCGTTCCACTCCCTGCGGATGACGTAGCGGGGGCGTTTGCGGACCTCCTGGTAGATGCGTCCGATATACTCTCCCGTGATGCCGACGCAGGACATGGTGATGCCCATCAGGAAAAAGTTGATGTTGAGCAGCGTGAAGACGCCCTCCGCTTCCGGGCCGACGATGATTCTGCGGAGCAGCAGGTAGAGTGCGAAGACGAAGCTCAGCGCGGAGACGACGATGCCGATCATCGTCACCGCCTGAAGCGGGAAGAGAGAGAACCCCGTCATCAGGTCGAAGTTGAGCCGGATGAGGCGGAAGATGCTGTACTTGGACGTGCCGTGTTCCCGCTCCGTATGCCCCACAGGGATTTCGACCGGGTTGACGGCGAACTTCTGCGCCAGCGCGGGGATGAAGGTCGTGCTCTCGCAGCTCTGGTTGATGATATTCACGATATCGCGCCGGTAGGCCCGGAGCATGCAGCCGTAGTCGTTCAGCCGAAGCCCCGTGATCTTGTTGGTGATGGCGTTGACCATGCGCGAAGCCATCTTGCGGAACTTCGGATCCTGGCGGTTCTGGCGGATTGTTCCCACGACGTCGTGCCCCTCGTCGATCTTCGCCACAAGATTTGGTATCTCTTCGGGCGGGTTCTGGAGGTCGGCGTCGAGCGTCACGATGACGTCTCCCCGCGAATGATCGAATCCGGCCATGATCGCCATATGCTGCCCGAAGTTGCCGTTGAAGTCGACGACGCGCACCTTCCCCGGATTGGCCTTGTGAAAGTCGAGCAGCATCTTCAGGGAGGCGTCCCTGCTTCCGTCGTTGACGAAGATGATCTCGTAGGGACGATGCATTCCATCGAGCGTCTTCAGCAGCCTCGGGCAGAGATAGGGGAGAGACTCCTCCTCGTTGTAGACCGGTACGATGACAGAGAGAACGCATGATTCGGACATTGTTATTTCCCTTCTCCTTCCGGGATGGTTGCTCATGAAGAGCAAATACTCCCACCCGGGCGCCGCCCGGGTGCTACCATGTACCGCGCCGGTGCGGGTTATTCCTTGCGGTTGACGAAGACGAGGCGCTTTGCAGTCTCGGCTAAAGGTTCCGGAAGCGAAAGCCCAGTCTGCTGCGCGACATACTCCTTGTGGTCGCTGTTGACGACCAGGATGACGCGCCGGTCGCCCGTCCAAAGCTCGGCGAGCCCCTTCCCGTCGATGAACCAGGAGGGATCGTTCTCCTGAAGCGCCCCGAACTCGAGTTCCCCCATGTAGTTGACCAGCACGATCCGCTGTTTCAGATAGAAGGGGAGCCCCTGGTCGTAGTTTGCGAACTGGACGACGATGTCGCCGTCGTTTCGGATTTCGGCGATTCTTCCCGCGAGTTCGCGCGCAGTAAGCAAGGAATCGTAGAGAAGGAAGACCCTGCTGAAGGCGAACATGTTCGCGAAGGAGAGCACGCAGAGGAAGAGGGCAAGTCTCCTGAAATCCCTGCGGAGGAAGCTGTGCCACCCGGAGAAGACAAACAGGATCAGGACCGCTGCGATCGGGAGCGAGTAGGGGAGCAGATGCCCGGCGGCGATCCGGTCGTTGAAGAACGGATAGACAAGCAGCGCGCCGATGAAGGGGACGAGAAGCAACGAATTCCACAGCAGGAAGCGCCCCGTCTTCTTCGCGTTTTCTTCATCGATGCAGCGGACGAGATACCGCCCCATCAGGATCGCGAGCGGCGGCGCGGCGGGCACGATATACGGGATCAGCTTCGAACTCGAAATCGAGAAAAAGACGAGAATCACGCCGAACCAGAGGATGAGGAAGAGCTCGTTCCGCTTCTCGCGGCCGACGGTCCGCAGCGGCAGCGGGATCGCCGAGCCGATCGCGCCGGGGAGCAGCCCCGCCCAGGGAAAGAAACCGACGATCAGAATGGGGATGAAAAACCACATGGGCGCGTACCTTCCGTGCATCGTCGTCGCGTAGCGCAGGAAGTGTTCCTGGATGAAAAAGAAGTAGAAGAAGTCGCTGTTTCTGCGGCAGACCTCGACGAACCAGGGGACGGTGAGCGCGAAGAAAAGGAGGATGCCGGGAATGTAGAGCACCCTCTTGACAAGGCTCCAGCGGCGTGTGAGCAGAATATACCAGAAGAGGATGCCGCCCGGGAGGACGATGCCGATGAGCCCTTTCGAGAGGACGGCGAGCGCCATCCCCGCGTAGAAAACGAGAAGATACCTTCTGTTCTTCGCCGTTTCCTCTGCCGTCGTCTCATCGATCCCGAACCAGAGGCCGGCCATCGCCGCCGTCAGGAAGAACGAGAGCGGCATATCGATGATGTTGATTCGCCCGATGGCGAAGTGGAGCAGGCTGGTTGCCAGGATGAGCGAGGAGAAGAATGCCGCCGGGAAACCGTAGAGGCGCCGCGCCAGAATCCATGTTGCGAGAACGCTGCCGAGGGCGAGGAGCGCGGGCCAGAATCGACCTGCGAACTCGTTCTCGCCGAAAACGGCGAGGGACGCCGCGGTCAGCCAGTAGTGGAGCACGGGTTTTTCGAAGTACTTGACGTAGTTCAGCCGGGGAGTGACGAAATCCCCGGTCTCCAGCATCTCGCGGGGTATCTCGGAGTACCTCCCCTCGTCCGGTTCCAGAAGGCCGTAGCCTCCGAGACCGCCAAAATAGAGAAGAAACGAGGCCAGAATGAGAAGAAGCGCATACTTTCGTAACGAACGCGACTCGGAGAGTTTCATCGAACCACCCTTCCAAAAAAAGATCCAATCGCATCATTGTACATGACGTTCCCTTATTTGTGGTAGTGCGCGGGAGAGTATATACTTCTTCGGAGTGAAACGTGACCGGATACCCCGCCGGCAGCCGGAGGGGGAAATGTGAAAGGGTGGATACTTCTCTATGGACAGGCTTTCGTTGTTTCTTCTTGCAGGATCTGCGTTCTTCAACGCCCTGGCGAACACGATGATGAAGTTCGCCTTCGGGCATCAGAAAAGTCTTCTCGACGGGGGAGTTGTCTCGGCAGTGCTCTCTATCGTGCTCAACCCTTGGGCTGTAGCCGGAGTCGGCTGCTTCGGCGTCTCCTTCGTCTTTCTGAGCGCCGCGCTCACCAGGACGGATCTCTCCATAGCCTACCCGTTCATGTCGGGGTTGGTCTTTCTGCTCATTCTCGCCGTCTCCACGCTTTTCTTCTCCGAACAGGTGAACGTCTGGAGGCTTGCCGGAATGGGTTCGATCCTCGCCGGAATCTGGATGATCGCCGTCAAAGGGTAAATGCGAACGCGCGGATTCCCTTCCTTCGTGCTCTCTCAGATGTCGCTCGGCGCGACGATATTCGCCTTGCGGAGTTTTTCGAGGTTACGAGACACTTTCTTCCAGTAGACGGACGCCGGACCGCCGAAGTAGCGTCCGAGGGCGGTTTGCAGGTCCTCGTGCGTCCGCAGGTAGCGTGAGAGGAGAAGGCTGCCCGCCGCTATTCCCAAGTCGGGATTGTGGAGCTCCTCCTCGGAGAGAATCCCGTTGGCTTGCAGCAGGCCGGAGTGCACCTTCCACATCACCTGCATGACGCCCGCTGCGCCGGCGCCGCTACGGGCTTCCGGGTTGAAGTGGCTCTCCGTGTGCGCGACGGCGACGATCAGATCGAGGGGAACCTCGTATTTAATGGAGTATTTCCAAAAGGCTGCGGCCTGTATCAGTGCGGATTCCATGGGAATGTTCGCGTTCTGTTCCGTGATAAAAACGGCAAGATTCCGTATGTTTTCGGCTGTCGCTTCGAAGAGCGTGGCGGCGACGTGCCCTGCCGAGGTGAATGTCCTGGCGATATCGGAGAACGACGATGGAATTGTCCGTCCGGCATTTTGAAAGAGCTCGATCATCTCGGGGTTGACTGACCAGAAACCTTCAGTACTCCCAAGGTTGGGCGGTCTGAATATCTCCATGTCCGCGATCATGAACCGGATTTTTTCCCCTTCTATTCCAATGAGAAGAAAGAGCAATGCCGAAAAAAGAAAAAGTGCGGTGATGCTTCTCCGTATCAAGAGCGACATTTCGTTCCCCTCCCTCTTATTCAAAGAAATGCGACCTTCCAAAGGAAGGGCCGATGGAAGGTCGCATTATTATAGCACTCTCAAGAGTCTGAATGCGTGTATTTTCTTTACAATACGGCGCCAGCTGAGCTACTGCTCCCGGTCTTTCCGGTCCATCATCTCACGGAGTACGTTTTCTAGTCCGCTCATCCCCCTGCCGTACCCCTCCCAGTCGCCTTTCCGCAATGCTTCCTGAGAGGCGTCCCAGTGCGTCATCGCTTCGGCTGCAAGTTCGGCGAGCGCTTCCGATCCTGAGAACTCCGTCCGCTCCGTTGTTTCAGCCGGAACAAGGGAGGATGTTTCCAGTTCCGACGCCGTGGGAGAGAGCAGGCGAACGAGCGATTCCTCGAGCGTTTCTCCCCAGACCACCCGGCCTCCTGTCGATGTGATCACGCGCCGTAGCTCGGGAAGTTCGCTGTTCTCGGCCCTGAGGTAGAGCGGCTGGACGTAGAGAAGTCCGTTCCCCACAGGTACCACCGTCATGTTGCCCCTGACGACGGACGAGCCTCGTTGGCTCCAGAGGGAGAGCTGTGCGGAGATCTCCGAATTCTGGTTCGTGAGCGCTTCTACCTGCGCGGGGCCGTAGATGAGCTTCTGCTTCGGGAACTGGTAGACAAGTAACTGGCCGTAGTTGTCCCCGTCCGATCGGCCCGCCATCCACGCGATCATGTTGTTCCTGCTCACCGGCATGAACGGAGAAATGAGGGCGAACTCCGCATGTTTCTCTCCTGCGAGCCGCATGTTCACGTAGTATGCATCAGCTGCCGACCCGCTTGAATCGGCGCTTCCGGGCCTGTCCCACACGTCCTCTTTGTTGTAGAAAGTGTTCGCGTCCGTCATGTGGTACGTGCGGTAGATCTCGCTCTGGATGTTGAAGAGGTCCTGCGGGTAGCGCAGGTGCGCTTTCAGCCCCTTCGGCATTTCCGAGTACGGTTTGAATATCTCCGGGAAGATGCCGCTCCACGCCTTCAGCACCGGGTCGTCGGGGTCTGCGGCGTAGAAGCGCATCGTGCCGTCGTAGGCGTCGACTGTGGCCTTCACGCTGTTGCGTATGTAGTTGATGTTCTGTCCCCGTCCGAGCGAGACCGGCTGCGCGTAGGGGTAGCTGTCCGCGGCAGTATAGGCGTCCTGCATCCAGACGAGGCGTCCTTCCGAGACTATAAGGTACGGATCCCTGTCGAAGTAGAGGAACGGCGCGACGCGCATGAGGCGTTCCTGGATATTCTGGTGGAACTTCACGCGGCTCTCCTCGGTGAAGACGTCGGAGAGAAGGATCTTCATATCGGCGAACTTCAGCGCGAAGAGAATGCGGCGGAAGAAGGAACCCATCGGCACGCCGCCCTTCCCCTCGTACACCGTGCGGACGTTGGAGTCGCCCATCGGGTAGTCGAACTCCTGCACGGTCGTCCGGACGAAGATGTAGGAGCTGGGCTTTTCGCCGTAGTAGATCTGCGGGCGTGTGATGGGAAGCTCGACCTCGCTTCTGGGAGGAATATCGCGTACCCAGAGACGGGGAAGGCCGCTCCCGGCGACCTCGTTCACCGGATTCATCACGATGCCGTAGCCGTGGGTGAATTCGAGGCGTGTGTTGATCCACGTCGGGTTCTGCAGGCCGCGGATGTCCAGCTCCCGCGCCGCGAGCATCACCTGCCGGAATTCGCTCGAGCCCGTTCCCGATACGGAGGGAAACTTGTAGCGGTCGATATCCACATTCGCGAAGTCATAGTAGGTGCGGATCTCCTGGAGCTGCTTGTAGCTCCGCAGCAGCGGGCCGTGATCCCACAAACGGATATTGTCGGTGGTGTCCCTGTTCTCCTCGATGTCGCGCCACGTGATGGCGTCGTCGGGCGTGATCGTCTTGAGCTCCACATTGTGCAGGTTGTACGCGTGGAGCGTCGCGGCGATGTTGTAATCGATGAAGCGCCGTTCACGCTCGAATTCGTTCGGCTCGACGAAGTACTTCTGGACGATCGCCGGGTAGACGCCTCTCAGGAGGACGCTGGAGACGACGAGCAGTCCCACCATGCCGAGCGAGAGCTTCCACATCTTGCGGAAGAGGCTTACAAGCAGCGCTGCGGCGATGAGGATGGAGATGACCGCGAGGACGTTCAGCGCGAAGAGCTCCGCGTGGACATCCGTGTACCCCGCGCCGAAGGTGACGCCGCGCGGGGAGAAAAGAATGCCGTAGCGGTCGAGCAGGTAGCCTATACCCCAGAGAAACGCTCCGGCGGATGCGAGCAGCGTCAGGTGCGTCCGCACGCTCTGCGGGATGGTTATCATCGAGAAGTCGCGGTTTCGCGGCAGGATGATCGCGCCGTAGGCGGCCGCAGCGGTGACTACGCAGAGGAAGAGGATATTCAGCAGCCGCGTGTGAAGAAACGTCCAGAAGGGCAGGGCGAAGACGTAAAAGCCCGTGTCGTTGCCGAAGATGGGATCCGCCGTGCCGAAAGGCGTTGCGTTGAAGAAGCGCAGCACCATCGCCCACTCCGTGGAGGCGGCGACGCCGTTGGAAAAGCCCAGGAAGAGCGCGACGGCTCCGATGGCCCACCCGGCCGCTTTCGACGCGAGAAGCGGTGTGAATTCGGGATGGAGAGCCAGCAGATTCCGCCGGACGAAGGCCAGGTTGACCCAGATGGCCGAGGCGAAGAGGAGGAAGCCCGCAGCGAACAGGGGAAGCCTGGCGAGGATGCGGGTCAGAAAGACGGACCCGTACCCTTCGGTGTCGTACCACAGCCAGTCGGTATAAAATTCCGCCAGGGCGGGGAACAGCACCATTACAAGGAGAACGGCGCCTCCAAGCAGCAGGAGACCTTTGTTCACCTTCGGAAGCCGGAAGACCGGACGCTTGGGAGACGATGAATCGTCGCCCGGGAACCACTCGTTGTCGGGAAACCAGTCGTTTTTACTCATCATACAAAACATTGTAACGGACTTTCTACCTTTGTCAAAGAGTGAAAAACAGCGCAGCGCTGGAGGATATGCCATCCGTTGATGTCGAAAGAGAAATATGCCGCGCCGAGTTCTTTTATTTCAAAGGGTGGAATTGAAGGTGGGGGAGTAATTTGAAAATACCGCTCCGGAGCGATTTATCTTGACAGAGCGCCGATGCGTATGGTAACAAGAGTAATCCGCGTATCAACACGGGGCACGTTATTTGTTCAGGAAAGTTTCAACACATTTCGGTAAAGGAGGAAATCAAAGTATGTTCAAAAAGTCATTTGCAACAACGGCATTTCTGGTTCTCGCGCTCTCTCTGCTCTGCACCGCCGCGTTCGCCAAGGTGGAGATCAAGCTTTCCAACCAGCTCCCCCCCTCGCATCATATCTCGAAGGGGCTCGTCGTTTTTTCCGAAAAGGTGGCGGAGTATTCCGGAGGAGACGTTACGGTCCGGATCTTCGACTCGGCCCAGCTCTTCAAGGATACGGAAATAGTGGAGGCGCTTCAGGACGGTCTCGTTGAAGCGGGTTTGGTGCCGGTCAACAAGTGGTCCGGCATGATCCCCGCGGCGGACATCTTCGAGATGCCCTTCGTCTTCAAGGATTTCGAGTCCCCCAAGAAATTCCTTAACTCTGGCGCGGACAAGCTCCTTGACGGCGAGTTCCAGAAGAAGGGCGTCAAAAACCTCTTCTGGGTTGACTACGGGTACATTCAGTTCTTCAACAATAAGCGTCCCCTGAAGTCCCCCGAGGACTTCAAGGGCCTTACAATGAGAACCTTCAGCAGCGGCGACGCGGAAACGCTGCGCGCGCTGGGCGCCGCGCCCACCGTCATGAGTTCGTCCGAGATGTATATGGCGCTGCAGAGAGGCACCGTAGAAGGCGCAACGACCGGTATGCCGGCCGCCGTCTCCCGCAAAATCCACGAAGTGCAGAAGTACATGACGATGGCGAACTACACTACGGCGCAGTTCGTGGTGCAGGCGAACCTCGGCTGGTGGGAGAAACTCTCCCAGGCCGAGAAGGATGTGATCCTGAAGGCCGGTCTTGACGCCGAGGCGTGGATTCGCCAGGCCATCGAGGCGTCCGAGAACGAAGCCGAAAAAGTGATCCGCGACGCCGGAGTGGAGATCCACGTACTGAGCGCCGAGGAGAGGCCGCTCTTCATCGAGGCCACGGATCCTGTGCGCAAGGCCTTCGCCGAAAAAACGGGAGAGATAGGCAAAACCCTGATCGACATGGTTATGGCGATCGACTAGGTTTTTCGGGAGAAAGAGTCCTCACGGGAGTTGTCTCGAAAGAGCGGGAAAGGGACTCTCTTTCCCGCTCTTTACTATAAATTATGAATAAAGGGGCATGCGTAGATGATTCGACATATTCGCAGTGCGGTGGAGAAAGGAAACCTGATCCTGGGCTACGTCAGCGGCCTTGGGATTCTTCTTATGGGGCTGATTCTGTTTTACGAGGTTGTTATGCGCTATTTCTTCAAGGCGCCCACCATCTGGGCCCAGGAGACCGCTGTGTACATCTTCATGTGGACGATGCTCGCCGGAGGAGCCTACACGCTCCAGAAGGGGAAGCACGTGCGCATTGACCTCGTTATCGAGCACCTCTCGATACGGACGCAGAAGATCCTCGAAATGATCACCAGCTTCGCCGGAATGTTCTTCTGCGCGGTGGTCACGTGGCAGGCGTACGAGATGATCGCCGCGTCCATAGGGTATGAAAAAGTATCGGCGACGCCGCTGCGGGTGCCGATGTGGATTCCGCAGATGGCGCTGCTGCTCGGTTTCGCTCTGTTGACATTCCAGTTTGCGATCATTATCGCCGACCGCTACGCGGAAGTATTCGGCAAGGGCGCCGCCGGAGAGGAGAAAAAAACATGCTGAGCTTTTCCTTCGTCGTCGTGCTGCTCATCGGAATTCTCTTCATGGGACTTCCGGTGGCCTTTTCTCTCGGTGGAACGTCGCTTGTGCTGATCTGGCTTTTCGAGCTTCCCATGAAGGTCGTGGGCGCGACCATATTCACATCGCTCGAAGGCTTTGTGCTGCTTGCCATTCCGCTCTTCGTGCTGATGAGCCAGATACTGCTCGACGGACGGATCGGCGACGACCTTTTCGATGTCATGAATGCGTGGGTGCGGCACCTTCCCGGCGGGCTTGCCATCGCGACGATTCTTGCGTGCGCTTTCTTCGCCGCCATCACCGGCTCCGGCGCGGCAACCGCGGCGACGATCGGGATGGTGGCCTACCCGGCGATGACGGAGCGCGGATACGACAAGCGATTCACTCTCGGTCTGCTGGCCGCGGGCGGCACGCTCGGCATCCTCATTCCGCCGAGCATTCCCCTTATCCTCTACGGCGCGATTACCGAGGAGTCCGTCGGAAAGCTCTTCATCGCGGGGGTTGTCCCCGGTCTCGTCCTGACGGCGCTCTTTATCGTGTACGCAGTCTACAAGAGCAAGCGGGGCGGTTTTACCCCCATGGAGCGAACCTCCTGGAGCGAGCGCCTCAGGGTTACACGGAAGAACATCTGGGGTATCTTCCTCCCCTTCCTCATTATCGGAGGTATTTATTCCGGCGCATTCACTCCAACCGAGGCCGCAGCCGTGGGGCTTGTCTACAGCCTTTTCATCACGCTCTTCGTCTACAGGACGCTGAGTTTCCGCGACATCCCGGCGATCTGCCTCCGCTCCGTCACTACGTCGTGCATGGTGGCGATCATCATCGCCGGCGCCATTCTCTTCGGACGCGTGATGACGCTGCTGCGGATTCCGCAGATCCTCACCGAACTCGTCATCAGCAACAACTTCTCCGTGCTGATGTTCATCATCGCGATGAACGTGCTGATGATGATCCTCGGCTGCATACTGGAGACGGTCTCCATCATCCTGCTTACCATGCCATTGGTGACCCCGATACTCCACGCGCTCGGTATCGACCCGATCTGGTACGGTATCGTGGTCACGGTGAACATGACATTGGCGCTGATCACGCCTCCAGTGGGTATGAACCTCTATGTCATCAACGGACTGAGGTCGGATATACGGATGGGAGAGGTCATCCAGGGCGTCACCCCGTTCATCGTCATCATGGCGCTCTTCCTGATCGGAGTCATCGCCTTCCCGGCGATGAGCACGTGGCTGCCGTCGATCATGCAGTAACGGACGGATGATCATGGAAAAAAGAGGAGCGCAGCTACGCAAGCTCCTGGCGCGGCGGGAGATTCTCGTCGCGCCGGGAGCTTACGACGGTCTTTCCGCCCGGCTCGTCGAGTCCGCCGGGTTCGAGGCCGTCTACGTGACGGGGTACGGCCTTTCCGCAAGCGTGCTGGGCAAGCCCGATACCGGACTGCTCACGCTGACGGAGATGGCTTCAAGAGTGTCGGCGATCGCGGAGACGGTTTCCGTTCCAGTCATCGCCGACGGCGACACGGGGTACGGCAACGCGGTCAACGTAGCGAGGGCTGTCCGCGAGTACGAGAAGGCCGGGGCTGCCTGCATTCAGCTGGAGGACCAGGTCGCTCCGAAGAAGTGCGGGCACATGCTGGGACGCGAAGTGATCCCTGCGGCGGAGATGGCGGGCAAGATCAGGGCGGCCTGCGACGCCAGAAGGGACGACGACTTTCTCATCATGGCGCGGACGGACGCGCGGACGACGCACGGCATCGACGAGGCTATCGAGAGGGGAGCGCTCTACGAGGAAGCGGGAGCCGATATCCTCTTCATCGAATCGCCGGAGTCGGTGGAGGAGATGCGGCGCATCACGTCGAGCTTCGGCGTTCCGGTGATCGCCAACATGGTGGAGCACGGACGTACTCCTTTTCTGAAGACCTCCGAGCTGGAGGAGATCGGGTACGACATCGTCATCTTCCCCGTCGGACCGCTCTACGCCGCGGCGAAGGCCGTCGGCGCCGTGCTTGAGACGCTGAAGCGCGCGGGAACCACGGCGGACTGTATCAAGGACATGATTCCCTTCGCGGAGTTCAACGCGCTGATGGGGCTGGACGGTATTCGCGATATGGAGAAAAAGTACGCTACGGGCCGCGATGGCCGGACGGAGGAGGAGAACGCATGAAGAAGATGACAACGCATCTTCGCGCACTGATCGCGCGTCCCGGAGCGCTTGTCGTTCCGGGGGTGTACGACGCGCTGAGCGCGCGCATCTGCGAGATGGTCGGCTTCGAGGCGGTCTTTCACTCGGGATACGGCACGTCGGCAGTCCATCTCGGACAGCCGGACATCGGGCTGCTCGACATGACGGAGATGTCCTCCCAGGTTCGCTCGATCGCCAGAGCCGTGCGGATTCCCGTTTTGGGCGACTCCGACCACGGGTTCGGCAACGCGGTCAACGCGTACCGGACGGTGCAGGAGTACCTCTGGGCGGGGGCGGCCGGCCTCTTCATGGAGGATCAGGTGTCGCCGAAGCGGTGCGGGCATATGGAGGGGAAGCAGGTCATCTCCAAAGAGGAGATGATGGGCAAGCTGCGGGCGGCGCTCGACGCGAGAAATGAGCTGGATCCCGACTTCGTCGTGATGTACCGGACTGACGCCATCCACGTGACGGGGTTCGAAGATGCGCTTGAAAGAGCGAAAGCGGCGGTGGACGTCGGCGTGGACATGGTCTTTGTCGAGGCCTTGGAGACCAGGGAGCAGATGGAGCGGGTCGTCGCGGAGGTCAAGGTTCCGCTGATGCTCAACCTCATCGAGGGGGGCAAGACGCCGCTCGTTCCGGTGAAGGAGGCCGAGGCCATGGGCTTCAAGCTGATCGTACCCGCGCTGTCGACGCTCTACTCCGCGGCCCGAGGCATGTACGACGTCATGAAGAGGATTCACGCCGAGGGAGTCTCCGACGGCTATCTCGACAAGCTCTTCACGTTCAAGGAGTTCGGCGAGCTTGTCCGCCTTGACGAGGTCCGCGCGAAGGAGGAGAAGTACCTCCCCCCGAGCGTGATGCAGGACAAGTACAGGGGGAAGAAGCACATCGTCGAAAAGTGACCGGGAAGTTTGTCGAAACGCAGGGGCGGGGGAAAACCTCCGCCCCTTTTTCGAGGGTATAATATGTATCGGAAACGCAGAATGCAGTCGACGGAGGGATACTTGAATGGTCAATGAACTGAAAAGAAAGCTTGCCCGGGGCGAAGTCGCTCTCGGCACGTTCATCACGCTGAACTGCCCCGATCTGGTCGAGATCGCGGGGCTCGCGGGGTTCGACTTCTGCATCATCGACACCGAGCACGGCCCCGGCGACGCGGAGTCCATCCAGCACATGATCCGCGCCGCCGAACTTCGGGGGATCACGCCGGTCGTCAGGGTGACGAACCCGGAGGCCACCACGATTCTCCGCATCCTCGACGTGGGCGCCGCCGGAATTCAGGCCCCGCAGGTGAATTCGCGGAAGACGGCGGAGGACGTGGTCCGCTTCGCGAAGTACTTCCCGAAGGGGGAGCGAGGCGCATGTCTTACGCGGTCGTCCCGGTACGGATTTGTGGAGGGGGTGGCGCAGTACTTCGAGGAGGCCAACCGCGAGACGATGGTGATCCTCCACTGCGAGAACAAGCAGGGGCTGGAGTGTCTCGACGACATCGCTTCCGTGGAGGGGGTGGACGTGGTCTTCGTGGGACCGTACGACCTTTCGCAGTCCTTCGGCATTCCGGGGCAGATCTACCACCCCGTGATGGTCGAAGCCGTAGCGAAGGCGCTCGCAGTCGCCAAACGCGCCGGGAAGCCCGCCGGTATCTTTGTCTCCTCCGTCGAGGAGGCGAAGGCGAGAATCGAGCAGGGGTTCGCCTACGTCGCGTACAATACCGACTCGCTGCTCTTCGCCGAGCTCTGCCGGAACATTGTGAAGGGCGTCAAGGGGTAGGAGCAGGTACGCGCTCCTGAATCGGGACAGGCAGTGCGGCGGAAGATCGTTCCCGCCCTGAAGAAACGCGTATGCGCAAGAAAAACGTACAAGGATACTGGACGCCAAGGAGCACCGCAGCCTCTCCTGCCCGTACGAAATCGTCGCGCCCTCTTTATCGGATGCGGAGCCTGCGTTGGTCCGCTCCTCTTCGCTCTTCCGCCGCACACTGATTCTACGAGGAGTGCATCGACAAAAAGCGCCGCTCCGTGTCGACGGGAGCGGCGCTCTTCGATAGTTTACACCCGTTTCGCGATGGCCTCGCCCACGTGGGAGGTCGTCGCCTCGCCGCCGAACTCCACGGGGAGGTCGCGCGTTTCGGCGTGCGCCAGGAACTCCGTCAGCGCGTTCTCGACGCCCTGAGCGGCGTCGCGCTCGCCGATGTGCTCCAGCATGAGCGCCCCGGTGAGGATGGCCGCTATGGGGTTCGCCTTCCCCGTTCCCGCGATGTCGGGGGCGGAGCCGTGGATCGGTTCGAACATCGAAAGATTGTCCCCTATGTCCGCTCCGGCGGCGACGCCGAGCCCTCCGGCGAGCCCCGCGAGAAGGTCGCTGACGATGTCGCCGAACATGTTCGGCGCGACCACGACGCCGTAGAGGTCGGGCGTGCGCACCAGGTGGTAGCACATGGCGTCCACGTTCACGATGGAGAGCCCGACGCCCTGTTTCGCCGCCTCGTCCTTCGCGACGTCCTCCCAGAAGCCATAGATCTGCGGCAGGGCGTTCGATTTCGAGGCCAGCGTGATCTTCTCTTCGCCTCGGGCCTTCGCGGCGCGCGCGGCGTACGCGACCACGCGGCGGACGCCCGGTTCCGAGGCCACGCCGAGCTGGAACGCGCCCTCCACGCCGTCCGAGAACGCGCCTTCGAGCGTTCCGCTCATAGAGTAGAGCCCTCGCGTCGTCGCAAGATCGACCACGGTCTTCCCCTTTTCCGTTTTGCCGCCGATGCCGACGTAGAAGTCTTCCGTGTTCTCACGTACGACGAGGGTGTTCAGGGTCGGCCCCTTCTTCGGTTGGATGGGCAGGGGAACCCGCGGGTAACTCTTCGCCGGGCGGAGGTTCACGTACTGGTCGAAGTGGAAGCGAAGGTGCAGCAGAATACCGCGCTCGAGAATTCCCGGTTTTACGCGCGGATCGCCGACCGCTCCCAGCAGCAGCGCGTCCATCGGCGCCATCTCGTCCACCGCCGACGCGGGGAGGATCTCGTTCGTTTTCAGGTAGTGGTCCGCGCCGAAGGGGTAGTCGGCCCACGAGATGGAGAAACCGTGTTTCGAGCCTGCTGCTTCAAGGATCTTGGACGTCTCGCCGATGACCTCGGGGCCGATGCCGTCCCCGGGGACGCGGGCTATGGTGTACTTCCTGCCGCTCATGCGCCCTTCCTCCGTGCAAGCTCCTTGCGGACGTAGGGGATGAGGCCGCCCTGCTGGATGAGATCCTGGAGGAATGGGGAGAAGGGGGCGACGGTGAAGGTCTTCCCCTTGGTCTTGTTCACGATGGTCCCCGCGCCGGGGTCGACTTCGATTTCGTCCCCGGTCTCGATGGAGGCCGCGGCCTCCGGGCACTCGAAGATCGGCAGGCCGACGTTGATGGCGTTGCGGAAGAAGATGCGCGCGTACGAGGCCGCGATGACGCAGCTGCACCCCGCGCCCTTGATGGCGATGGGCGCGTGTTCGCGCGAAGAGCCGCAGCCGAAGTTCTCGCCGCCCACGATCATGTCGCCCGGCGCGACCTTCTTCACGAAGTCCTTGTCGATGTCCTCCATGCAGTGCTTGCCCAGCTCCGCCTCGTCGCTGGTGACCAGATGACGGGCCGGGATGATGACGTCGGTGTCGATGTTGTCGCCGTACTTCCACGCGTTTCCTTTAAATATCTTGGACATGGCTACTCTTCCTCCAGTTTCTTGAAGAAGTCGGGGGAGGCTGCGTCGCGGGGGTCCGTGAGCCTGCCCGTGATGGCGCTGGCGGCAGCCGTCAGCGGGCTCGCCAGGATGAGTTCGCTCTTCGTGCTGCCCATGCGCCCGACGAAGTTCCGGTTGCTTGTGGAGACGCATCGCTCGCCCGCGGCGAGGATGCCCATGTGGCCGCCCAAACAGGGGCCGCAGGTCGGAGTGCAGACGACCGCGCCCGCCTCCGTGAAGGTACGCAGATACCCCATATCGAGCGCCTGGTTGTAGACCTCGTACGAGGCGGGGATGACGATGCAGCGCACGCCGGCCGCCACCTGTTTTCCTTCGAGCATCTTCGCGGCGGCCGCGATGTCGCGGATGCGGCCGTTGGTGCATGCGCCGATGAAGACCTGGTGGATCTCCGGAGAGCCGCATTCGCGGACCGGCTTGACATTATCGGGAGAGTGCGGCATGGCAGCTACTGGAACCATCTTCTCCATGTCGAACGTCTCGGTACGGAAGTACGCCGCATCCGCGTCGGGGTAGACCGGAGAGAACTTTCGGGCTGCCCGCGCGTTCGCGTACGCAAGCATCTTCGCGTCGGGCACGAAGAGTCCGGCTTTGCCGCCCGCCTCAATCGCCATGTTGGCGATAGTGAAGCGGTCGTCCATAGGAAGCGCTTCCACTCCGTCGCCGCCGAACTCGAGCGCCATGTAGCGTGCGCCCTGTACGCCGATACGGCCGATGAGCGAGAGGATCATGTCCTTGCCCGACACCCACGCCGGACGCTTCCCCTCATAGTTCACCCGGATGGTGGGGGGAACCTTCAGCCACGTCTCGCCCAGCGCCCAGACGGCGGCGAGGTCGGTGCTGCCAACGCCCGTGGAGAGAGCGCCCAGCGCGCCGCCGGTGCAGGTGTGGCTGTCCGCGCCGATGACGATGTCGCCGGGGAGAATGTACCCCTTCTCGGGGAGGAACGCGTGTTCGATGCCCACGCGGCCGACCTCCCAGTAGAGCATCCCCTGCGAGAGGGCGAACTCGCGCCCTTTCTTGGTCTGTTCCGCAGAGGCGATGTCCTTGTTCGGCGTGAAGTGGTCGGGGAGTACCGCACACCGCTCCTTGTCGAAAACCTTCTCCGCTCCCATCTCCTTGAAGGAGACGATGGCCGGAGGAGCCGTGATGTCGTTCGCGAAGGCGAAGTCGACGTTCACCTTGCAGATTTCGCCCTCCCTTGCCGCCTCGGTAGAGTGGGCGGCGATGATGGCGCTTGCCAATGTTCTTCCCATGTGTACACACGCACTCCTTTCCAATGATGCCCGGTTTCGATGCCCCCGCCGCCGCGCTTTTGCGTGAGCGGGGGAAAACTATACCGCCTTCCGCGCCTCTTCGGCCGCCTGCGCCTCCTGCCCCGCGATGCGCGCTTGCGCCGCGAAAAGACGGTTGATACCGTCGATGTACGCCTTGATGCTCGCTTCGATGACGTCCGTGCTGGCGCCCCTGCCGTTTACCCTGACGCCGCCGAGGTCGAGAGTCACTCTCGCCTCGCCGATGGCGTCGGAGGATTCGTTGACGGCCTGGATTGCGTAGTTCTCCAGCTCCGGCTCAATGCCGACGATACGTCTGATCGCCCTGTAAGCCGCGTCCACCGGGCCGTTGCCCGCAGCCGCGTCGGTTTTTTCAACGCCCTCGTCCTCTATAGTGACGGTCGCGCTGCCGTGCCCGCTGCCGACCTGCACGAGGAAGTTCTTCAGCGTGATGCGGCGGCTCTCGTCGATCGAGAGGATCTCGTTGTTGATCATGGCCTCAAGGTCGTCGGCTGTGACGATTTCCTTCCGGTCGCAGAGCGTCTTGAAGAGCGCCATGGCCTCCTTCAGCTTCTCGTCGGAGAGGGTGAAGCCCATCTCTTCCACGCGCTGCTTGAAGGCGTGCTTTCCGGAGTGCTTGCCCAGTACGAGACGGCTTCCGGGGGCGCCGACGTCTTCCGGGTTCATTATCTCATAGGTTGCCTTGTTGCACAGCACGCCGTGCTGATGGATTCCCGCTTCATGCGCGAAGGCGTTCGCCCCGACGATGGCCTTGTTCGGCGGCACCGGAAATCCTGTCATACGGGAGACCTGCGAGCTGACGGCACAGAGGCGCGTCGTGTCGATCGCGGTCTGGCAGCCGAAGCGGTCCTTCCGCGTGCGCAGCCCCATGACGATCTCCTCCATGGAGGCGTTGCCGGCCCGCTCTCCGAGACCGTTGACAGTGCACTCCACCTGCCTGGCTCCGGCTCTGACCGCCGCGAGCGAGTTCGCCACCGCGAGTCCGAGGTCGTTGTGGCAGTGGACCGACCAGATCACGCCAACAGGGTTCCCAGTGGCCTCGATGACCTCGCGGACGAACTCTCCGAACTCGTCCGGGGTCGAGTAGCCTACGGTGTCGGGGATGTTGAGCGTCGTCGCGCCGCACTCGACCGCCGTCCGGAAGACCTCTCCCAGAAAAGAGGGATCCGATCGGCTTGCGTCCTCCGCGGAGAACTCGACGTCCTCGACGAGACTGCGCGCGTACGTCACGGCCTGCCGCACCTCGGCGAGCACCTGCTCCGGGGTCATCTTGAGTTTGAACTCCATGTGGATGGGGCTTGTGGCGATGAACGTGTGGATGCGAGGTTTCTTCGACCACTTGACCGCCTCGGCGGCTGCGAGGATATCTTCCCGTCGTGTCCGGGCAAGTCCGGCGATAATCGGGCCGTCCACCTGCTGCGCGATGAGCTTGACCGCCTCGAAGTCGCCGGGGGAAGCGGCGGGGAACCCCGCTTCGATGATGTCCGTCTTCATTTTCGCCAGCTGCATAGCGATCTGGAGTTTCTCCTCCTTGTTCAGGTTGATCCCCGCCGCCTGCTCTCCGTCTCTCAGGGTGGTATCGAAAATCCGTACGTGTGCGTCGTTCATAATTCTCTCTCCTTTCAAAATCATCCGTGAAATAAAAGTACAAAAAAAGGCCGGAACCTCTAAAAAAGAGGTTCCGGCCTTGGAATGCCGTTACGCAGCTTACCGGGCTGCCGGCGTTCCAGGCGGGAACCGGCAACCGAGGAGGAGGCACAGGGAGGAAGCGTTCATGATGCGTGAACGTACTTCTTTAGCGCCAGTTGCATGCGCTATAAGTGATCGACACAGCTTTTTACTCGCTTCGCTCGTGTTCGCCGGTCGTCTACTTAACATAACTGATTCCCTCCTCTCCTCATGGCTCGGTAAGATTGGTACATTTTGAGGGAGTGCGTCTGGAATGTCAATACTCAAACAAAAGAAAAACAAAAGGCGTTTATTCTGATAAAAGGCTATAACTTTGACCGGGTCGCGTGGAAAATCCCGGCGTGGTAGAATGCTTCGCAAAGGGCGCTCCGGCGCCCTTTCGAGGAGAGGTGCGTGCGATGAACCCCGAAAAAGTGAATCGTCGGACGGTCCGGCGGCTGACCGATCTGCCCAACGTCGGACCGGCCACGGAAAGAGATCTCCGTCTTCTCGGCGTTAAGAAGCCGGAAGACCTTGCCGGTCGCTGTCCGTTCGAGATGTACGACGAGCTCTGCGAGAAGACGGGAGTCCGGCAGGACCCCTGCGTGATCGACGTCTTTATGTCGGTGACCGACTTCATGAACGGTTCCGCTCCGCGCGCGTGGTGGACGTTCACGGAGGAGCGGAAGCGGAAAACGGCCCGCTGACGCGGCCCGCGCGGGATTACCTCGGCGGTATCCCGCACTCGCACGGGACGCCGGTCTGGCACTTCCCGCACCCGTATCGCGGGCGGTATTTTTCTTTCGTCAGAGTTAAAAAATCCGCGCAGCGGACGTGATCCTTCCCCTTTTCGATGGTGATGGCGCCGACCGGACAGTTTCGGACGCACGCGCCGCACATGGTGCAGTTTTCATACACGGCCGAGGCGACCACGTTGTCCGGAGGTATCGGCGCGCTCGTGACCACGCTGCCGAATCTCCCCGCGACGCCTTTCGGCGTGATCAGCCCCTTGGAGAGCCCGAACGACCCCAGTCCGCAGACATAGGCGACATGCCGCTCCGACCAGTTGCTGTTGAACGATACCGGCAGAGGAGCGCCGTCGCCGTCCAGAAACACCGTGTTCGTCGTTGTGCAGGAGCGGAAGCGTTCGTCGACGGACGGAGCGACCGCGTCGAATCCTTCTTCCAGAAGACGCTCGACAAGGAACGCGGAAAGACGGTCGATGCACTCCTGCCCTTCGATCCTGCCATGCAGCCACTCGGGGGCCGGTTCGTCCCTGTCGGCGCGGTTTGCGCGGCGCACGTTCTCCGAGAACGGGAGAAAGAACGAAACCACGGCGCGCGCGCCGGGAAGCCACTCCTCCGGCAAAAGGAAGTGCGGCCCCACAACGCTCTCCCTGCGAAGATCCCGGAAGGCGGGGTCATCCGCCGAGGCGACGCCCGTAAGCGGCGCGTCGAAGATCCGGAGTCCGGTCATCTCTTCGTTGATGGCACGCCCGGCTGCGACCGTGTTCCAACCGGAACTCCGCAGAAAACTGTCGATCAGCGCAGTAAACCGTCCTGTATCCATAGAGATCTCCGTCCTTTCCATATCACGGCGGGGAGCTTTGAATACAACGCGCTCACCGCCTCGTTCACCGCGGGAATCCGCGTCTTCCCTCCCTCGTTTGCAGCCTCTATACTACGTGAAAAGGCCCTGTTTTCCAAGATCTGTCGGTCCATGCCAGTCTTTTTCCGCAAAGCGTCCGATGAAAAATCTGCGGAAATCTTCCGCTATTGTTTGACTGATGCAGCCCATTGGGATATAACGTTGCAGGAACTTCCCGCTGCCGATACTGCGTGCAGGGGGTGCAGCGCGTGTTTTTCAGGAGGAACGTTGATGGCGATGAATGCGGAGTACACCCCCCTCTTTCGAGCGCGGGGGATCACGAAGATTTACCATCCGGGGACGGAGACGGAGGTGCGCGCCCTCGACGGCGTCGATCTCGATCTCTACGAGGGGGAGCTGGCCGTGCTCCTCGGCGCCTCGGGGAGCGGGAAGTCCACGCTGCTCAACATTCTCGGCGGGCTGGACGTCCCGACGGACGGGACGCTCTCGTACAGGGACGAGGAGCTCACCGGAGCGGGAGAGCGGGAGCTCACGCTCTTCCGCAGGAATGTCGCGGGGTTCGTCTTCCAGTTCTACAACCTCATTCCGAGTCTCACCGCGCGCGAGAACGTGGCGCTCATCACCGAGATCGCGCCCGATCCCATGGAGCCGGAAGAGGCGCTCGGTCTCGTCGGTCTTTCGGACAGGATGGACCACTTCCCCTCGCAACTCTCCGGAGGGCAGCAGCAGCGGGTCGCCATCGCGCGCGCCATCGCGAAGCGTCCGGAGGTGCTTCTCTGCGACGAGCCGACCGGGGCGCTCGACGTGCACACCGGCATCACAGTGCTGGAGGCGATCGAGCGGGTGAACAGAGAGCTGGGAACGCTCGCCGTCATCATCACGCACAACGCGGCGATCGCGGCGATGGCCGACCGGGTGCTCTCTCTCTCGGCGGGGCGTATTCTCTCCATTCATTCGAACGAGAAGCGCGCGCCGGTGAACACGCTCTCCTGGTGATGTGCAATGAGGATGCTTGATCTCAAACTGCTCAGGGATATCCGCGGAATGAAGGGGCAGATGACCGCCATCGCCCTGGTGATGGCGTGCGGTCTGACCCTGATGATCATGTCGCGCGGACTGCTTCTCAGCCTTGAAACGACGAAGAACAGCTACTACACGGAATCGCGCTTCGCGGATCTCTTCTGCGATCTCAAGCGCGCTCCCCTGTTCCTCGAGCCCGCCCTCGCGATGATCGACGGCGTGGCGCAGGTGGAAACGAGCGTCAGGGGAGCGATCATCCTCGATATTCCCGGAATGAAGGAGCCTGCGGATGGCTTCGTCCACTCGCTTCCGGAGGGACGCCCCCGGCGGCTCAACCGCATTCATCTGCGCTCGGGGCGTCTTCCCGAGGCGGGAAACAGGGACGAGATTCTCGTCAGCGACTCCTTTGCCAAAGCGCACGGCTTCCGCCCCGGAGACGCGATCGACGCCACCGTCTACGGCGTGCGGCGCAGCTTCCGTATCTGCGGCGTCGCCATCTCCCCCGAGTACGTCTACGAGATCAGACCGGGAGGCATGATGCCCGACCCGGAGCGCTTCGGAGTATTCTGGATGAGCGAACGCGAACTTTCGCGGGCGTTGGGGCTTGAGGGCGCTTTCAACAGCGTTGCCTTCCGGCTTGCGCCGGGAGCGGACGCCGAGATGGTGAAAGCGGACATAGACAGGCTTCTTGAGCCGTACGGAGGACTGTCGGCGTACGACCGTGAACGGCACGTCTCGGCAAAGCTGATGGAGGACGAGGTTGCCCAGCTCAGAGTGTTTTCTGTGGCGTTTCCCGTCGTTTTCCTCAGCATCGCCGCGTTCATGGTGAGCGCGGCGCTGACCCGTCTCGTCAAGCTGCAGCGCGAGCAGATAGCGCAGATGAAGGCGTTCGGATACTCCGGCTTTTCCGTGGCCTCGCACTACGTGAAGTTCGCCTTTGTTCCCGTCGTCGCCGCCACTCTGCTCAGCGGCACGCTCGGCATGTGGGCGGCCCACGCCTTCATCGGGCTCTACCAGCGCTTTTTCAACTTCCCTGCGTTGATCTTCCGTCCCGACTGGAGCGCTTTGCTCGTCGCGCTGCTGGCGAGCGGGTTGGTATCGTTCCTCGGTGTGCTGGGCGCGGTCAGGCAGGCGGCGTCGCTCCCTCCCGCGGAGGCGATGCGGCCGGAGGCTCCCGCGGATTACTCCCCGTCCTTTCTGGAGAAGGCCGGACTCCACAGACTCGTGCAACCTTCCTTCAGGATCGCGCTGCGCAATCTGGAACGAAAACCGTGGCAGGCTTTTTTCACCGCTCTCGGGCTGGCGCTCGCCGCGGCCATTCCCGTGCTTCCGGGAGCGATGGCCGACGGCGTCGACTACCTTGTGGACTTTCAATGGAACATGGCGATGCGTCAGGACGCGGTCGTCACGTTTATCGAACCAAGCGGGGGTGAGGCGCTGCTCTCGTTGTCGCGCTTTCCGGGGGTTCTCTACGCCGAGCCGTTCCGGGCGGTTCCTGTCAGGCTGTTCAACGGACACAGGGAGCGGACGGCGGCGATCACCGGAATGCCGGCGGCGCCCCGTCTCAACCGCCTTCTGGACTCGCAGGAACGGGTTGTCCCCGTACCCGGTTCCGGGCTGCTGCTCTCCGAGAAACTCGCCGAAGTGCTGGACCTCTCCCCCGGCGACGAGATCCGAATGGAAGTGCGAGAAGGGCGCCGTCCCGTGCTCGCAACCTTCCTCTCCGGCACTATCACCGACTTTACCGGGGTGGGCGCCTATATGGAGATCGAAGGACTGCGCAGGCTTCTTGGAGAGGGTACGACAGCGAGCGGCGCTTACCTGCAGGTGGACTCGCTGTACTGGGATGAATTTTGGCGGAGGGTGAAAGAAACTCCCCGCATCGGTTCGGTGACCACGACCGCAGGCGCCAGGGAGAGTTTCAGCAAGACCACCGAGGAGATGATGGGCGTGTCGCAGATGCTCTATCTTGTCTTTTCCCTCATCGTCTCCTTCGGAGTGATCTACAACGGGGCGCGCATCGCTCTTTCGGAGCGCTCCCGCTCGCTGGCGACACTGCGCGTGCTCGGGTTCACCCGCCGCGAAGTGACGACCATTCTCCTTTCGGAGCTGGGGCTTCTCACGCTCCTTTCGATTGGCCCCGGGCTCCTGCTGGGGACGTGGATGGCGAAATCCATTCTAGAGTCGGTGGACACCGAGACCATGCGCTTCCCTCTGATACTCGGAGCGAGGACCTATGTCGTCGCAGTGTTGACCGTGTTTGTGTCCACGGTTTTTTCTTTCGTCGTGGTGGGACGACGGATCGCCGGGCTCGATCTGCTCGCGGTGCTGAAATCCGCTGAATAGCGCGAAACGGGGTGGAGTTGGTGAAGTCGAAACTGAACAGAAACGGAGTCAACGGAAAAAGAATCTGGAAAAGGCTCGTGACAGCTTTCGTAGTGTGCTCGGTCATCGGCGCGGCCGTCTTCATGCTGTGGCCGAAACCTCTGGAAGTGGAGACGGGGCTTGCGGAGCGCAGGCCCTTCACCGCGAGCGTCGTGGAGGAAGGAAAGACGCGGATACGACACCGGTACACGGTCTCCTCCCCTGTGAACGGCTTTCTGAACCGTACGGCGCTGCGCCCCGGAGACGTCGTCCGTGCGGGCGAGACCGTTCTTGCGGTCATGGAGGCGGAATCCTCGGGCCTGCTGACGCCTCGGCTTCGTGCGGAAGCCGAAGCACGGCTGAAGACGGCCGAAGCGGCGCGCGCGTTGCGAAAATCGGAGCTTGAACGGGCGAAGGTGAGCCTCGATCTCGCGAAGAAGCAGTTCGAGCGCCTGGACAGACTGCTTCCTTCGGGCGGAATTTCGAGGCAGGAGTGGGATATCGCCGAGAGCAAAATGCAGGTCGCCATCCGAGAGGTGAAGACGGCGGAATTTGCGCTCCGTATGGCGGAGTTCGAGGTGCAGCAAGTCAGATCCTCGCTCATCCAGGGGGAGGGGGGCGGAACGTCCGAGTCCGTTCGCATCCTCTCCCCTGTGGACGGCTACGTGCTGAGCGTCTTCGAGGAGAGCGCCCGGACCGTTCCCGCCGGGACGCCGCTCATGGAGGTGGGGGATCCCGACGATATCGAGGGCGAGGTCGACCTCTTCTCCGTGGACGCCGCCGTCGTGGCGCAAGAGGCTGCGGCGCTTATCGAAGGATGGGGCGGAGACGCGCCACTCCGCGGGCGCGTCGCGCTCATCGAGCGGAGCGGTTTCACCAAGGTATCGGCGCTGGGGGTTGAGGAGCAGCGGGTGAAGGTGCGGATCGACTTCCTCGATCCCGTGCCGCCGGGGTATCGCCTCGGAGACCGGTTCCGGATTCAGGTGCGCATCATTCTGCGCCAGAACGACGATGTGCTGCAAATACCGCTGGGCGCGCTTTTCCGGCGCGGCGGCGACTGGGTCGCTTTCGCCGTGGAGGAGGGAAGGGCCGTCGCTCGGAAGCTGGAGATCGGCCAGAACGACGGTATCTACGCCGAAGTGCTCTCCGGCCTGTCGACGGGAGACAGGGTGATACTGCACCCATCGGAGCACGTTTCGGAGGGCGCCGAGGTGACATGGGAGTAACGGCGGCGAAGAAATTGGGATACATACCGGCGCGTGTTCTCTGTGCCGGAAGAAATAACTGAAGAAGGAGCGTGAAAATATGAAGATTCTGGCCTTGAACGGCAGCCCGAGAGGCGCTGCTGGGAACACGGAACGGATGGTGCAGCCGTTTCTGGAGGGGGCCCGCTCGGCGGGCGCGGAGACGGAGGTTCTCTACGTCAAGGATTTGAGAATAGGCTTTTGCAAGGGGTGTTTCGCCTGCTGGACGGCGACTCCCGGCAGATGCGTCCAGCGCGACGACATGGATATGGTGCTCGAGAAGATGGATGCCGCAGATACGCTCCTCTGGGCGACGCCGCTCTACCACTTCGGTATGACCGCCATGCTGAAGGCCGTCATGGAGCGCACGCTCCCCCTCGCCGATCCGCATATCGTCAAGGCCGGCGATGTGTACACCCACCCCGGCCGCTCCGGGAAGCGCTTTCCGCAGTACCTCCTCTTTTCCAACTGCGGCTTCCCCGACCAGGGGCATTTCGACGGCCTCAGGGCTCATTTTGAATCGCTTGCCAGGGCGAGCGGAGAGCACGGGACAATTCCGGCGGTCTTTCGCGCGGCAGGAGAGCTCTTACGGCAGGAGGAGGTCCGGCCGCACATACAGTGGTACTTCGACGCGCTGCGCCAAGCGGGAAAAGAGTACGTCGAGCACGGCGGCATCTCCGGCGAAACAATGGAGGTATTGCACCGGGATCTCGTCCCGCAGGAGATGTACATTTCGCAGGCGAACGCGCACTGGGACTCGGTGTTGAAGGGGAAATAAGAAGGCGACTGTGCTATTATTACCCTGCCGTAAGCGAGCGTACCGCCTTTCGTCCGTCGGCCCTACACTATTTTCTTGGGAGGTTGTACTGTGAATCCTTTGGGTATGATTATTTCCTTCGCTCCGTGGCTTGTGCTCAAGATCTTGACCAGCATTCCTTTTTCCGATCCGCTGACCAGGCTGAAAACGGCGCTTGTCATCGCGATTTTGATATGCATCTACCAGTCGCGAAGCGCGGTGAAGGGCTTTATTTTCTGGGGAACCATCGCGTTCTTCTCCTTCAGCTTCGTCACCGTAGTGCTGATGACGAACATGTGGGTCGTCGATCGCCTCGGTCTGCTGTCGCAGCTGACCATGTCCGCCATCGCCTGGGGATCGATCCTCTTTAAACGGCCCTTTACGCTCGACTACTCCAAACAGTACGTCCCGTCCGAGTTCTGGACGCACCCCGCCTTTCTCCGGAAGAACTACCTGATCACGGGCGTATGGGGGTGCTACTTCCTTCTGGGCGTCGCGATCAACGAGATACGGATCTACGAGCCGCAGATAAGCCACCTGCTTCTCGAAGTGCTCGACAACGCCTCGATGCTCGCCATCATCCTCTATACGTCGCACGCTTCGAAGCGGCGCAGCGTTTCAGCTTCGTCGGAAAACGGACAGGATACTCCGGTAGAATAATGATTGTGTGTTATGCTGTTTGAGGAACCATTTTTATTAAAGTCTCGTAAAATATCCCTTTTGTCGGAATACACTCCGAGCGTAAGAAGAGTTTAGATGATGATGAAACGGCGGACAATTTGTCCGCCGTTTTGGTTTCGCTATTCGCCGTCGTAACGCGGTCCGGGAGGAGTGGTAAGTTTTTCCGTCTCAGCCGATTCTCCCCGGTTCCTCGTCGAAACGGAATTCTTTCTCCCGGAAAAGACGCAGACAAGCGTCCGCGACATCGGGGGCGAACCCTTTCCCTCTTTGCGAGGCCACCTCTCCCAGGGCGGCTTCTATTCCTTTCCCCGCCCTGTAGGGACGGTGCGACGACATGGCCTCCACCGTATCTGCGACCGCGATGATGCGCGCCTCCATCAGAATGTCGGAGCCGCTGAGCCCGCGGGGGTACCCCGAACCGTCCATTCGCTCATGGTGTTGATGGATGATCTCCGCCAGCGCCCATGGGACCTCGATCGTCTGAAGAATCCTATGCCCGGCAGCCGGGTGGGTCTGAATCAGCCGGTATTCGATATCGCTCAATTTGCCTGGTTTCGAGAGGATTTCCGAGGGGATTTCGATCTTTCCGATGTCGTGAATCATCGCGGCAAGTTCAACCTGACGCGCTTTCCTTCTCTCCATGCCCATTTCGCAGGCAATAGCCGCAGCCAGCCGGGCCACCCTGCGCTGATGCCCCGACGTGTACGGGTCTCGCACCTCCGAAAGACTTGCCAGAACGAGGACGGTCTGCTCCCATGATTTTTTGAGCGCGGAGACGGTTCTGTTCAGCTCCCGGATGATAGAGCCGATCCGCTTTTCGTTCGCCGCCTGGAGCGAGATGTCCTGGAATACCGTGTACGTTCCGAGCATCTTTCCCGAAGGAGTCAGCGGAAAGACGATGCATGCAAGCGGAACCGTAGTTCCGTCTTTTCGCTTTCCTTCTGCATGGAACTCCGAGGAAAAGCTTTCTTTCGTAACTGCGTCTTTTTCATCTCTTTTACTACCGCTGCGCCGGATGAAGTCTTCGACCTTTTCTCCGAGGATATCCGCACTTTCCAGTCCGAGCATCCGAAGCGCTTCCGCATTGGTCCGTTTGATCGTCCCGTCTCTTCCGGAGAAGAAAAGTCCCATGGGCGCGTTGTCGAAGAGGCGGGTTAACTCCGCGGCCCTCGAATCGGCCTGCCGTTTGAAGGCGAAAGAGAGGATTCCTCCGAGCAAAGTCAGAAAGGCGAGGAGCGTAGCGGTTGACTTCAGCCATGTCGGGATTACCATGAAGACGGGACTGGAGGTCCATTGGGCGAGCGAGCTGAAATAGACAGAATCAGGGTTTCTCTTCATCTCGCGGAGGTGTTTGTCGATAGCTGCCGGAATCGCCGGGTCGGAATCTCGAGGGGCGGCGAAAAAGAGGCGTGTCGGATTGAAGCTGATGGCTGTGTCTTCGAGATTATAAGCGCGCATGTGGTGCGCGCCGAAGAAACGGTTGGTGAGCACTGCGTCCGCCTTTCCGTTGGCGACGGCCTGGAAGGCGCTTTCGAAGTCGGAAAAGGTCACGAAGGAAACGGAGAGGCCAAAATCGCGGATAATCCGGTCGAAGATCTCCTGCTGGATGGAACGGTAGAGCACGGCGACCCGTTTCCCGTCGAGATCGGGAATCGAGCGGATTCCGCTTCCGCGGCGTGAAAAAACCTGGAACCAGCTGTACAGCGCAGGGTCGGAGTGAAACGAGAAGAGTTTCCCGCGCGCCTCAGTGTAGGCCACGTCGGGCATAAGGTCGATATCGCCCTTTTCGAGACGGTCGAGCCCCTGACTCCATGTTCCGTGGACGAACCGGAGCTCCCACCCCTCTTTTTCGGCTATGTACCTGATGATGTCCGCAAAAATGCCTGCGGGAAGGCCGGATTCCGCAGTGAAAATCTTCGGGCTGTTCTCGTAGAAGCCAACGCGGACAATTCTCGCTGCAAAGAGGTCTGTCGGAAAACAGGCCGCACAAAGGATGAGAAATACAAACAAAAGGAGACCGTATACGCGCATCCGGAACGGCGGATTACTCTGGCGACTGCGTATGCTGCCCATAAGACCAGCCTCCTCTTTCTTTTGTTCCCAAACATAGAATACACTACTTTCACCGAAAGGCAAAGAGAAGAGCAGAGGGCGAGTAACTCTTTTTTCTTCCCCGTCGCCCTTACCAACCGGGGGGACAAAAAAGACCGCCCCGGGTTGAGGGGCGGCCCTATTGTCGTCGGAAGAGAGAGGGTTACCGCATGTTGTACTTCTTCATGACAGCTTCGTACGAGCCGTCGGCCTTCATATCGTCAAGCGTCTTCTGAATCGACGCTATGAGGGCGTCGTCAGTGTCCTTGTGGAATGCGTAGTAGAGGTCGCTTTCGCTGAGCGTCCAGACGCTCTCGTAGTCGTCGGCATTGAAGCCAAGGCTCTGAATCTGCCATTTCGCCACGCTTTCTTCAAAAACCCATATATCGATCCGGCCTTCGGTCAGCTTCTTGATGTTCTGGTCGTTTGAAGGAACTCGTTCAATCTGTTGAATACCCGCCTGCTTCGCCAGTTCGTCGCCGATATCGTCTCTGACGACCCCGGCCTTCAGGTTGGCCAGATCGCTTGCGGAAGTAATTTTCAGCCCCTTGCTTTTCAGCGCCAGCACGCCGACCTTCGTCGGAGCGAGCGGTCCCACCCATTTGAACAGAGGTTTGCGTTCGTCCGTGAACGTCATAAGGAAAAGGCATGTGTTCGGGGTGTTTTGTACTTCACGGTATCCTCTCGCCCACGGGAGCACCTGGATATCCTTTACAGTCTTCGCCGCCCCCAGTTTCTCAAAGATGCCGACGAGTACCTCAACGGACGCTCCTGTCGCCGTTCCGTCCGCTCCCGCCATGTTGAACGGAGGATAATCCTCGGTCATGAACGTAACATCATCCACCGTCAGCGCCCACGCGCTTACCGAGAACAAGCAAAAAGCCATTACGAGAAAAACCTTCATCAATTTCACTATGTTTCCCCTCCTCTTGGTGTTTTGGGCGCCGGTTTCGATTGATTCATTCGATCCGGAGCAGTATAGAACTCAACTTTCGCAGGACCTTGAAAACCGAAAACCGTTGTCATGACTGAAAAAAAATGACAGGAAGGCCTCTGTTTTGTAAAATTGTAGTCGCGACACAAACAAAACTACAAGACAGGGGGCCTTCCCGTGAATCCCATT
>JAHDKR010000003.1 GCA_018436785.1 Synergistaceae bacterium | reverse complement strand
TAGATTATGCTTCTCCAACATATCGAACTGGTCCTTGAGCAACGAATCCGCGATGGATTCATAATCGGGCACGACTCGAAGGATTTCCTCCGCAAGCGCCTTCCCCATCTCTTTGCTCGTGCGCCCCGTATAGTCCATAACAACGTCGTAGTAAGTATCCTGCATCTTCCGTATACTGACCGCTGCGGAAGGTCCGTCGCCCTCCCCGCCGCCGCAACCGCCAAGCAGAAAGATCGAACAAAGAATAAAACAAAGCACATATACAGGAACAAAGACGGTCTTTTTCATCAGGCGCCCCCTTTTTTAAAAAAACCTTACCGGCCCGTTTTCAGACATCAATCAGACATCAATCTGTGTCTTTTTTTAAACATATACTCCGCTCAAAGCACCCCTTCGGTATGTTCTCTGAAAACAAGTCGGCTCAGGAAGTCATCTCTCCGCGGAAGACCGTTACGGCCTTTCCTCGCAGCAGCACCCGCTCTCCTTGCACCTCGACAAGCATCGCGCCTCCGCGCGCGGAAACCTGCTCCGCGTTCATCAGCGTCTTTCCCAGCTTTTTCCCCCAGTAAGGAGCCAGCGCGCAGTGCGCCGAGCCCGTCACGGGGTCTTCGTTCACGCCAACAGCAGGCGCGAAGAAGCGGGATGCAAAGTCAAACTCGCAACGCGACGACGGCGCCGTCACCATGGTTCCCCTGGCCTCCACATCGGAGAGCGCGACGAAGTCGGGATCGAGCGAGCGTACAAGCTCCTCGTCGGGGAGCTCAAGGAGGTAGTCGTCCTTGTTCTTCCCGCAGAAGAGGTATTCGTCGCGCTCCAGCCCGAGCGCCTCGATGAGTCCGGGAGGAGGGGCGACGGGAACGACCTTCTTCGCCGGAAAGTCGAGCACGATCCATTCATCCTCGGCTCGTGCGCTCAAAGGGCCGCTCTTCGTGTGAAAGACAGCCTCATGCCCCTGCTGAAGCATTCCCTCCTGGAGCATAATATGCGCCGTGGAGAGCGTCGCGTGGCCGCACAAAGCCACCTCGACGCGCGGCGTAAACCAGCGGAGGGACCACCCGGATGGGGTTCCCAGAAGGAACGCCGTCTCGGAGAGGTTCATCTCCGCGGCCATGCTCTGCATCCAGGCATCAGGAACCTCAGCTTCGAGCAGACAGACGCCCGCCGGATTTCCTGCGAAGAGACGATCGGTGAACGCATCGACTTGAAAAAGTTTCATACCGTTTCCCCCTTTCGTTTTTCAGCTCAGGCGAAGCCGCGTGAACTCGTCCTCGGCGAGATCCATCCACAACAGCTGGTCCGTGAGGAGTTTTCCCTTGCCAGTGAGGATCTTCACGGCCTGAGCGCATTCAAGCGCGGCGATCACAGCAGGAGTAAAGGGAGGGTTGCCGGTTTCGGTCTCGACCCCCTTGTCCGTATCGCCCGACAGGAATTCCGCAAGGTTCTGTTCGTCAGGCATGGCGACGCCGATTTGCCCCCAGAAGCCGCCGATGGCCCCCGAGACTACCGGGATTCCCCTGGTCCGGCACTCGGAGAAGAGAATGCGCCGCGTGCTCAGGTTATCCAGGCAGTCCACGGCCAGATCGCACCCTTCGAGTATGCCGTCCGCGGTGAATTCGTCGAACATGCACTGCCGACCCTCGGCGCGGACGGCTCCGTTGATCTCCGTAACGCGCTGCGCCGCAACCTTTGATTTGGAGAGTCCAAGGTTCCCCTCGAAGGAGAGTATTTGACGGTTCAGATTCGTCTCGTCGAAGACGTCGCCGTCGACCAGCACCAGACGTCCCACTCCGGCCCGCGCAAGAAGATCGGCGACAAGGCCGCCAAGTCCCCCGCAGCCTATCACCGCCACGGCGGAGGACAGCAGCCTGATCTGGCCGTCGATGCCGATAGTGCCCATACTCCTGATGTATCTGGAAGGAACGTACCCGCGCTGCAGACAGCGAATTTCGGCTTCGACCGGCGACAGGCCTTCATCCTCCGCGGCTTCGCGCACCTCCAGGAACGAAACAACCTGCCACGGCCCCTGCCGGTCTGCTCTTAAAGGAAGAAAATCAAACCAACTCAACACACACTCACCTCCCGATGCGCAGAATGATTATACAAGGAAAATACCCCGCAGAGAATTGACAGGTCGCCATTTATGGTATAAAAATAAAGTGAACTAATAAATGTTCCAAGGAAGCCAACCGAATATGCCTTCGACCCGCCGCGTCTCCCCGAGATGTGCCGGGCATCGGGTTGGAAGAGTGATCTTCCCGCCGGCCGTGTTTGCAAAGAAGGATGAACAGCTCTACAGGCTGTCATTCTTCTTTTTTTTGTATCGGCAACAAGGGTATTGCAAGATGAACGAATACACAAGGAGGGAACTGCTTATGGATAAGTTCGGATCGATTGTGCGTATCAACCTCACCACCGGCAGCATCAAAAAGGAAAGTCTGTGCGAGAAAACGATGAAGGAGTTTATCGGAGGACGAGGGTACGCGACAAAGGTGCTCTACGACGAGCTCCCCAAAGGTACCGACCCGCTTTCCCCGGAGAACAAGCTGATCTTCGCCAACGGTCCGCTTACAGGGAAGGGCGCTCCCGCGTCCGGAAGGTACATGGTCGTGACGAAGAGCCCTCTCAATAACTATATCGCAAGCAGCAACTCCGGCGGATTCTGGGGCGCCGAGCTGGCTCGCGCAGGATGGTTCATGATCATCCTCGAAGGCAAGGCGCAGAAGCCTTCCTATATCTGGATCAACGACGACAAAGTGGAAATCCGCGACGCCTCCGCATTCTGGGGGCTCGACAGCCATGAAACAACCGACAAGCTCCTCGCGGCCGTCGGCGACGACAAGGCGAAGGTTGCCTGCATAGGCCCCGCCGGAGAGCGCCTTTCCAAACTCGCCTCCGTGATGAACGACAAGAACAGGGCTGCGGGACGAAGCGGCGTCGGCGCCGTCATGGGCTCGAAGAACCTGAAGGCGATCGTCGTCAAGGGAAGCAGCCGCCCCCACGTCGAGAACCAGGACGAGATGAAGTCCGTCCTCGCGACTGCGATGGAGAAGCTGAAGACCAACCCCGTCACAAGCCAGGGGCTTCCCACCTACGGCACCGCGGTGCTCGTGAACATCATCAACCAGATCGGCGGCTACCCCTACAAGAACTGGCAGGGCGCCCACATGCCCGAAGCCGACTCACAGTCCGGCGAGACGCTCGCCAGGGATTTCCTCACCAAGAGATACTCCTGCTACGCATGCCCCATCGGCTGCGGACGCGTGACCAAGGTCGGCGACCGTGAGGGCGAGGGCCCCGAGTACGAGAGCATCTTCTCCTTCGGCGTCTGCTGCGGCGTGGAGCCTCTGGAGCCGATCATCGAAGCGAACTATCTCTGCAACGAGTACGGCCTCGACACGATCAGCGCGGGCGTGACCATCGCGGCGGCCATGGAGCTGTACGAGAAGGGGTACATCAAGAAGGAAGAGCTGGAGGGCGGCCCCGAACTGAAGTTCGGCAACGCCGAAGCCGTTACCTACTGGACGAAAAAGATGGGACTCGTCGAGGGATTCGGCAAGAAGCTCGCCATGGGTTCCTACGCCCTCTGCGAGATGTACGGGCACCCCGAGTTCTCCATGACGGCCAAGAAGCTTGAGATGCCCGCGTACGACGGACGCGCCGTCCAGGGGATCGGCCTGAACTACGCCACCTCCAACCGCGGCGGCTGCCACGTCCGCGGCTACACGACCTCGCCCGAAGTGCTCGGCCTGCCTCAGAAGCTCGACCCGGCGGAGTATCAGTCAAAGCCGACGTGGGTCAAGATCTTCCAGGATCTCACTGCGGCGATCGACTCCTCCGGCATGTGCCTCTTCACCTCCTTCGCCCTGGGCGCCGACGACTACGCCGCGTTCCTGAAGGCCGCCACCGGCTTCGAATACGACGGCGCCGAAGCCCTGAAGGCAGGCGAGCGCATCTGGAATATCGAGCGTCTGTTCAACCTTCGCGAGGGTATGGATACAGCAGAGGACACGCTCCCCGCGCGCCTTCTGAACGAACCGATCCCTGAAGGCCCGGCCAAGGGCATGGTGAGCCACCTGCCGGAAATGCTTCCGGAATACTACAAGCTTCGCGGCTGGGACTCCAAAGGCATCCCCACCACTGGAAAACTGGAGGAACTCGGGTTACAATAAGCGCATGATAAAAGTACTGTTCTTCGCGACTATCCGGGACTACACGAACGAGAAGGAGACAACGGCGGAGGGAGCCTCTTCAGTAGAGGGGCTCCTCCGTCTCCTTTGCGCGCGCTACGGTCCCGAGTTCGAAGCCGAGGTTTTCGATGGGGGAAAAATTTCCGACCGGGTGATCGTACTGGTGAACGGCAAACACATCGCCCACACCGGAGGACCGCTCACCCCGGTCAAGGACGGCGACACGATCGCCGTCTTCCCTATCATCGGCGGAGGATAGCCGCACACTTCCAGGCAAAGGGGACCAGAAAATTGAAAAGAACCGTAGAACTCACCGATCTGCTTCGATACCACTTTCTCTCCGCACCGACGTTCTCTCCCGACGGCACGAAAATAGCATTTCTCCTCCACAAGGCCGACTACGAAAACAACGCCTACAGCTCGAACATCTGGATGCACGACCTGCTTACGGGAAGCCTTCGGCAGCTCACAGCCTCCGGCAAGGAGAAGTTTTTCGCGTGGAAGCACGACAACAGGACGCTCGTCTTCGCCAGCGGACGCAACGACGCCCCCAAGACGGAGACGTCGTTCTACACGCTCGACATCTGCGGGGGCGAGGCGGTACCGCTTCGCACCGTGAAGCGCGCGCTCTCCTCATTCACCGTCCTTGCAGACGGTACTTTCCTTGCGCTCGGCGTCTTCGAGCCCGCGTTCGACAACCCCTACGACGCGGAGATGCTCTTCTTCGACCAGGTACCTTTCTGCTCCAACGGAAAGGGGTTCACGGGGCAGAAGAAAAAGTCGCTCTGCCTCTACACTCCGGAGGGCGAGGAGAAACGCCTCACCCCCGAGGATATGGACGTGGAAAATTACGTCGTCTCTCCGGACGGGGAGAAGCTGCTTGCTTGGGGGCCGGTCTTCAAAGACGTCAAGGGCCAGTTCAGCGCACTGCTTCAGATCGACCGGAAGAGCGGCGCAACAACCACGCTCCTTCCCGGAACCGACTTCGCGTGCAAGTGGGCTGGGTGGCTCGATGGAAAGGCGGTCGTCACCGGAACCGACTTCAAGAAGTACGGAGTGAACGAGAACGTGAAGTTTTTCTTCGTTGAGAACGGAGAAACGGCCTGCATCACCCCCGAACTTGACAAGGGGCTCCGGAACTCTGTGGGAAGCGACTGCCGCTACGGCTCGACCGACCTGAACCTCGCCTTCTTCACGGACGGTCCGGCGGCCTGGTTCGTCTCCACGGACAACTACCGCTCGCATCTGCACGCAGTCACAGCCTCCGGGGCGATGGAGCAGATCACGAAGGAGCTCTTCAGCGTGGACGACTGGAGGGTTTCCGGCGGCAAAGCGGCCGTCGTGGGGATGAAGGGGCTCCAGCTTCAGGAGCTCTACCTCGTGGACAGGGAACGCGAGATTCAGCTCACCCACTTCAACGACTGGCTGCTGGAGGAGTGCGAACTGTCGGCGCCGGAACACGTGACGTTCGACAACGGAACGGGCGAACAGCTCGACGGGTGGTACATGAAGCCGGTCGGCTTCGAAGAAGGAAAGAAGTACCCCGCCATCCTGAACATCCACGGCGGGCCCAAGTTCACCTACGGCGACGTATTCTTCCATGAGATGCAGTACTGGGCTGCGAACGGGTACGCCGTCTTCTTCTGCAACCCGCGCGGCAGCGACGGCAGAGGGAACCCCTTCGACGACATCCGGGGGAAGTACGGCACGGTGGACTACGACGACTTGATGGCCTTCACCGACTGGGCCGTGGAGCACCTTCCCTTCGTCGACAAAGACCGGCTCGGCGTCACCGGCGGTTCCTACGGGGGGTACATGACGAACTGGATCATCGGGCACACCGACCGTTTCAAGGCCGCCGCCTCGCAGCGGAGCATCAGCAACTGGATCTCAAAGATGGGGATTTCGGACATCGGCTACTACTTCGTCCCCGACCAGCAGGCCGCCGACATCTGGAGCGACCACGAGAAGCTCTGGTTCCACTCACCGCTGAAGTACGCGGACAGGGCGAAGACTCCGACGCTCTTCATCCACTCCGAGGAGGACCACCGCTGCGAACTCACCCAGGGGCTCCAGATGTTCACGGCGCTGAAGCTCCACGGCGTGGAGACGAACATCTGCGTCTTCAAGGGCGAGAATCACGAACTCAGCCGGAGCGGACGCCCGCGCCCCAGACTTACCCGACTGCGCAAGATGACGGAGTGGTTCGACCGCTTTTTGAAAGCGAAAGAATAGCGGAGGAAGTTCCGCGACTCGAACGCAAATCCCCCCTGCATCCTCGCGGCGCAGGGGGGATTTTTCGTTCATCGGATTGTACCGCCGACGCGCATCTTGCACATCCCGCGCTACTTAAGCACCATCTTCTTCTCGCCCGCCTGGTAGACGGCGGACAGCCCGGCATACGTCTCCTTTATCCTGGCGATTCTCGCCCTGGCCGTCACCAGATCCTCCAGCCCCTCCGCGATATCCATGAGCGAACGGCTGGTATAGTAGATATTCTCCTTCGTCGGCGTTGCGCAGCCGAAGACCTCGCGCAGCATCCGCAGGTCGTGCGGGATGTTGAAGTCGTCCTGCGTCTGCTCGTAGCCGAAGAAGTAGTAGATGTCTTTGAATCCTGCCCACGACAGCGCCGAAATGCACATCGAGCACGGCTCGTGCGTCGAGAGGAAGAGGCACTCCGAAGGGTCCGGGCGCCCCTGCAGCTCGTAGAAGAGCTTGATGGTGTACACCTCGCCGTGCCACAGCGGGGAGAAGGCTTCGTGATTCGTTCCCGCAACCACCAGCGAGAGATCGTCCCTCCGCAGCACCGCCGCGCCGAACACCTTGCTCCCGATGCTCACCCCCCGCGCCGTCAGCGGAACGATATCCCCCTCGATGACGTCGAGCATACGATGAAACAGCTTCTCTTTCTCCACAAAAACAGCTCCCTTCAAAGAGTATCGGAACGCATGAACGGATTCCGGCGCAGAGTCAATCGCCTCGCTCCGCTACAATCATCTGTGCAGCCCGGATAACATCCCGCTGATACGAGTCCTCCTCCACGGGCCTCCACGAGGCCCACTCGGGCAGGACGATTCACTGATCCACCATGCCGAACGTATCCAGCGTATAGTCGTACATATCCTGAACGCGGTACCCGCTTCCATCCTGCCGTATGTTCCACTGCTGGATCTCGACCAGGTTCTGCGATTCGATCACCAGATGCACAAACGTTTCGAGCACCTGCTCCGCGCCTGGAACACAGTCCTCCACCAGACGGGTTCTGTCCGCATATATGGAATAGGAGACCCCGCCGCGCTCCACAACATGCCGCAGATCTCCCTTCCACGCCGCGGGAGCCGGCTCCGCAAACGCGCTTCCAAACATCGCGCCCCAAAGGACGGCGATCAACATAATTTTCCTCATCGCTCCCACCTCCGTTTATTATAAAGGGCTCGAATTCTTTTCTCTTTGTTCATTGTAGCAGTTGACAGGGAGAAAAAGACAGGGGATTATTGCGGAGAGAGAAAAAAAGTGAGAGGTGGAACGCATGACTGTCAAATATTTACGAGTTGTCAACCGTGACCAGTGCATCGGCTGCTTCAGCTGCATGTACGCGTGCAGCCGCATGGTGCATAACGCCGCAGGCAGCGGCAAGGCGGCGCTGCGGGTCAAAGCCTACACAGGCGTGGAGGGCGCATTCTCAATCCGCGTCTGCGCACGGTGCGAGGAGCCCGACTGCGCCGCGGCATGTCCGACGGGAGCGCTGACAAAAGCCCCGGGCGGCGGAGTGCGCCTGAAAAAAGAGCTCTGCATCTCCTGCATGGCGTGCGTCAAGGCGTGCGCGATCGGCGCGCTCCAGTGGGACGAGGAGGAGAAGCGCCCCCTCCCGTGCATCCACTGCGGACAGTGCGTCAAGTACTGCCCCAACAACGTCCTCGCGCTCTGCGAGAAAGAAGAGGAGTGTGAACCGCGATGAACGGCGCTATTCTCCACGTCGACATGACGACGGGAACGCACCGCATGATCGACGATCCCGAACTCTTCGGCGAATTTCTGGGAGGAACCGCCGTCGCCACGGAACTGCTCTTCCGCCACGGAGATCCGAAGGGCGACCCGCTCGCTCCCGAGAGCCCGGTTATCTTCGCGATCGGTCCGTTCAGCTCGCTCTTTCCTGTGGCGACGAAGACCGTCGCGATGTTCAAATCCCCCCTCTCCGGCGAACTCGGGGAGTCGCACGCAGGCGGCCGCATGGCGATGTCGCTGCACGAAGCGGGAATCGAGGCGCTCGTGATCACCGGCAGGGCGGAAAAACTCTCCTACCTCGTCATTGAGAACGACTCCGCCGAACTCAAGTCCGCCTCCACCTTCAGGGGGCAGTCCGCCGCCGCTACCGAGCGTATTCTGAGAGAGGCTGAGGGGAAGAGCGGACGCAAGGTCTCCATCCTCCGCATCGGCCCCGCCGGCGAACGGCTCTCACCCATGGCGTGCGCCACGGTGGACGGTTCGCGGCACTTCGGCAGGCTGGGACTTGGCGCGGTTCTCGGCAGCAAGAACCTCAAGGCGATCGTCATCAGCGGAACCAGAACCTTGCCGCTCGCCTGCCCGAAGGAGTTCAAGGCCGTCTACGACATCCTCTACGACCGGGTGGTCAAGTCGAAGGAGATGAAGAAGTACCACGATCTCGGCACCCCCGCCAACGTCCGTCCGCTCTCGCTCATCAGGGGGCTTCCGACGCGCAACTTCTCACAGGGGAACTTCGAGGGGGCCGAGGCCATCTCCGGGGAGCGCTTCGCGAAGGACTTCCTCGTCCAGCACACCGCCTGCGCCCACTGTCAGTGCGGCTGCATCCACATGGCCGAGCTGCGCGAGGAGTTCGCCCCCTACCACTACAGCACGAACCGCGTGTCCTACGACTACGAGCTTATCTACGCGATGGGGAGCATGCTCAGCCTCTCCTCCCCCGAGGATATCCTCAAGCTGCTGCTCTTCACAGAGAAGCAGGGGTGGGACGCAATATCGCTCGGCTGCACCCTCGCCTGGGCTACGGAGTCCTTCCTCCACGGAGTGCTCTCGCTCGACGATACAGGCGGCGTTTCGCTCTCCTTCGGCGACTGCGGAGCGTATCTCGAAGTCCTCGAACGGATGGCGAAAGGAGAGAGCGAGTTCTACCGCGACCTTGAAATGGGGTGCGCGTTCTGCGCGAAGAAGCGCGGCGGGCTTGAATGGGCCATCCAGTACGGCGGCGTGGAGCCCGGCGGCTACATGACGGGCGAGAACTTCGCGGTCACCTGCCTCCTCGGCGTACGCCACTCCCATCTCGACGACAACGGCTACTCCATCGACCAGAATCTGCTGAACGCGCCCAAGCCATTGGAGGAGCAGGTCCGCGCGCAAGTGAAGGAGGCGCGCTGGCGCATGGTGCTCAATTCACTGGTGATCTGCCTCTTCGCGCGCGGCGTCTATGATGAGGAGATTATCCTTCAAGGGCTTGACGCCCTCGGCGCGAAGTGGGACGCCGGGAAGCTCAGGGAGCTGGCGGCGAAAGCGCTGCTGCGGAAGCACGAGTGGAAACGGCTGTGCGGATTCGATCCCGCCGCGCTCGTCGTGCCCGAGAAGATGTACACGGTACAGACAAGCACCGGAATGATCGACAGAGAAAGCCTGCAGCAACGTATTCATCTCTATCTTGAAGAAATAAGGAGGTAAGCGCAGAGGCTATCGTCGACCTGAGCACGCGGGAAGACGAAGGCGCCAGCCTCTCTCAACTGGCAAAGGCCGATCCGGAGCGGGTGATCATCCTCAGGTCGGTTTCCAACTTCGCCATGCAGTGGAAGGGGGCTTCGGCCTACGAGAGCCTGATGAGCGAGGGGGGCGACGAGTACAGCTCGGTTGAGGCGGCAGTCCGCAACGTCCACGCCGTCGGCGCCGCAGTGCTGCGCGGGCTGCTCGGAGAGCGGACGCCCTGACGGAACGGCGCATGCAGGCATACGGAAATTCGAGGGAGGCCTCCCGGACGGGAAGCCTCTCTTCTGCTTTATCCCGGCAGGGGGAGAAGGCGCGCCTTCCCCGGTTCTTTCGGTATTCCCATGCGCAGCACCATATCGAACGTGCTGGGCTGGCAGGTCTGGCAGATCGCGGAATCGCCCCTCACGGAAAGGTAAAGCGCCGCGTCCGTTTCGTCCCACCCCCAGGCCGCCGCGATCAGCCGCTGCATCTGGCGTGCGGCCTCCCGCTGTACAGCGACGAACTCCGGACCGCTGGCGAGCGTATGGATCATGTCGCCTGTCTCCAACATAGGCCAGTCGAGCGGCAGATTTTTGATCAAGTGCAGCCGGACAAGCACCGTTCCCCCGATTTCGATCCCCGTACCGCCGATCTCGCCGTCGCCCATCGAAGCGTGCAGATCGCCGAGCTGAAAGAGCGCGCCCCGTGTCCGAACGGGGAAATACGCCTTGGCGCCCGCGGTCATGAACTTGCAGTCGAGGTTGCCTCCGTGCGCTCCGGGCTGGCCGCAGACCACCGCGCCCTCGGCGGGAGCCGTTCCGATGACGCCGACCATCGGACGCACCGGGAAGACGAGGTCGTTGAAGATCGCTTTCCCCTCGCGTACCTCGATCACCTTGGTGCGCAGCTCGCACCACCCGATCAGCGGCCCGGAATCCGGCAGCGTGCAGGCGATTCCCTTTTCCGCGACGTCGATGGAAAGAATCTCCGCACACAGCGTATCCCCCGGCTCGGCGCCCTCCACGAAGACCGGGCCTGTGGCGGGGTTCACCCTGTCGAAATCAATCGCCGTCACGAGGTCGGACGCTCCCGTCACCTGATCGCAGAAACAGTCCTTCGTCATGAAGCGCACCATATCCCCGGGACTCACCCGCGCTACGGGCGGATGTTCGGGCGAAAAGGAAAAGACCACGTCGGAAACTGAAAGCATGGCGGAACCTCCTTCTGGTGTGTTTCTTCACATTGTAGCAGGGAGAAGCGCGCAAGGAAAGGAACACGCGGACGGGGTCCCCCCGTACTTCAACACACCGCGATTTCCGTATTCTTTCTCTTATTTTCTTCCGGCTTGCGCCGCCGTGTTCATTCGACCGACGACGTCGAGTATCTTCCCAACCTGCCGTTCATCCTCCGTACCGAGGTATTTGAACAGCGCCGTCCGGACGTCCTCCGAACTCCGCATCGCGGCGGAGAGGGCGAACGCCCCCGCCATCACGTTGTTCCGCGCCTTGAGCAGGTCGTCCACGGTCTTGATCTTCGGGAAGTGCTTCGTGATCCAGGCCATATTCTCCTGCACGTTCACCTGCATCAGGCCGACCCGTGAATGCGAAACGGCGTCCGCCCGCCCCTCCGACTCCACGCAGACCAGCGCGGCGACCAGAAAGGGGTCGACCTTGTAGAGTTCGCAGGCGTCCCAAATATGCCGCGAGTACTCCGTCGCCTTCCGTACTGGCCCCTTGATCTTCCACGGGGTCATCGCCGCGCTGATCTCGCGCGACATGATGCCGATGGCGGCTTTTCTTCCGACCGACGTCCCCGGGATTTCTTGAGCATAGAGTTTTACAGCAGACACTCCCGCGAGAAAAATCGCCGCCGACAGGATCGCGCACAATGCAGCGCCCCATATTCCGTTTCGCATGAGCACACGCTCCTTCGCATGTTTTCGAGCATGATAGCATCGAAGAAAGAGGAAGGCATCGTGACAAATACGGCTTCTTGGGAAGAGCGAACGGTGGTGACGCTGCACTCCGGCGTTTGACCTCGCCGCAGACATCATGTAGCATAGAACGTACCACAGGAGGTGAAGATATGAGCGACATCACAGCAACGGAAGCCCGAAAACGGCTCTTTCAGCTTCTTGACGAGGTGGCGGATACCCACGTTCCGGTGCGCATCGCGGGAAAACGCAACGCGGCCGTGCTGGTCAGTGAGTCCGACTGGAGGGCCATGGAAGAGACGCTCTTTCTGTGCAGCATCCCCGGAATGCGCGACTCCATCATCGAAGGGATGGCAACGACGGTGGAAGAGTGCGCCGAGGATATCGGATGGTAGGATCGTGGAAAGTTGTTTTCACCAAGGAGGCTCTGAAAGATGCAGAAAAGCTGCTTTCGGCGGGGCTGAAACCCAAGGCGGAACAGCTTCTCGCGCTCCTGCGTGAAGACCCCTACCGATCCCCTCCGCCTTTTGAAAAGCTCGTCGGCGATCTTTCAGGCGCATGTTCCCGCCGAATCAACATCCGCCATCGTCTGGTCTACCAAGTGATCGAAACGGAGCGAACGGTGAAAGTGCTCCGTATGTGGAGCCATTACGAATAGCGTACAACCACGGGAGGGTACCGGGCTCCTCGGGAGTGCCCAGAAGAGAGAGAATGCTCTCTTTTCTTACAATTCATCAGTGGCGTATTTGCTTTTCTTTCACTCCCGGCGGTGATGCCTATGAGGTCGGAATAGTCGACTTCTCTGAGATGAGGCTTCAGCATGAGTATACCCAACACGCAGCAAAGAGAGATACCACCTACGCATCCTGGCACGATGCTCAGGGAGGATTTTCTGCCAGAGTTCGGGCTGTCTGCATCCGGACTCGCAAACGCTATCGCGGTTTCCCGGCAGACGGTGAACGAGTTGCTTCGAGAGCGGCGCTCTCTGACCCCGGTAATGGCTTTACGCCTCGCCCGGCTCTTCGGCAACTCTCCCGAATTCTGGCTGGACGCCCAGCAGGAAGTGGATCTCTGGGAAGCGCGGCAGGAGGTCGGCAAAGAGGTTGAACGCATCCGCCCGCTTGTGGAAAAGTAGCTTCAGCTCTTGTACCTCAATCCTCCTTCGAGTCTATCCATCCCTTTCCAGGAAGCCAGTTCTTTTGGAAAGGGATCTCGCTTCTTAGGCTTTCCAAAACCGGCATGATGAACGGGAGCAAATCCGAGACGACTGAACTCAGGGATTCCACGACCACATCGGGCTTTGTTTTTCGAACAAAGGCTTTCCACTGCGCCTTCTTCTGCTGATCGTCGTAAAACGATGCGGTGAAGGCAAACGGAAGCGCTTCCGGTAAAGACGTTCGCCGACGATGGAAGGTGTTCGAAACCGCTCGGCTCAGAACTTCTCCATCAAAACCGAACAACGTCGACAGCACCCACATATCGAAAAAATCCTTCATCCTGCTGTTTGCAAAACCCAGCCCCACCATCGCCTCCAGTTTTTCTGCCAAAAGCGTATACTTCGGGTAGGCTCGCAGCCGTGGAGCTGGACCGTCCAAAATCACAGGATACTCTACCGCCTCCGCAGCAGGTGTTATGACATCTCCGAAACCGACATCCAGTTGCAGGGGGATGCGCGCATGATGCAACAACCCTGTCATCGTTATCCGTACTCCCGTATATTCACGCCCCTCTCGAATTTCCACAGCCCGTACACAATCCGTAGGATACTCCATTCCGTCCTCCGGACATTCGGTTTCGCACACAGCTCGAAAAATCTCGAAAAGAACCGATGGTTCGGGATTGCCCGAACCAAGAAGATCCACATCTCTGGTAACGCGATACCCCCGCCCTTTCCAAACCAGAAAAAGGCTAGCTCCCTTCAAAATGAAGCGCTCGGCATACGGCGAGACACTCAGCCGAAAAAGCAATCTCTCCATCCCGTATCTGGAGAGCAGGAGATTGAAATCATCTCCGTTCTCCTTCGCCTTGTTCAACAGTCTGTGAAATATCGAGCGAGGAAGATCGCGTTTCTCCGCCCGACTCATACGATGGCCTCCATATAGGGACGCATCGTTCGAGCAACCCTGTTTATCTCAGCGGCGCGAAAAAGTTCGTCGGCGGTCGCTTTCCGTGAGCGCCATACCTCCCGGAGAGCCTCTATGGCAACGTCGAGCCCCACCTTGTTTCTAAATTTGAAACAGTCCGCGACGGTCTTCGCCGGAGAATACACTTTTACCTCGACACCTCCGACGTCGTACTTCTCGATGCCGAAAGAGTACGCCTCGCCGGAGAGATAGGTTAGAATCAGCGGAGGATAGAGGCTATTCGGCCTCCAGGAACCCCTTGGAACTGCCAGCCAAATTTCGCGAGGGAGCTGCGTGGTGATCTCGTGAAAGAGAAGCGCTGAAAGGAGACACACCACGGCGCGCGGAACCCGCTTTGCGATCTCGGCAAAGAGCGCGCGCTCCGTCGTCGGAGCCTCCGGCAGGCTGTAGAGTCCTCTGGCGTTCCTGCAAAGCAGCCCCATTTTATGAAAGGAGTACAGGTAATTCCTCGAAATACCGGCGGACTCAAAGTCTTCGGCGCGAAGTATCCCCTTTCTCCTTGCGAGCGCAAGCACCTTCGTTCGGTTTTCCATACGAAATACCTCCTGTGCAAAACCTATTCAATTATACATAAGCAAAGAGGTTTTGCAAGGAAGCGATCGAGGGTACAACGACCTCCTCATCTCCGGGTGGCATTATCCAATGCAACTACTCAGTGCGTTTCTCCGTCCATCTCATGCATGGACTCCCGGACACACCTTCAAGCTCTGCAAATTATCGAACATATTCATTTTTGCCGAACAATCCGGGGCATCGCGTACTGCAGGGCTTCCAGGAAGGATTCTATCTTGTGCCTCTGCGTCACGCCGCTGCCTTGTCGAATCGCCTCTTCGCAACGCGAGAGGATTTCCTGTTGCATCTGTCGTTCCAGGTCGGAACCACGTACTGCAGGCTCAAGTCCCTCTCGCTTTATTTCCTTGATGATGGAGTCTATTATGTTCCTATCCCGAAGCTGTTCGCTGGAAGAAAGAAACTTATTCAACAGATACGCGTTGTAAAGAATTACGGCAAATTCTCCCGCTTTTTTGTAGCTTCCAGGGTTCATTGTCCGATACACCGTCTCTTTCATCTTTCTTTCCCGTTCAAGACCCATTTTCTCTATTGCATCAAAGAGAGTGCGTTCGGCTTTGTTCCGGAAATCTCCTTTCTCTTTTTCCGGCTTCTTCTGTCTTTCCATTTCGCGAAGCCAGTCGTTCATATCTTTGCGTATCTTATCCTGCAATGCTTTTCCTACCGAACCGTTGCCAATGGTCGCGGTATTCGCCTTCAGAGTGAACCCCCAGTGGAACAGAAGCCATCGGTCAAAGCTCCTGTCTGTTTTGAACCACTGCAAATCAGGGTTTCTTCGTTGCAATTCACGAGGGTCGTAGGAGTCGATCATTGATTCCACTGCATCCCACAGAGGCTGCAATCGCCTTGAGGAGGAGCTGTCAACGGTTCCGAAGAGATCGTTGAAAAACAAGGCTGCCTGACCTGAGGCTTCCCCCTCCGGCAACGGAAAGAGAAGTAAAACAGAAAAGCATAAAACTATAAGAAAATAACTCAAAATGATCGAACGGAACTTATACACCATCAACCCTCCAACAATAAAATAGAACAATCGGCTATTTTCAAACACCATTTGCTAACTCTATTTCTATTTTTTCTTCTGTTGTTCAGATATCTTCGTCGCTCTTCGCCGAGCTTTTTCAATATCATCCTTCGATAAATTGAGTTGGTTCGCATTCTCTTCTATTGAATCAACCATTTCTTTTGCATCTGGATGACCATTAAGAAAGGCAAGATAATACCAAAAGTATACTTCGGAGTGGTTCACATTTTCTCCTTCTGCATCTGGAAGGAACACTCCCATCAGATACTGTGCTGTTACATCCCCTTGTTCAGCAGCTTTCCTGCCCCAATTTACTGCTTGGCGATAATCCTTTGCGACTCCTTCCCCCAAGGCATACATAGCGGACAATCTGAGCTGGGCTAAAACATGACCCTGCTCAGCAGCTTTTCGGTGCCACTCCACTGCTTTAACATCATCCTCAGAAACTCCCTTTCCAGTCGCATACATTACTCCCAACTGTGTTTGTGCACCAGCATGTCCCTGTACAGCTGCCTTCAGATACCACTCCACCGCTTGTCTATCATCCTGAGGCATTTTGTATCCATCCTTATAAAAAAGACCCAGTCTATATTGAGCTTCAGCAAATCCTTGTTCAGCAGCTTTACGACACCAAGCCATTCCCTGTTTATCATCCTGGGGAACCCCTTGACCAGAAAAATAAAGCGCGGAAAGGTTTATTTGTGCTTGTGCATTTCCTTGTTGAGCAGACGCACGAAACCACTTTGCAGCTTGGTAGAAATCTTGAGGTACCCCTTTTCCTTTTAAGTACGCCATACCAAGCCTCTCCTGGGAGACATCAGATCCTTGTTCAGCGCTCCTTCTCCACCAATCCACCGCTTGCCTTTCATCTTGGGGCACGCCTTCGCCTTGTGCATACATAACGCCCAATAAAAACTGAGCTACAGAATGCCCCTGTTCAGCAGACTTTCGGAACCACTTTTCTGCCTGAAGATAATCTTTCGAAACTGCAATTCCATCTACATAAATAACCCCCAAATTATACTGAGCAACAGCATCACCTTTCTCGGCGTCAGCAGTATACTCCGCGATTTTTTCACGTTCCTGCAAGGCCGACTGAAGCTCGCTTCCCAACTGGGACATATCCAGCCGGTCCTGCTCCATTGAGCGGAGGATCGGCGCGCTCAGGTCTTTTTCAATGTCAAAGAAGATGTTCTCCTCGACGAATTCGATGCCAGCCTTCTTCTCGCCCAGGGCGAAGTGCATTACACCGAGGAAGAGCTTGGCGTTCCAGTTGGCCCGAGGAGCGTGTTCACCGACGATGGCGAGCTGTTCCATTATCTCCTCTTTGGGAGCGTGGCGTTTCACCAGCGACTCAACCCTGTGCTTGGCGACTTCCAGCTTGTACGGGTCCTGGCGCAACACCGGACGCCAGACTCGCTCGAACTCCTCGAAGCACTTCTCCGCAAGCTTTTCGTCGCTGTTCATCATCGCCGCCCTGCCGTAGAAGTACCAGAAGGTGGGGTAGGCCTTGAAGTTCGCCTCCAGCGCTTTGAACATACGGACGGCGCGACTCTTGTCCTGCTCCTGAACTGCCTTGCTAAAATCGTCCAGATCGCGCTGGGTGATGCGGTACTCGTCTGGGAGGCGGTACTTTCGTAGCAGCGACCACGAGGAGCTCAGCAGCCGTCGCTGAAGATCGTCGAAGTCCTCTACCTGCTCTTTTCGAAGCTGCCACATTTCGTCCCCGAGTTCGTACTGCATCTGGTTGATCGAATCCCTGTAGCTGAAATACGCCGACACACTCGATGTGAGCAGGCTCCCTAAAAAACTCCAGGGATCTCCTCCATAGGCGCGTATTCCGGAGATCGCTCCAACGATGGCTTCTTTCTCGCGCCGGTCGAACTTCTCCAGGAATCTGACCTTCTCTTCTTCTCTGAGCCTGGTGTTGGAGATGATGAGCATCAGCTCGTCGTAGAGGGCTTTGATCTCGTAGTCGTCCTCGATGTTCCCCAGCTTCAGGTTGTTGATGATGTTCTCGTACTCCTGGTCCAGCACGATGCGGTCCTGCGTGCTGACGATGTTGTACACCGAGACGATCGCCATGTTGAGCGTGAGCATGGTGAACTGGGGGTCGTAGTCTTCCTGCGCTTCTGCGCGGACGGGCGCGTGGACGAGTGCGAACAGAAAGATCAGGGTGCAGAAGAGCGCTGTCATTTTTTTTGACATGAGCGTTTTTCCTCCGTTCAAAAGTGGTGTGGCCGCCTTGGAGGCGAGCGGGCCTGATATACATTCATGATGCTTTTTCACGATGGCAATGACTTCTTGAGACTCATTATAAACAAGACATCTGAGGATGACAACGGAAACACACAGGTTTCTCACGAGGATCTTCCTTGTACTCGCTTCGCAAGCAGAGCGTACCTAAGCCTTTTCCCCACGTTATCATACCCAAGAGACACCATACGTCGTTCTTTCCCCCTCGCTTCTCGCCCCTTTCCTTGTGTTACAATACTGCAAGATTTCAGCAACACTTTGAGCAGTCCTACACTCTGATTCGGGAGGGATTTGAAGAATGAAACGGTACGGAAAACTGGTGTGCATCGCGACCGCGGCGCTTTTGGCGTTCGCGTTCCTCGGCGGCGCGGCGTTCGCGAAGGAGCTGGTTGTGTATTCCAGCGTGGACGAGGAGAATGCGAAGAACCTCCTCGACGAGTTCTCGAAGGCAACCGGCATCACGGTGAACATGGTCTTTCTCTCCTCCGGTCCGGCGATGAGCCGCATCGAGGCCGAGCAGGCCAATCCGCAGGCGGACGTCTGGTTCGGCGCTCCCAACGAGAATCACATCATCGCAAAGGACCGCGGCCTGACGCAGCCGTACGTCTCCGCGGCGGCGGGCGACCTTGCTTCCGGCTTCAAGGATCCCGAGGGGTACTGGCACGCGTTCTACATGAATCCGCTCGGCTTCGGCGTGCTTCCCGAGGAGCTGAAGGCCGACGGCAAGTCCGTTCCGGCGTCGTGGAAGGATCTGCTTGACCCGGCGTACAAGGGGATGATTCAGATGCCCTCGCCGCAGTCGTCCGGCACGGCCTACGCCATGATCATGACCCTGATCGAGACGTTCGGCGAGGACGAGGCGTACGCGTACATGAAGGAACTCAATCCGAACATTCAGACGTACACGCAGAGCGGCACCGGCCCCAGCAAGAACCTCGCCATCCGCGAGACGTCCATCGCCATCCAGTTCACCCCGGCGTTCCTGAAGCTGGTGGACGAGGGGTACCCGGCGCAGGTCGTCTTCCCCGCCGAGGGCGTGGGGTACGAGGCGGCGGCGCTCTCCATCATCAAGGGGGCGAAGAATCTCGACAGCGCAAAGGCGCTTGTCGACTGGATCGTCTCCAAGGAAGGGCAGCAGGTGCTCAGCGCGAAGAAGACCTACTTCTTCCCCGTGCGCACCGACGTCTCGGCAGGCGAAGGGCTTCCCCCGCTCTCCGAGATCAAGCTGATCGACTACGACCGTCTTGAGGCCGCGAGAGAGAAGAAGCGCCTCGTCGACCGCTGGGTGACGGAAGTCCTCGGTCAGTAGCCGCCGCGCTTTCGACGAACCGGGGGAAGGGGCTTGCCTCTTCCCCCTTTTGCTTAGGAGGTGTCAATCAACAGAATGACCGCATTCGCACGCGGGAGAAGGGAGATTCAGCTTCTGACCCGCGACCCCCTTCTCGCGCTTCTGGTAGTGCTGCTCTTCGTGTCGCTGGGCGTCTTCGTCGTCTTCCCGCTGCTCTCCGTGCTCGTCAAGAGCTTTCAGTCGGAGCAGGGCGCGTTTTCGCTCGAGAACTATACGCGTTTCCTCACGTTCAACTACCTTCGCTCGTCTCTCTGGAACAGTCTCACCGTCGGCTTCTGCACTGCCGCGTGCAGCGTGCTCGTCGGCTTCGCGGCGGCGTTCACGATCACGCGCACGTCGGTCCCATGGAAGAAGGCGCTCCACCTGCTCTTCATCCTCCCCATCATCTCGCCCCCCTTCACGAGCGCGCTCTCCATCCTGATGCTCTTCGGCGCGAACGGCCTGATCACGCGGGGGCTGCTGGGAATCCGAAACTACAACATCTACGGCTTCAAGGGCGTGCTGCTGTCGCAGATCTTCACCTTCGCGCCGGTGGCCTACCTCACGCTGAAGGGCGTCATGGAGTCGCTGAATCCGACGCTGGAGGATGCGGCGATGAATGTGGGCGCGGGGAGGCTCCAGACCTTTCTGCGCGTGACGCTGCCGCTGAGTCTGCCGGGAATCGCGAGCGCCTTCCTTGTGGTGCTCATAGAGTCGCTCGCCGACTTCGGCAACCCGCTGGTGCTCGCCGGAAGCCGCTTCCCCATGCTCTCCACCCAGGCCTACCTCGAGATCACCGGCTCGTTCAACCTGCCGCTCGGGGCCGCTCTCGCGGTGGTGCTGCTGATCCCGTCGATCACCTCCTTCGCCATCCAGCGCTACTACCTGCAGAAGCGCCAGTACACCACCGTAACGGGGAAACCTGTCGCATCCTCATCCAAGCTTGTGAGCAGAAACGCGCGGCGCGGCCTCATCGCCTTCTCCGCCGCCTTCTGCGGCCTCGTCCTCCTCTTCTACGGGACGATCTTCGTCGGCGCGTTCACCCGCGTCTGGGGTTTCGACTTCACTCCTACGCTGAACCACTTCGCCTACGCCTTCAGCGTCGGCATGGGGACCATCCGCGACACGCTCATCGTCGCGATCTGCGCCACGCCGCTCTCCGGCGTGCTGGGAATGCTCATCGCCTTCCTCGTGGTGCGCACCTCGTTCCCCGGCAAGGGGGTCATGGAGTTCACCTCCATCCTCAACTTCGCCGTCCCCGGCTCCGTGATCGGCATCGGGTACATCCTCGCCTTCAATACGCCGCCCCTCATGCTGATCGGCACGCTCGCGATCCTGGTGCTGAACTTCGTCTTCCGCTACATCCCCGTCGGCATCCAGTCGGGAATCGCGGTGCTCCGCCAGATCGACCCGTCCATTGAGGAGGCCGCGCAGAACCTCGGCGCGGACAAGCTGACCACCTTCCGGAAGGTCACGCTGCCGATCATCGCCCCGGCCTTCTTCTCGGGGCTCGTCTTCGCCTTCGTCCGCGCGATGACCGCCATCAGCGCCGCCATCTTCCTCGTCTCGGCCAACTGGAACCTGCTCACGGTGCAGATACTGAACCAGGTGGGATCGGGGCGTCTCGGCGTGGCTGCGGCATTCAGCGTGATTCTCGTGGTGATCGTGACGGCGGCGATGGCAATCATCGCACGCCTCGTCCCCGGCCGCGCGGGCGGCATGGCGGCAATCCAGATTCAGGAGGAATAGGCTCGTGAAAATAGTCATCGACTCTATAACCAAGGATTTCGGCAGCTTCGACGATCCGGGCAGCATCTTCCGGGCGGTGGACGCCGTCTCGCTGGAGGTCCGCGACGGCGATCTGGTCACCCTCCTCGGCCCCTCGGGGTGCGGCAAGACGACGCTCCTCCGGATGCTCGCGGGCTTCGAGGACCCCACCTCGGGGAACATCTTCTTCGGCGAGCGGCGGATGAACGACGTCGCGCCGAACAAGCGGAACGCGACGATGGTCTTCCAGTCGTACGCAATCTTCCCGCACCTCGACGTGCGCGACAACATCGCCTTCGGCCTGAAGCTCAAGGAGCTGAGCAAGAAGGAGATCCGCGAGCGGACCGAACGCGTCGTGGAACTGGTCGGGCTGGAGGGGCTGGAGGAACGCCAACCGAGCCAGCTCTCCGGAGGACAGCAGCAGCGGGTGGCGCTGGCGCGCGCCGTGGTGATGGAGCCATCCGTCCTTCTCTTCGACGAACCGCTCTCGAACCTCGACGCGAAGCTCCGCGAGCAGATGCGCATCGACATCAGGAAGTTGCAGCAGCGCCTCGGCATCACGAGCATCTACGTGACGCACGACCAGATCGAGGCCATGAGCATCTCCGACCGCGTCGTCGTGATGAATCGGGGGCGCATCGAACAGATGGGGAGTCCGCGGGAGCTGTACGCCCGCCCCGTGAACCGCTTCGTCGCCTCCTTCATCGGCAAGGCGGCCTTTCTTCCCGCCGAAAAGGACGCTGCGGGCGCGTGGACGCTTCTGGGGAAGCCCTGGCGCCCAGAAGCCGGAGAAGAACTGACGGCGGGCGCCTACGAGGCGATGATCCGCCCCGAGGCCGTGCGCCTCTCCCCTCTTGAAGACTCCGGCAGGAACGCGATAGCCGGGACCGTGCTCCGCGCCACCTATCTGGGAAGCGTGATGGAGTACGAGGTGGAGCTGCCCGGGACCGAACCGGTTACGGTGCACATTCCGAACCCGTTCGAGCGCGACCCGCTCCCCCCCGGAGCGGAGGCGGAGCTGCGTTTTCTCCCCGAGGGGCTGCACTTTCTTCCTGCGGAAGCGTAGCGCCAGAAAAACCTCCTGCGAGAAATTACTGGCTGAAGCGCTTCTTAAGGAAGGCGCTTCAGCCTTTTTTCCTATTAAAGCAACATCGCGCTTCGGTTGAAAATTCGAAGTAAATAGAGTATCATAGTGTACGAGGAAGACGCGAGAATGGTATACATTTTCTTTTCTCTCCGCACATAAACCTCGGCCCATCTTCCTCGAAAAACTAGAGAGGAGGAGTATGCGATGTCTCAAAAACGCTTCGTTTCTTGTCTTCTGTTCCTGTTGCTCTTAGGAGTTCCGGCGTTTGCCACGGAGGAGGTGTTCCTTCCGCCGATCGAAGACCTGCCTGAGGCAGGAGATTCCGTGCCGGCCGCGCCCGCGGTCGACGTTTCCACTGCATTCGATACTGGAACGCTCCCCGCTCCATCCCCGTCCGCGCTGATCGTCGGCACTGAATTCGCCCGCGTCAACTGGACCGACGATTACGTCGAGGCCTCGGGACAGGCCGTCGCCCCGACCGGCAAGGAAAAGACCGCGCAGGGAAAACTGCTTGCGCGCAGGGGGGCCATCGTCGACCTCCAGCGCAATCTTCTTGAGGCAATCCAGGGCGTGCGCGTGGACGCGAAGACGACGATGACCGACTTCATGGCGAACGATACCGTACGGACGGAGGTTCAGGGGCTCATCAAGGGAATCGAGATTTCCGACGCGTCCTGGGACGGCGAGATCTACACCGTCACAGGGCGCGTGAAACTCGAAAAAGTGCGCACCGCCGTGCTGCCGGGACTTCCCAAGGCTCCGGGACAGAAACCCGTTCCCCCGACACCTCCCGCAGGCAAGATCAGCGCATCGGGGCTGCTGATCGACGCGACGCATCTCCCTCTCATCCCGGCGATGATCTTCCGCGTCGTCGACGAAAACGGCAAGGAAGTGTACGGTATCGACTTTGCCGACGCGGAGCGCTTCCTCGCCTCCGGTCTGTGCGACTACCACACAAACCTCGCCTATGCGAAGGGCGCTCCGCGAATCGCCTCCACACCTCTCGTCGCAAAAGCGGTGCGGACCGTCGCGCCGCAGAACGTCGATATCGTCATCAGCAACGCGGACGCTGCGAAGGTGCGCGGCAGCTCGTACGACTTTCGCGTTCCCTGCCGCGTGACAGTGGTTAAACGGTGACATTATGAGACGGACACTCCTCTCCGTACTGTGTACCTGCGCGCTTCTTCTGCTCCTTCTCCCGGCGCTCGCCTCCGGAACGGAGAAGATCGTCGTCGAAGCGGAGGGAATGGCCGCGATCGTGAACGGAGACGTCGCACGGGCGCGGGAAGAAGCGCGGCGTCAACTCTACAGAAACGCGCTCGAAAAGGGAATCGGCGCACGGGTTCAGGGCATCACCGAGATGAAAGACTTCGAGGTGGTCCGCGACACGGTCTTCTCCCGTTCGGAGGGGCTGGTGACAGCCACGGAGAATGTGAAGGAAGAACAAACTAACGACGGCATTCTTCGCCTGACCGCGCAGTGCACCGTCTCGGCGTCGACGCTCGACGGCGTTCTCGGCCCCGCTGTGATCGACGCTCTAGGCAATCCGAGGATCATGGTGCTCATCGACGAAGTTATCGACGGCGAGCGGCAGTTCCTCTCCACAGCGGAGGGAGAAATACTGAAAGCGTTTCAGAAGGCTGGGTACATGCTCGTCGACCCGGGACAGGCAGGGGCGATCCGCAAGGGAGAGATCGAAGCCGCGAAAATATCGGGCGACACTGCCGTGCTTCAGGAGCTTGCAAGGAGTTTTCAGTCCGACGTGCTGATCCACGGAAAGGCGCAGGCGAGCACAGCGACGAAACAGAAAGTTTCCGGCGTCGTGCTCTATGCAGTCAACTCGCAGCTTCAGCTCAAAGCAATCATCACCCAGACGGCCCATATCATCGGCGCCGAGGGCTCCGAACTGAGAGTGCAGGGAACGTCGCCGAACGACGGCGCAATGAAGGCGTTTCAAAAGCTGTCCCCGCGCATGGCCGGCTCGCTGCTGCACACAGTCGCCTACGCGCTCGTCAGCGGCGCTTCCGGCAGCATCCCCGGAAGATCGTTCAAGGTCACCGTGAGCGATCTTTCATTCGCCGAGGCCAGGTCGCTTCGAGACAGTCTGGGAGAGGTACGCGGCGTCAACGGAGTCTACCAGCGCGCCTACGCGAACCGGACGCTGGAACTGGATGTGTCGGCGGAAACCTCTTCGGAGGAGATCGCCATCGCGCTGGAGGCGCTCGGCGTAGAAATCACCGGTATTACCGCAGGGACGGTGAACGGACGAAAGGGGCGATAGACGTTGAGAGTCTGCAGAGTACTTGTGTGCCTTCTGGTCGTTTTCTTCTCCTCCGCAGCCTTCGCGTCGCTTCCTGCGGAGGGAACGGAGGATTTGGCGGCTCTCTTTCAGTCCATCGTCGAGTCGAAGAGCGTTGCGGAAGATATTCAGGTCTTTCGCTTCGGCGTCGTCGACTGGAAGGGCGAGTCCGTGACGTCGCAGGGGAAGGCCCCTCTTCCTTCAACCTCCCCGCAGGACCAGATGCTGGCAAAACGGGGGGCGCTGACGGATGCGCGCCGCAATCTTCTCTGTCTCCTTTATGAGATTCGTCACGGACTTCCGGAGAAGATCACCTCCATTGAGATAGAGGGCGATGTCGTCGACGGACAGGTCGATTTTCAGGGCGTGAAGGACGGGGTGTACACAGTCGAGGTGACGGTTCCGCTGAAGCGATTCTTCACCGAGAGCAGAATCGTCCGCGCCGATGTGAGGTAAATGCCATGAAAAAAATGCTCGCAGTCTGCATGGCCGTCATCTTTTTCTTTGCGCTTCTTCCGTCCGGCGAGGCGCGGGCCGAACTGCCGAAGGGCAAGACTATCGCCGTCCTTGTGAAGGGGACGTCGCATGCCCCCCTCGCGAGATCGATACTGATCCGGGCGCTTCTGGATGAAGGGTACAAGGCCGTCGACGAAAAACAGCTCGAACGGATCCGCCAGAACAAGGCGGCCATCCTGGCGCTCGAAGGGAACGTCGAGGCGATTATGGCGCTGGGCAGGACATTCGGCTTCTCCGTCCTCCTTTCGGGCTCCGTCGCCGTGCCGTCTCCGGTGCGGAACGAATTCGGTCTCTTCACCGCGACCGCGACGGTGTCGGCGACGGCGTGCACGGCTTCCAACGCGCGTCAGGTCGCCGCCGGAAGCGCCTCCGCAAAGGAGATAGGGTACACGGCGGAAGAGGCGGCGCGAAAAGCCGTGGAGGTTGCAACACGCTCCGCGGCGGCGTCGCTCCTCGGCAAGACGCCTCCTCAACCGCCGGATTCGGCCGGAGCAACGTTTTTGGTGATCGCTCCGGCGCGTTCGTTCGCCGAGGCGCACGCCCTTGCCGCAAGCTGCCGCGACGCGGGCGCTTCGAACGCCTCGGTCTCCCGTTTCGCCGGAGGCAGGGCGGAGATCGACGTTTCCTATTCCGGTTCGGCCAGGCAACTCCTCGCAGCCCTCCTCGCCAAACGCCCGGACCTGAAGGAGGAGACCGTCGAGGGAAACACGCTCCGTCTTGTCGGGGAATAGGGGAATAAATGAAGAAGTTCAGAAACACACATGAAGGGAGCTGGTATCCTATGAATACACTGAAACGGATATCTCTCGGACTTTCCGCAGTCCTCTGCATACTCCTTATCGCGACGGCGCTTCCGGTTTTCGCTGAAGTACAGGTCTTCATCGACGCACACACCGTGCGGGTGTACGACCCGGTGCTGAAACGCCAGTCCATCCTCAACGATTTCAGGACCAGCGGATACCGCGTCCACAACCATCTTGCCCTCGTCTGGAGCGAGGATGCGGCCTGGGTCTACGACGTGCGCACCCAGCAGTGGCTCTCGGAGAGCGACTTCCGGACGCTTCTGGGGTCCCTCTCCGACGAGTACGCGCTCGTCTGGAACGAAAACGAGGCCTCGATCTTCGACGCGAAGAAGCAGGAATGGATTCGGAGCGACTACATTCCATGGAAACTCACCGGCGCGTCGCTTTCGCGCGGAATGACGATACTGACCGGCGAAGAAGGCCTTGTGGTGTATGATCCGGTGCTGAAAAAATGGCTTTCGTCCCAGTTCTTCCCCTACGGCGCGCTGAAAAAGGCGCAGGCGGGCGACGTGCTTGCGGCAGCTTGGTCGGACAACGACCTCGTGCTCTACGACATGACGATCCATGATTGGGTGGTCAAGGAGGGGATTTCGCCTCAGGCATGCATTATCGACGGGTACAAGGCGTCCATCTTCACCGCGGACACGGTGTACACCTACGACGCGGTCAGCCACAGATGGAGCAGCAAGAACAGATGAGAAGCGGCGCGAGACGGCGGAGAGGAGGCGCTCCGACAATGAACGGCAGGCGAAACATATCGGCTTTCTCGGTGCTGATGATGCTGACACTTCTCGCACTGCCGGGGAGGGCTTTCGCGGCTTCAATGATCGTCGCCGTGCAGCCTTTCCTCGCCCAGGGAACGAGCTTTCACCTCGGCGCGACGGTCGGCGATATCGTCTCCACCTCGCTCGCAGGGAACCGTGACATCACGCTCGTTGAACGATCCCGACTGGCCGAGGTCGCCCGTCAGCAGCGGCTCGCCATGTCCGGCGTCGTGGAAACCGCCACGGCGGCGAAGGCGGGAAAACTCGTCGGCGCGCGCTACTTCATCCTCGGCGCGGTCAGCAGATTCGGGGCCCTGCTCGTGGCCACGGCGCGGCTTGTCGACGTGGAGAGCGGTCGTGTGCTCGCGAGCTTCGAACGAACCTCGAAACAGGGAGAGGACGAAACGACGCTCGTATCGCGAAACCTGGCCTCCGACATTCTGGCCTTCATCAGCGGCGACGCCCCCGCGCCCGGAGATCCGACGAGCGACTACAAGTACTACCTCTACGAGGCGTTGGGGTACTATAACCTGGGAGAGTACCGCAAGTCGCTTCCGTTCTGGGAAAAGATGACGCAGCTCAGCCCGAGAAACGGACTGCTCCGCTTCATCGTCGCGGGGCTCCACTTCCAGACAAAGCGCTACTCGGACGCTCTGCTCGCGGCCCAGCAGGCTGTCACGTGGGAACCGTCGTTCGCGGAGGCACACCTGCTCGTCGGCAAAGCGTACTTTCTCCTTGGGGACAACCACAAAGCCACGCCGCCCTTGGACAAAGCGCTCGAACTCGATCCACAACTCGTCGAAGCGCTCTTTCTGAAGGGGTCGGCGTTCAAGAACAGAAAACGGGTCGAGGAGGCGGCCGACTACTTCCTGGAGGCCATTCAGATCGACCAGACCTATATTCCGGCCTATCTGGCCCTCGGACAGCTTCTGCTTGAGAACGGCGCGGCGGACGAAGCTGCGGGAATACTGCTTTCGGGGCTCCGGCTACAGCCGAACAACGGCAATCTCCGCTTCCTTCTGGGCGCTGCCCAGATCATGCGGGGAAACCTTCAGGGAGCGAAAGAACAGCTTTCCGCCCTGAAGACAATAGATGCGGCGCTTGCGAAGAAACTGGAGGATTTGCTTCCCAAACAGTGATCGAGAACAGAAAGGATGTGGCGGTAATGAGAAAGAAATTTGTACTTCTTCTGAGCGTTTTTGTACTTGGCGGCGCGCTGCTTCTGGCGCCCGTCGCGGGGTTCGGCTGAGGAGGCGGCGGCACCGGAGGTTCCGGTGGCAGCGACAGCACTCCCTCGGCGGCCGATCAGAAGGAAATCGACAAACTGGTACAGATTTTTTTGAACGAGGGAACGCTCAGCGGACGCAATCTTGACCGGATGATTCGACTTGCAACAACCGTAAGCGGCGAAGGAGGGTGTATCGCATCCTATGTCGGCGGAGCGAGCCTGATGCGGAACGGCGAGTACGAACAGGGACGCGATCTCGCGCTCCCCGTTTTGGACAGATGCTACGGCGCGTCGGTCCAATTCTGGAAAGACAGCGAACGCCTGAGAACACTGGTCGCCGGGGAGGTTTCCCTTCACGCCGGAGGACAGGGCGACTACGGAACAATTATCACGATGGAGGACAAACTCGGAAAGGACATACTGACCGACAGGCTGCTGGTCCGCGACGCGAAAGGCATCCTCGAGGGGCGGACCCGCCTCGGCGACGTTCTCCGCTTCCACAAGGCGCGCGCGTACACCACGGCACAGATGCCGAACGAAGCAAAGCAGACGCTCAAAGAGCTTGAATTCGCCTCCGGGAAGGTCTTCGTCGACGGCGAGGTTACCGGGCTGAAAGACGCCATCGCCAAGTTGAAGATTCAAGTTGATGGATTGGCTCGCCTGATACGCTCGTTCTTCAGGGCGGCATGATCGCGGAGCTGTTTTTTGCAAAGGAGGGTTCGAGGATGAACGGTAAAAAAACGCGCCTGCTGCTTTCGCTGTTGCTCATGGGACTGTGCATCCTCGCCGCTCCTCTTCTCTCTTCGGCCGAAATGCTCATCGCAATCCCCGACTTCCAGACCGTAGGGTGCATGCCGTACCTCGGCGGCGCTGTCGGGGAGCGCGTCAGGGGAGCGCTCGTCAACAGGGGGCCGTGGACCGTCCTCGAGGCTTCCCAAATGAACAAGATCGCCTCGGAGCACAGGCTCTCAATGTCGGGACTGGTCGACGAGAAGAAGGCGATAAAAGTCGGGAAGGTTTTGGGAGCGCAGTATCTCATCGTCGGATCGCTGAACGCGACGGGCTCTGTCTTCACGCTCACCGCAAGACTGGTCGACGTGGAGACTGGCGTCGTGCACTCGGGATTCCAGGCAGTCACTCACCAGGGCGAGGAGGGGCTTATCGAAGCATCCGGCTTCCTCGCCGAGGACATCGCGATGGAACTGGGCGGCCCGGACGTGTGAGGAGCGATTGATCATATCCGGAAAACGACATGCATTTGAGAAGAAGGGCGGGGAAAGCTGCAATCGCATTCTCCGCCCTTCTTCGTTACCGCACCAGCGTCAGCACATAGTTCACGATCAGGCGGAGCTGTTCCGTCTTGATGCGGCCGGTGACGGTGTAGCTTTCGCCGTCCCACTCGCCCTTGAGGATCTCGATGTTGCGGATCAGGCCGTGGACCTCGGAGCGCACACGGTCTTCCGCCATGAAGTCGTCCATGACGGTACGGGCGTCTATCTGCACGCCGCAGACGAATTCCAGCATGTTGCGCTGCAGATCGACCATCGCGCCTCTGCGGGCAAGGGCCTTTGCCTGGGCGCCCGTTGTGCCTTCCGGAGCGACGGCCATGCCGGAGCCCTCGATGTAGTTCTGGCCCCAGTCGATGAGCGCTTTTTCCTTCTCGACCTCCGTTTCGGTTTCCGCCGCTATTCCGGCGGTTTGAACGGCAAGGACGAACAGAAGCACAAGCAGAACGCGTACGGATATCGAAAGAGCATTGGAGCGATGAAAGAGACGGGTATTCATTGTCATGACCTCCTAAGATGTCGATCTTCCCGCGTTCAAGCGCGGGATACAGCGCCGCCCCCGCAGGGCCGAACCGACGGGGGCGGATAGTTTGCTACTGTTTCAGTTTTTTGCTCTTGTAGTCGGCGGCCGGTTGGTACTGAGGATTGATAGCGAGCGCCCTGTTCATCCACTGGAGGGAGTCGTCGGCCTTCTTCAGCCGGTGCGCCGCCACTCCCGCCCAGTACGCCGCAAGATAATGCCCGTCGTACTTGCCCGCCGCCTCGACGAACTTCTCGTAAGCAACTTTCACCTTTCTGCTGTTCAGAGAGTTCATCGCGTTGACATGGGCGATGCGGAGCATGTTGGATGTACCCATATCCAGGTTGTATGTCTGAATGACTTTCACGTCGGTCGACGTGTTGGGATCGAAACCGGGAATCTTCTTCGCCTCGCCCGCCGGAGCGACAGGTGCGGAACTCCGGGGAGCGGACGCAACGGAGGATACTGCCGCCGGCGCGGGCTCTTCTTTTTTGTCTTCATGCACCGCAGGCTTTGCTGGTGTCTCCGCCGCCGGCGCCGGGGCATCCTGAGGAACGGACGCAACCGCTCCGCTTTGGCCTTGAGGGCCGAAAATCTGATTAAAGGTCTCGCTCGAGGCCGCAGGCCTGCTGGAGACGAACTTCATCGTCTTCGCCTTCGCCGCAGTGACCGGCTCGATCTTGTCGCCGCGCCGCACCAGGCTCAGACTGCAGTTGGAAGCGACGGCGCAGGTGCTGTGTCCGCTCGCGACATCCCGTACTTTCACAACGGCAAGCGGCATTTTATCTCTCCCCAAAGACTCTCCGCTCATCCCGAGAATCGTTTTTCCTTCGGCATAAACCAGATACAGCTGCCCTTCCTTTGTGCCCATCGTCGAACCGACATCGATGACAACCTCGTTCCCGGACACGTTGAGCACGTGGGAACTCTCGCCTCCGAGTTCCGACCGGATTCCGTGAGCCAGACGATTGACCGCGTCCGCTATCGCGCGCGCCTGAAGACCGCCGAACTCCGCTTCGGCGAACGAAAGCCCCATCACGGAGACAGCGGAAGCCGAGTTCGTGGATGTGCCGCTTTCGGAAAGAGCAAGGCGGGTCTCGCTCGTCGTCGTGTCGATAAGGCGGACGTCGATGGTCGCCTTCGCCTCATGGCCCCCTCCGCCTACGGCAACGGGGATAAAGAAAAGCGGAACTGCTCCGCCCGACATCTTCTCACTCAGTTCAGTCACGGAACCCATTAAGATGTACTGGACTCCCGCAATTTTTCCAACTTCGATCGCAGTGCTCATGTCGACGAGTCCCGACATGCTCAGCTTGATCTCCTCCCCGACTTTTGCAAGGCGTTCCCTCTCATAGACCGCGATAGTTTTTGAACTCGCAAGAGTACGGGTAAACAGATCCGTTACTATGTCGGCCTGCTCCTGCGAAACCCCCTCGGCCTTGCTGTCAAAGCCGATGACGCCGATGCGGATTTTCTGTTCCGCAGCTTCGGCGAAAGCCCCGGAGTAAACGAATAGAACGCAAAAAGCCAGCAATACAAAGCATTTCTTCATATTTGAACCCCCCCGAAAAATAAAAAACATCTACAGTTCCCAGTTCACCGTCTTCATCGTTTCGACGTGCTTGATCACCGAGTTGCGCGTCGCGGTGGCGAGCAAACCGCCGGTCTTGCCTGATCCAAAGCCCACTATCGGCAACACCACTCCCCCTGCGGTCTGATTCGCCGCGCCCTGCTCCGCTGCGGCATAGACAACCTCGCTCGTCGCGGTGTTGATAATGCGAATGTCGAGCGTCACATACGCCGTGCGCGAAAGCAGACCGCCTACGATCCCCGGCAGGTAGACGACGCCTCCGGTCGAGTTGTAGTAAAAGAGGGTCACCGCGCCTGTCATCGTGTACTGCGCGCCCTTTATCTTACCGAGTTCGGGCGCCGTCGATTCGTCCACCAGTCCCGACTGGCCCAGTTTGATCTCTTCCGCCACATAGTTCAGCTTCTCGCGTTCCAGCAAGTTGAATAATCCAGACTTGTACAGCTCGGTCGTCATCATCTCGGTGATCGCCGCCGCCGGAATACCGCACCCCGCCTTGTTGTCGAACTGGCGCACGGAAAGCCTCGGCCTCTGGGAGAGGGGCGCAGCGAGCGCAGCCCCCGCGAAGATCGAGAGGCAGACGATCGCAAGAACGCACGCGAAAAGTTTCTTTTTCATGAGATTCTCCTTCGCTCCGGCGCGTTCCGCACTATTGGAGCATCTTTTGCACCGCGAGCTTCGCGGCGGCCTCTATTGATTTCTGCGCGGCTTCGTCCGGCGTGTATCCGACCTGCTTTCCCATCACTGTGTCGGCGTAGATCATCTGGCCGCCCGAACTCATCACCATGATCGCGAGGGACGAGGTTCCGGTGTAGAGCTGGAACTCGTTCAGAACGGGCTTTCCCGCCTGAAGCTGGGCAGTGATCATCGTGCTGAAACCGTACTGTTTGCTCAACTTGATGATAGCGTCCGCATTCCCTTCGAGAGCCAGAGCGGCGGCCTTGCTGCGGCGGATTGCATCAAGGCGTTTCGGATCGACTACCTTGTGCCCCTTCGCGAGAAGCTCCCTGGTCAGTATGGAGGCGACGGCGGCCGAATGCTGAACCGACGGCCCCTTCGTCAGCACTGCGATCGATCCTTTCGGAAGCTCCGCAAATGCGCTCGTGCCGAAAAGGCACAGCAAACCGGCCATTACCGCAAGCGTAAAAAACTTTGTCCATTTATTCAACCGGAACATCCCCCTTCATCAGTCTGTACAACGGAACGTCGACCTTCAGGTAGTAGAGGGCTCCGTCCGTTTTCTCCGAATAAATTCGTACTTCGGCGATCTTCCCTGACACCGACCGTACATCGAACTTTCCATCGAGCAGTTTTTGCCGTAGCACCAGCAGATTTCGCCTCGCGTCGGTCAGCGCGGCCCTTCGGCCGAGCAGCCTTCCCTGAGCCGTATCTTCCGGGATGCGGCCGACGCCCTCCGCTGTAGCAATCCCCTGCTCACGGAGGAGAAGCCCGGAGTTCACCGTTTCCGGTATCCTCGGGTCCCGCGGCATCTCCGGATTTTCTTCCCCGACCAACTGCGTCTCCGCGCCCGGTTCCCCGTTTTCCGAAAAGAGCGCCGGGACCACCGCCGTCAACGCTCCGGCAGTCGCTATGCAGACGCACAGGACGAGGAAAAACCTGAAAGGACGCGGCGCTTTTTCTCTACGGAGTCTTCTCACCTGTTTTTTCATTCAGGACGCCCTCCACTGTAACGGACGACAGGTCTTCAATATCGTATCCAAGGTCGGAGAGCAAGGAGGCGATCTCCTCCGCAGTCATGTCGGACACGACGTCCAATTCGAGTCGCTTGCTTCTGAACAGCCTCTGATAGACGGCAGTCACCCCCTGGACATCCTGGAGGCTCTCCTTGAGCTCTTTTACGTCCTTGAACGTCATGTTGGAGATCTTTACCTTGATCGTCCTTCCCGGTATGCCGCCTGCGGAGCCGGAAATGAGCGTGTAGGCTATCTTGTGCACGATGGAGCCGCTCGCTTTCATGGCGGCGGGCTGCAATCCCTTGATCGCCCCGTCCTCGACGGAGACGCCCTTCGTCTTCTCCTCGACTGCGTCCGATCCCAGTTGATATGCTGTGTTCGCCAGCACCGCCTTCAGCTGGACCGTGCTTCGCACACCGTAGATTCTGACCCCGCTGACGACCTGGTTTGCGAAGGAACTGGCATAGGCCTTCCCGTAGATCAGGACATCCGCCTGGAAGTCGCGGGCCAGTTGTCGAAAGACCTCCGGATCAGCGCTTTCACGAACGGCGTCGAGGTCGATGTTCTTCAGGATGCTCGCCTGCGTCGAATCGACGAGCAAATAGCCGGCCTTCTCGAAGACGCGCATCGTTTCGCTTTCGGCGGTGGAGAGAAAAGATCTTTTGTCGCCGATTCGCTCGTCGAGCAGCACCATCACTCTCGGGTTGCCGAGAGCGTCGAGCACGGCGGGCCCGAGAACCCCGTCAAGAGCCGCTTGCGCAACATGGCAGATCGCCGTGATGTAGAGTATCCCGTCGTCCCCGATCTTCTCCCTGACGATATCGAACTTCTTGACGATTCCCGTCGTCTGAGAAAAGACCTTGTCCTTGACCACCTCGAAGTTCTGCATCTCGGTGATTCCGGTGACGTACGCTCCAAGAGCCTTTTCAAGCGCGTCCCTGTAGGCGGAACGCTTGGCGGCTTCCCTCGCGCCGTTCTTGTCGCCGCCCTTTATCGGAGCGAACCCCTCGGCTTCGACTTTGATGAGCTCCCCCGCGGCCTGAACTCCTGCGGAGAACGCAGGAGCGGCCGACAAGAGGATCATCAGAAAAACAAAAAAGAAATTCCGTATACGCATGTCCTATTTCACGACAAGGAGCACTTTACACTCTTTGCGGAAGTCGAACGAGCTGCCGCGGATCTTCGCCGCCGCCGAGTTCGGGATGACGATATCGACGTTCCCGGTCGAAAGGCGAATCGCTTTGGTCTTGACGGGATTTGGAGCGACGCGGAGCTCGCCCTGGGCGTAGTTGATGTTGTTGTAGTAGGAGCAGATTCCCGACTGGAGCATCGAGGCTTGGTTCGCGAACTCGACGCCGTAGACGGCTCTGCCGCTTTCGTCGAAGACGCGGAAGGTTACCGAAGGAATCAGCGGAAGGTGTCGGACGTCGATAACGAGGCCGGTGTACTTGCCGGAAGCCTTGGGCGCGGGCGCCTTTCGTTCGGTCTCGATAATGATTGTATCGACGGGAACCCTGGGGCATACGATGGAACGCACTTCGGCGAGTTTGATCCGCCCGGTAACGGTATAGGCCTCCCCGTCCCACTCGCCCTTGAGAAGCTCCACATTCTTGATCATGCCGTGCACTTCGGAACGAACTCTGTCCTCGGCCATGAAATCGTCCATGGTCGTCCTCGCGTCGACCTGCACTCCGCCCATGAACTCGAGCAGATTCCGCTGAAGGTCGACGATCGCGCCGCGTCGGGCCAGTGCCTTCGCCTGTGCGCCCTTCATGTTTTTCGGTGCGACCGCCATTCCCGTGGCTTCGATATGGTTCTGCGTCCAGTCGATAAGCCCTTTTTCTTTTTCCGTGGTTATGGGGTGCAGCTCAATTTCCACTTCTGTCGCAAAAGATATGCTGCCGGGAAGAAATATACTCATCATAAGTACGCATGCAAGCAGACGCTTCATAGATTCATCCCCCTATCAGTTGTTCGAACATGATGAAACTTCTTTGTCGTAGACTGTCCAACCCCTCCTTCTTCAGATTAAAATTAACAGACAACATGCAGCATCACAGGATTCGAGTAGAAGAGAATCCTCTTCTTTTGTGTACCGAAGCACTATTAGCGAAAAAAACGGATTGCAAATTCGAGCGAAAAAATAAAGAAGGCAAACAAACCTGTTCGAACACTCTGTGCATTATTTTCTTGATAAAGATTGTGAGGGAAACACCTAAGAAAAACAAGGTTTTTGTGCATTGATTTTATTTTTATTCATTTTGTTCATTGTATTTTTTGTGTATTTCACTCTGCAAAAAAGAGCCGAAGAGAGGGAAACCTGCACCGGCTTCCCCTCTCTTCGGCTCTTATCTTAACAACTGTTTGCGTTATTTGTTGCGCGTACTATGGTTCTGGAAATTTACTGTCTTACGGCTTCACCTTCACGAAGAACACTGCCTGCTTCTTTTCAATATCTGACTTCAGGATGATGCCGTCCTTATCCTTGGGGTTGTGGAACTCGTCCATGGTGAGCGTCGCGTGCATAAGCTTCAGATCCTTCGTCGCCTCAAGCGCGTCGCGGACCTTCACAGGATCGTCGCTGCCCGCGCGCTCCATGGCGTCCTTCACCCAGTAGACGCTGTCGTAGGCCATAACAGCGTTCATGAACTCCATGCATTCGGTGCCGGTCTGCTCCTCGTACTTCTTGAAGAAGCCGGCAAGCGTCGGGTCGGCCTTGTCGACGTGGCTCACCCAGTAGGTCTCGCGCATCGTGTCGCCTGCAATTTCCCACATGAAGTCGCCGTAGCCGTCGCCGCCGACGATCGGGGCTTCGATGCCGAGGTCGCGGGCCTGCTTCACCGCAAGGGGAAGCGCCTTGCCCATCGTCGGGACGACCAGGACGTCGGGATTAGCCTCCTTGATGACGGTGAGCTGCGCACGGAAATCGACGTCCTCGCCGCGGTGCCCTTCGTCCGCGACGATCTCTCCGCCATACTCTTTGAAGGAGGAGGTGAAGAACTCGCGAAGCCCGTGGGAATAGTCGCTGGAGACGTCATAAAGGATGGCCGCTTTCTTCTTGCCGAGATCCTTCGCCGCGAACGCCGCGATCATCTTTCCCTGGTAGGGATCAAGGAAGCAGATGCGGAAGTTGTAGGGACGAACGGCGCCTTTTTCATCAACAGTGACAAGCGGGTTCGTGGGGAGGGTTCCAACATGGGGAACCTGTCCGCGGTTGAAGACGGGGGCCGCCGCGATGCACAGGCCGCTGCCGCTGGGGCCGATGACGACGCTGACCTTGTCCTGCTCCACAAGACGCCGGGCCGCGTTCACCATATCCTCCTGCCGTGTGCGGCAGTCGTACATAACAACCTCGACCGGTCTGCCGAGGATTCCGCCGGCGGCGTTGATCTCCGCGACGGCGATCTTCACCGACTCAACTTCAGCAACGCCGTAGGCCGCGAAGTCGCCCGTCACCGTGGCGATCTCGCCGATCCTGATCGGGTCCGCCGCAAAGGCGGGGGCCGCCATCATGCACAGAACAAACACCAGCGCCATCATCTTCCGAACCGTACTCATACTCCTCATTCTTTCTACCTCCCATACAGTATGTGATCGTGATGCACGAAACAGTACCGCATTTGAGAAAAGACGGTCGGATTTTTCCGGCCGCCGGATCCCCGCAGAGAAAGACGACATTGGTCCGAAATTCTTTGTACTCACAAAGTACATAATACTACATCTGTGCGTTTTTCGCACCAGCCTTTCGGCTCTTTACAGGCTGCTCGCCGTCACTCGTCAAGATAGGAATCGAAGTACCCCGAGATGTACACGACAGGCGTTCCCTTGTCGCCGGAGCCTGAAACAAGGTCGCAGAGCGATCCCAGCAGATCGGTCAGGCGGCGCGGGGTCGTGCCCAGCGTCGAGTGGGCGAAGCGGTCCATTGCGCCCTTGTTCCGGATCGCCTCCCGGACGGCTTCGTCAGGAGACTTGTCCCCCGCGTTATCGGCAATATATTTGAACTTGACCTCCTTCGGGAGCCCCTCCAGACCGTCCGTATAGCCGGGGGACACCACCGGGTCGGCAAGTTCCCAGATGCCTCCGGCGGGGTCTTTGAATGCGCCGTCTCCGTAGACGAGCACTTCGACGCGCTTCCCCGTTCTCGCCAAGAGTTCTTCCGAAAGCGTGCGCGCAAAACGCTTGCTCTCCCTCGGGAAAAGCTTCACCGAGGTCTCGCTGCTGTAGTTGGACCCCAGGAGGCCGTACTGCTCGTTGAATCCCTTGCCCTCGGCGAGAGGCGCGGAGCAAAATTGGTCGAGTGAAAAAACCGAAGCTCCCGCCTTCTCCAGAATCTCCCGGTGCAGGAAGCGGGCGTGGATACTCGCCACGATGACCGTCTTCGAAAAGCGCAGCGCGGAGAGCGGATTGTTGGCGAAGTGAATGCGTATCTTCTTCGGGTCCATGTCCTTATAGTAGCTCACGTAGTCCACGCCGGTGAAGGGGTGGGGGTAGCGGCCGAAGATCTCGTCGTACTCCTTCTCGCCGAAAAGGTCGCCGGGGAGCTGCCCGCTCTTCAGGTAGAAAGCGCGCGGGTCGATGAGCAGATTGCCCACCTCGTCCGCAGGGTAGGAGAGGACGACGTGCAGCGTGCCGCGAACTCCTCGCGCGATGCCTTCGAGCAGGCGTCCGAAACGGTTGCGGCTCAGAATGGGGAAGATCAGCGCGACGTCCCCTTCGGGAACCCGTCTGCGGACATCCTCGGCGATGTCGTCCAACGTGACGTAGTTCCCCTGCGAACGGGCGAGCACCGACTCCGTCACGCCCACGATATCGCCGTCCCGGAATTCGAACGAATCTCGGCACGCCGCAGACGCCTTGACAAGTTCGTCGGCGACGATTGTGACCAGATCCGCCCCCTTCGAGAGGACTGGAAGTCGGATACCTCTTGCGGAAACACCTGTACAGCGCATAGAACCTCATTCCTTCCGTTTCGACTCGCCGCGCCTCAAGGAAGCGGCGAACCTCGAATATACGCCGGGCGCCATCCGCCCGGCATTCTGTGTTCAGTTCCTGAAACCCGGCCGCCCGAAGGCGCGGAATTTCACTCCGCCTCCGGGACGTACAGCCCTGCGGGATTCGAGCCTATCAGCCCGGCCTTCAGCAGATCCCCGTCGACCTCGACGAGGCGCGCGACCTGTTCCGCGTCCAGCAGTTCATAGTAAGGGAGTTTTGAAAAGGCGTCGCCGATGTATTCCAGGTCGTCCTCGGTCTCGGTCCAGTTCTTTTCATCGAACCGCGACAGCTTCAGCGGTCTGGAGTATGCCCGAAGCGTCTTCTGCCCCAGCGTGTTGAAGTAGAAGTCGAAGTACGACATGGCAAGTTCCCTGAGAGTACGGTAGACGGGCTCCCGGAAGCGCAGCGTGGTGAAGTTGGATTTGGCGACCGCTCCCCAGCGCCCGCGCTCCTTGAAGAGGGCGATGACGTGGTCGTCGTCGTTCCACGCCCGCAGGTCCATCAGGAGCGGAGGATATCCCAGCTCCCGAAGTCGTGAGGCGGCGAAGAGCGCACCTTCGAAGCAGTGCGCGTTTCGCTCGGCGAGCACGCGCTTCGGCGATTTGCACTCCTCCTTGGAGTTATACGGGATGGCGCTGAGAAAGCGTTGAATTTCCCAGGGGGATGAGAACGCAGGCGCGTGGTTATTTTCCATGGACTTCCCTCGCTTTCCAAGTCGGCGAACTTGAGAGGTCGCCGGATCGCCATGCGGGAACACCGAAAAGGGGAATTCTCCCCTCGAAACGGCCTCGGATGTTCCCGCATAATGATAGCGCACCGTATCGCGCGGGACAAGCGCGAAAAACTCTTGAATCCGCTCGTTCTTCGGATAATCTACAGAAGAAATTACCTCTCCTCGTACCCTCCGCCGAGAGCGTGCGCGAAGTCCGCGCGCGCCGTGTACGCGTCGTAAACTGACGCCGCAAGCTTGTTCTGCGCGTTGACGAGGGCGACCCGCGCATCCAGAACGTCGAGGTTGGTTCCCGCCTGCACTCGGTAGCGCTGCAACGCCATACGGTAGTCCTCCTCGGCCAGGATCACCTGGGTACGCGCGACATCCGTTCTCTTCAGCGCGGATTCCAGGTTCAACCGCGCGGTGGCCACTTCGTGAATCACCTGTTTCTCCAGGTCGTCCATCCGGCCGAGAAACTCCCGGACTACGGAACGCCCTTTCTTCGCCTGCGAACGCACCTCGCCGTGATCGTACAACGTCCACTGCGCGACAAGAGAAAGCGTCCACTGATCTTTCTTGTCCGGATAGAAGCTATCCCCGACGTCCTGGTACTTTCCCTCGAAGAAGATTTGAGGTTTGCTTTGCCCCTCCGCCGCCGTCACGCTTTTCAGCGCGGCTTGGCGCATAAAATCGAGGGCGCGCATCTCCTGACGGCCTTCCAACGCCAGCCGTTCTGGGTCGGACGGAAATTCCACACCCTCCAACGGCCTCTCCGGCTCGGGAAGCGCCGCGTTTTCGGGAAGAGCAATCCCGACGGCCCTCGAAAGCCCCTTCCAGGCGACGTTCACCGCATTCTCCGACTGAATTTGAAGCAGTTCCGCGTTGGAGACGTCCACCTGTACCCGGAGCACCTCGTTCTTCGCCACGGCCCCGTGCTTGAAAAGCGCCTCCACGACTGCGAGATGTTCTTTCGCCAGTCTCGCCGACTCCTCCGCAATCACAAGAAACGCTCGCGCCCGCTGGAGGTCGTAATACGCCCGCTTCACCCCGTTCTCCACCCCTTGGAGCGTGCGGATCTCCCGCGCCCGCTGCGCTTCCGTCTGTAACTGCGCGGCGGCCCGGTTCGCCGAAAGCGAGCCTCCGCTGTACAGCACCTGCGTGAGCACGACCGCGGTCCTCCAGGTATTCTCGAACCCTTCCAGAATATAGCCGCCCGTCGGCCGGCCCGTTCCGTCGAACACGGGGTTCCGAGCCTCCTCGTTGTATCTGGTGTAGCTCGCCTGCACCTGCAATTTCGGCCCCATCGCGGACGAGGCCTTCTCCAGATCGGCTTCCGACTGGACGACCTGCTCTCCGGCCACCGCGAGCGACGGGTTGTGTTCGCGGGCAAGAGCGAGCGCCCTCTCAAGGGTCAGCGCTCCCTCGGCCCCGTATGCTTCTCCCTGCACAGCGAGCAAAAAAGAACACAGAAGGAACAGCGCCACGCACATTATTCTACGCATACACAAAAACAATCCTTTCCGTTAGACAAATACGACGTCTACGCACGCCGGAAAACCGTAGATGCATCATCGATACGCCCCTCTCTCCGAAAGACGAACTCTATCCAAAAGTCGAATCCTCTCGAAGTCCCACTCCACCGGACGGACCGTAACCCACCCAACCCACTCTCTTTTCAAACGCGAGGCAAGTTCCAGGGATACCGCCGTGTTGACCACCCCGGAAAGCGGCCATAGCAGTTCCGTTCCACCATTCGATGTGAATGCCACGTCCTTTCTCGAAATGGAGACGCAGCCGACCCAGATTTTTCTGCGAAGCTCCATCTGAAAAGAGTACCCTTTAATTGAAAGAGGGAGCGGGCAATGGGATTGAAAGATCGATTCCATAACGCTCGTTCCAGACCCCGAAGGCTTGAACAGAGAGAGCGCGGCGTACCCTTCGAAGGCCTCCCAATCCCCCGACATCTTCCTCTCTCCACGCCGGCGGTCCTCCTGATACTCTTGGAACAGCTCCTTCAAACTTTCGTCTTCGGGCGGTCCCCAATAAAAAGACACCACGTGGTCCATTCATATCCTCCTATTCGGATGGAACACATGGTTCGGCTCCATCAAGACGTAGATACCTGTCGTCGGCCGGTATCTTGAAGAAGAGACTGTACAAAACGGGAACGAGCAGCAGCGTCAGGAACGTGCCTCCGAAAAGCCCTCCCATGATCGTGGCCGCCATGGCCGAGAAGAATGGGTCGAAAATCAGCGGGAGCATACCGAGAATAGTCGTTCCGGCAGCCATGGCAACCGGAAGCAGACGGCTGACGGCGGAATCGAGAATCGCCCTATAGGGGTGCTTCCCATCGGCTATATCCAACTCTATCTGGTCGATCAGGACGATCGCGTTCTTGATGACCATGCCGGAGAGCCCCAGAAACCCCAGAATCGCCATGAAACCGAAAGCCTGGCCGGTCAGGAGGAAACTGATCGTCACGCCGATGATGGAAAACGGTACTGTGAGGAAGACGATGATCGCCCTTCGTACCGAGTTGAAGAGACAGAGCACGAGAACGAACATCGCGATCACACAGATGGGAAAGGAAATCTTCAACGGTGCCACCGCTTCGGCGGAATCCGAATACTCCCCGGCCCACTCCAGCGAATAGCCTGGCGGCAGCATGATGCTTTCTATTTCATCCTTCACTTCCCGCCGCAGCGTTTCGGCCAGTCCGACCACAGGATTCGCTTGCACGGTGACCGCCCTCTGCCTGTTCCGACGTTTGATCAAAGGGTCTTCCCAGAGCGTTTCCACACCGGAAGCGACTTGAAGCATCGGAATGTAGGCTCCCGCCGAAGGGCTCCAGACCATGACATCCTCGATGCTCTGCACCGATGCGCGCTCCTCTTCCACCGGACGGGCAACGATGGGAAGCATGACATCGCCTTCGCGGAAGAGTCCCATGGCTATCCCGTTGAAATTGAACTCGAGGGCTTGCGCGAGATCCTGGCGGCCGATTCCTATCCGCCGCGCGGGGTCTTCGGAAAAGAGCGGGCGGACTGTCTGAACGGGCGTTTTCCAGTCGCTCTGCACGTCGCGGGCATCGGGGTTCGCTCGCAGTACCGCCTGCACCTTTTCAGCGATTTTCTTGAGCCGATCCGCATCCGGCCCGCGGAATCGAGCCTCTACCGTATACTCCTTCGATGGACCGGTGATGAACCTTGTGCAGCGCGCCTGCACGCCGGGGATACCGCGACGTAGAAACCGCTCGGTTCGAAAGATCAGTTCATCGATCATGCGGTAGTCCTCTACCTCCACAAGGAGCTGCGCGTAACTCGAATTGGAGTTTTCCTTGTTGTACGGGAGGATAAACCGAAGCGTCCCCTCCCCGACGAAGGCCGACACGTTCTTCACCCCGTCGAGCCCGGCGATGAACGCTTCTATCTCCTTCAAATGCCTTGATGTATTCTCGATTCGCGTGCCCTGAGGCTGCCAAACGTTGACGAAAAAATATCGCTGCGTTGAGGTCGGAAAAAGGTTTTCCGGTACCAGGGCGAACCCAAGGACCGAAAGAACAAGCAAAAACAAAGAGACCGCAACCACCGCGGCGCGATGCTTCAAACAGCCGTGGACCATCCTGCGGTACGTCCTATACATGGGTTTGTCGAAGGGATCGTCGCCACACGACGAAACGGGGGCATGAAGAAAACGTACGCAGAGCAAAGGCGTCACCGAAACGGCCAACACCCAACTCATGGAAAGAGAGATCGCCATCACTTGAAAGAGCGACCGGGCGAATTCGCTCACCTGCCCGGGGGCATAGCCTATCGCCGCAAAGGCAAGGACCGCTACGCCCGTAGCCCCCAGAAGAGGCCACTGCGTATCCCGTACGATGTCGGCGGCGGCTTTCTCCCCCTCCACCCCTCTGGCGACACCGATCAGATAACCGTCGGCAACCACGATCGCGTTGTCCACCAACATGCCGAGCGCCAGGATGAGCGCGCCGAGAGAGACTTTCTGAAGGTCGATATTCAGAAGGTACATGCCGATGAAAGTGGCCAGAATATTGAGTACCAGAACGAATCCTATAAGGAATCCGCTCCGCCTGTCCATAAAAAGCATGAGCAGTCCTATGACTATCCCAACCGCTTCGACCAGGTTGATAATAAAGGTATTCACGGATTCGGTGACGATTTCGCTTTGGTAGTAGACCGAGTGCAGCTCCATGCCCAGAGGTCTCTCCGACTCGAGTTCGGCAATCCTCCGACGTATCGCTTCTCCCATCGAAACGACGTTGCCGCCCTCCGCCGTGGAGATTCCTATTCCAATGGCGGAACGCCCGTTGAACCGCATTATGTTCGCCGGTGGTTCCGCGAAACCACGCGAAACGGTAGCCACATCTCCCAAGCGGACAAGACCGTCTCTCCCACCGATAAAAATGTCGGAGATCAGCCGTTCGCTGACGAAGTCGCCCGTAGGGGTGACGCGAAGAAAGCTTTCGCCGACGTTTACATTGCCGCTCGACTGCACGAGATTGCGCGACGCGAGCGCCTGCTGTATCTGCAAGGGGGAGAGTCCCATCTCCGACAGGCGCGCCCGGTTGAACTCGACATAGACAACTTCCTGCCTGGCGCCCCAAAGTTCGATCTTGGCGACATCCTTGCACAGAAGCAGCTCCTTCTTCACGTCCCGGGCGTAGTCTCTGAGCTGCGCGTACGAGTATCCGTCGCCCACGAGCGCGAAAAAGACGCCGAACACATCGCCGAAGTCGTCGTTCACCAACGACGGGCCGGCGCCGGGAGGAAGTTTTCCCTGCACGTCGCCGACCTTTCGCCGGAGCTCGTCCCAAATCTGCGGCAGCTCGTCCGTCGAATACGACTCTTTGATATCGACGTAGACGATGGAAAGCCCTTCCTGCGAGGTGGAGTAGATCTTCTTCACCTGCCCCAACGCCTGGATGGCCTCCTCGACGACCTCCGTTACTTCCATTTCGACCTCGGCGGGGCTTGCTCCGGGGTACCGGGTGACCACCACGGATGTCTTCAGCGTGAACGTAGGATCTTCAAGACGGCCGATATTCTGGTAGGAAAGCGCTCCTCCGACGAAAAGGAGGATGAGCATCACATACACAATGGTACGTTTTTTCAGAGCGAAAACCGCTGGATTCATTCGCCGAAACCTCTACCGCGACATGGGTCTGAGCTTCATGCCTTCGACGACGAAGGACGCCCCGGCGACGACGATCTGCTCTCCGGAACGCAGTCCGTCGAGCACGAGCACCCTGTTCCCTCCGTTACTGAATGCTCCGGTGCGAACGCTTCGTTTCACCGGGGAGGACGTGTCCGGATCGAATATCCAGACTGCGGATCCCTTCTCGCCGTCGGCGACCAACGCTCCTACGGGAACTGAAACCGTGTCCGCGGCATCCGCCTGTTTTCCCCAGGAGATCTCTCCGGTCATGCCGGGAAGGATCTGCGCCTCCTTAGGAGCGGGAAGCGCGAAGGTCACGGAATACGTACGGGTCGACGGGTCCGGAGCGGCGCTCCACTCCTTCAAAAACGCCTTGAACGTGCGTTCCGGAAGAGAGGCGAATCCTACCGTCGCCTCCTGTCCGGGGATGAGCGACGTCCGGGCAATCTCGTTCTCGGGAATGTTTGCCTTGATCTCGAGACTCGATATGTCAAGAACGGTCAACACCACCTGCCCGGCGCTGACCATCTCGTGGTTTTCCACCCGTTTGGTCGCGACGATGCCGTCGAAGGGCGCGAGCAGCTTGCTGTCCGCCAGTTGATGCCGTGCGATCTTCAATCGGGCCTGAATATCCTTCACCGAGGCCGTCGACGTTTCGAACGCGCCCTTCGCCGCATCGTACGACGCTCTGGAAATGACGTTCTCTCCCAAGAGCGACTTCGACCGCTCGAAATCCAGCCTCGACTTCTCAAGAGCGGCCATCGCGCCCGACAGCTGAGCCTCCAATACGCGGATGGAATCCTGAAAATCCCGAGGATCTATCGCCATCAGCACCGCGTTCTTTTTGATGAAATCGCCGGGTTGCCCGTTCACCGTCACGAGAGGGCCGCTCACTCTGAAAGAGAGCGGCGCTTCCTTGGACGCTTGCACGGACGCAGGGTAGGTTCGGCTTTTCAACTCGTTTCCGGAGCGCACCTCTTCCAGCAGCACCGGACGCGGCTCGGCGAAGAGCGCTTTCATCTTCGCGTCGACGCCTCCGTCCGATGCGGCGCTCATCGTGCGGAACACCGCGAACCCTCCGACCGCGGCCATGACGACCGTGGAAAAAATCAGCACAAGAACCGTTTTCCGTTTCACTCCCGCTCGCTCCCTTCATTCGTCGCCTCCGGCAGACCAAAATAGCGAAGGGTCTGCCGGACGAGAATCTCCTCCATCTTGCGAAGATACTCTTCAGGGTACCTCTCCACCTCCAGAATACCTAGGATGACATCCATATAGTCCGCATGGAAACAGACCGGCGCGGTCAGGATCAAAAAGTGCAAATCCGCTTCCATCGAGGTCATGTCGGGATGAATGGCTCTGAAAAGGGATTTCTCTATCATCTTTAGAGGCGTCAACACCTCCCGGACAATAAAGTCCCGTAGATCGCTCTCCTTTCTTAGCACTTGAAAAAGGGCCTGGCAGTGCCAAAGAGGGTCGTCGTTCCCGAAAAAAGAACGAATTATGGAATGCACAAGAGCCCGGACAACCGCGCTCTGTCCTTCGGGAGTGGCCAGAACGGGTTCATAATGAGCGAAGATATTCGGAATCGTTGTTTCCCTCATATCCCGCGTCGCCTCCATAAGCACTTCCTTGAAAAGATTCTTCTTGCCCCCGAAATGATAGTGGATGCTCCCCGCATTCTCTCCGGCCCTCGACGCGATAGCCCGCGTGGAGACGTTGTCGAAACCCACCTCGGCCGCCAGCTCTCTCGCCGCCCGTATTAACGCGTTGCGCGTCTGCTCGCTGCTGGAATATGTCGCCAAAACGCTTCCTCCGTCCTCTGTATGATTTTTAGTCGCTCGACCTGTTTTATACATGCGGCCAATTTTATCCTTTCGTTCAAATTTAGTTAAGTAACCAAATTAAAAAGCCTAAAAAAACGGGAGCGAGGGAGATCTGCTCATCTCCCCCGCTCCCGTTTCGTGCGTCTCCGCTTCTTGTTCAGCGCATGGCGTTCGTCCTTACGGCGCTCCCACTACATTGGCAGCGCCACCGCGATCTTCGGGTCGAAGACGAGGCTCACGGACTCCCCCTCGCTCCATAGCCGCTTCCCGGGCAGGAAGGGGTCGAAGGAGAGCGCGGTCCGGCCGCTTGCGAGGAGGACTTCGTACTCCATCCGCCCGCCGAGGAAGGTCGCCGTCTCCACAGTTCCTGGGATGCCGCCGCCGTCGGACGGGAGAAGGTTCTCCGGGCGGACGACCACCGCGGCCGCGTCGCCCGTCGTAAACGAGCCTCCCTTGACAGCGCGCACCGGGAAGACGTGTCCGGCGACGTCGACGGAGAGCGTTCCGCCCTCCACAGCACGCACCTCGCCGGGAAGGATGTTCGCTTGGCCGATGAAGTCCGCCACGAAGAGGGAGCGGGGGTCGCTGTAAATCTCCATCGGCGCGCCGACCTGCTCCACCTTCCCCCTGTGCATCACCATGATCCGGTCGGACATGGTGAGCGCCTCCCCCTGGTCGTGCGTGACGTAGAGGCAGGTGACGTTCAGGTGCTTCTGGATTCGGCGGATCTCGGTGCGCATGTGGATGCGCAGCTTCGCGTCGAGGTTGGACAGCGGCTCGTCCATCAGCAGCACGCGGGGTTGGAGCACAAGCACCCGCGCAAGGGCGACGCGCTGCTGCTCCCCTCCCGAGAGCTGGTTCGGAAAGCGGTGCTCCGCCTTGCCCAGCCCTACGAGGTCGAGCCCTTCGCGGACCTTCCGGCGTATCTCCGTCTCCCGGTCGCCCTTTACACGCAGACCGTACGCCACGTTCTCGAAGACGCTCATGTGCGGGAAGAGCGCGTAGTTCTGGAAGACGAAGCCGATGTCCCGCCTGTTCACCGGGACGTTGGTGACGTCGCGCCCGTCGATGGTGATCTGCCCCTCCGAGGGGATCTCAAAGCCTGCCACCATACGGAGGGTCGTCGTCTTGCCGCAGCCGGAGGGGCCAAGAAAGGTCACCATCTCGCCCGGCGCGACCGAAAGGGAGACCGAGTCCACGGCGCGGACCTGCTCCCGGTCCTTCTGGAAGACTTTGGATACGTTGGAAAGTTCAAGCGTTACGGCCATCAGTTGCGGCCTCCTTCACCGGAAATTCGCCTCGTTGCGAAGCGGGTCAGCCCCATCAGTACGGCGGTGGCGGCAAAAACAAGCAGGATGAGCACCACGGAGAAGGCGCACGCCTGGGCGAACTGGAGCTCGGTCATGCACTCCAGGATGCGCGTGGTCAGCAGGCTCCAGCGGACGGAGACAAGGAAGATCGTCGCGCTGATCGCCGTCATCGAGTGGATAAAAAGGTAGCGCATTCCCATAAGAACGGCTGGGATCATCAGCGGCACCGTCACGCGGAAGAAGGTGCGCACCGCGCCCGCTCCCAGGCTTGAGGAAGCCTCCTCGATGGAGGGATCGATCTGGTGGAGCGATGCGATGACGGCGCGAATGCCCGCGGCATGGTAGCGGAACATGTACGCGGCGACAAGAATCGTCATCGTCCCGGTGAGCAGAATCGGCCGCTCGTTGAACGCGATGACGTATGCGATGCCGACGACCGTCCCGGGGAGCGCGTAGTTCAACATGGAGAAGAACTCCATTGCGCGGTTGCCGAAGAATCGTTTGCGCTGCGCGATGTACCCGATAACGACGGCCATGAGGCCGCCGAGCGGAGTCGCCACCGCCGCGATGGTCAGCGTGTCGATGATCGCCTTCTTCCCGTGAGTGAAGACATAGCGGAAGTTCTCCATGGTCAGCGTGTTGTCGACGCCCCAGACTTTCACGATCGCCCCCAGGAGAATGAGCGAGTAGAGGTAGAGAATGAACGCCGTTACCGAGAAACAGACTGCCAGCACGAGCCCCTCGGCGAACTTCCCCTTGCTCTTGAAGCCGGAGCGGCTCCCCGTCTTGCCCGAGATGGTGACGTAGTTCTTCCGCCCCACCCAGAAGCGCTGCAGAAAGTAGACCGCCATGGCGGGCAGCAGCAACAGGAAGGAGAGCGCCGCCCCGCCCCGGAGATCGTACATGCCCGTGATCTGAAGGTATGCCTGCGTCGGGAGGACGGGGAAGCTGTGCCCGCCGAGCACCAGCGGCGTGGCAAAGTCGGCCAGCGAGCTGGCGAAGAGCAGCAGGAAGGAGTTCGCGATGCCGGGAACGGAGAGCGGGAGCGTCACAGTGCGGAAGACGCGCCCGGGCGAAGCGCCCAGCGAGAGCCCGGCGTCCTCGAGGTTCGGGTCGATTGCGGTGAGCACCGCCGCCAGGGTGAGAAAAGAAACGGGGAAGTACGTCAGGGTCTCCGACATCCACGTCCCCCAGAAGCCGTAGAAGTTGAAGTTTCCGATGCCCAGCAGCTTCAGCAGTATGCCGTTGGGCCCCAGCGAGAGGGTAAGCGCGATGCTGCTCGTAAAGGGGGGCGAGATCAGGGGGAGCGTGGTGACGGCCCCCAGGAACCACTTCAGCCAGAGAGGCATCGGAATCCGCGTCACCGCGAAGGCGTAGACGTATCCGAGGAAGGTCCCCGCGACGGAGACGGCCGTGGCCAGCCAGATGCTGTTGACGAAGGCCTGTCTGTCATACCAGCTTTCGAGCACAACTGCGAGGTTCGTGAACGAGATCTGCCCTTCCACGACGAACGTGGTCAGAAAAAGCCGGAAGAGCGGGTAGAGAACGAAGACCGCGAGCGATATCCAGATGGCGATGAGCGCGGGGAGCAGCGCGGGATCCCGCTTCAGGAGAGATACTTTACTCGTTGCGTGCGGCGCCGTTGGTTGTGTCATAAGGTCAATCTCCTTGCCTGAACATCAAAGGTAAAAAACCCGGCGGAAAGAGCGTCCGCCGGGGGCAGGTTTTCCAAAAACCGAAAAGAGTCCGCTACTTGATGACCTCGTTGATCCAGCGGTCGACAAAGGCCTTCCGGTTGGCGCCCTTCCACGCAACGTCGACCTCGACCAGCTTGACCTTCGAAACGTCGAGCGCGGGGTTCGTGGTCTCCACGTCGGTGCGCGTCGGGATGTAGTTGATCTTCCTGTCGACGAGCAGCTGCGCGAACGTCTTCGACGAAGCCCAGTCCATGAACTTCTTCGCGTTTTCAAGGTTTTTCGCGCCCTTCAGAATGCCTGTGGCCTCGATGCCGAAGGAAACTCCCTCGACCGGGTAGCTCAGCACCACGTCGTGCCCCTGCTGCTGAATCTCGAGCGCATCGACGATGTAGAAAATACCGGAGGCCGCCTGGCCGGTCGCGATGGGCATCGCGCCGCCCGCGCCGCTCTTGGTGTACATCTGGATATTCCCGTGGAGCTTCTTCTGATAGGCGAACGCCTCGTCCTCGCCCATGATCTTCACGAGGGCGTAGATGCGCTCGGTCGCCGTGCCGGAGGTGCGGGCGTCGGCCATCTGGAGGCCGTTCTTGTACGCCGGGTCAAGAAGAGCGTTCCAGGAGGCGGGTGCTTCAAGCCCCTTCTCCTTGAGGAACTTTCCGTTGGTCAGGAAGACCAGGGGGATGATGCCCACGCCGGTCCAGTAGTTCTCGGGAGAGCGGAAGCGCTCCGGGATCATGTCGGCCTCGGCGGGTTTGTACTGCTCAAAGACGCCCTCCTTGATACCGGCTTCGTAGGTGTCGGCGGGGCCTCCGAGGATCATGTCGACCTGCGGATTGTTCTTCTCCGCCACCACTCTGGCCAGCGCCTCTCCGGACGAGAACCGCATGAAGTTCACCTTGACGCCGGTCTCGGCGGTGAAGGCCTCGAAGACCTGCGACGCGTACTTCTCCGGCATGATGGTGTACGCATTCAAATCCGAGGCGAAGGCCCCGGATGCCAGAAGGCCGACCAGTACGACGGACGCGATGAGAATTCTCATTTTCGACAACAGAATCATCTCCTTTTGAGGTATGTGAACGATGTGTAACGGAAGTGCAACATCACGCTTATTATCTCGTGAAGACGCTCATTCTGCAATACAAAAAACGATGAACGCAAAGACGAAGAGAGAGAACACTGAACGTCCGCCGGATCCCGTTAAAAATTAAGAAAAGCGAGGACCGATATCTTCCGGCCCCCGCTTCATAGAAAAACTGATTGAATCGCGCTTTCTTACAGCTGCCCGGCCGCCGCGCGGCGAGCCGCTCTGCGCTCCTTGAAACCCCAGTAGAGCGAATAAATCGCCGGAATAACCAGCAGCGCGATGATACCGCCGGCGATCAAACCGCCGATGGCGACGAAGGCGATGGGCTGGCGGAACGAACCGCCGTCTCCCGTGCCCGCTGCAAGAGGCACCATCGAGATCACCGCCGTCGAGATGGCCATGAAGAGGGTTCGTAGACGAATTGCGCACGCTTTTTCGATCGCAATCGATCCCGGCTCGCCCTCCTCAACGCGGCGGACCTCGGCGTAGTCGATCACGACAATGGCGTTGTTCACCACCAGGCCGACGAGCATGATCAGGCCGATGAGCGCGAAGAGCGAAATGGAAACTCCCGACATCAGCATCGCCGGGATGACGCCGAGCGCGGCCAGCGGCACCGAGAGCGTGATCACGAAGGCGAAGAACCACGACTCCAGTATCGCCGCGACAATGATGAAGGTGAGCACAATGGCGATCAGCAGGGCCTGCCCGAGTTCGGCGAAGTTCTCCGCCATAAACTCCGCGTCGCCGCCGAGCTGGATCTCGTACCCGGGAGGCAGTTCGATACCCTCGATTGCACGCCGGGCGTTTTCCGTCGCTTCGCCCACCGTGATATAGCGTGCATCGGCCTCCACAGTCACCGCTTTTCGGCGGTCCTTCCTGACAATCTCCGTCGGACCGTCGCGCCACTGCACTTCCGAGAACTCTTTCAGCGGCACGAGCCCGTACTCCGTCATGATCGGCAGCTCCGGCACCTTGAAGATGTCCTTCGCATGCTCCGGATTGATACGGGCCTTGATGTCGTACTCGTAGCCGTCCTGCCGGAACTTGCCCGCGTCCATGCCGACGAGGTAGCCGTAGACCACCTGCGACAGGGTCGTCATGTTGATGCCGAACTGGGAGAGGCGCCAGCGCACCGGAAGGATCTGAAGCTCGGGTTTCCCCATCTCCACGTCGATACCGGCGTCGACAATGCCCGGAACGTGCTTTATCCTGTCGCGAAGCGTCTCCGCGATACGGTACAGCGTCTCCAGCTCGTCTCCCCGGACGATGATCTGAATGGGTTTTCCGCCGCCCATCCCCTTGCGGAATCCGCTGACTGCCGCATCCACTCCGGGCATCGCGTTCACGAAGGGGCGCAGCTGGTCGGCCATATCCATAGTGGAGGGACGTTCGACATTGTTGTGAAAATACGCCTCGATCGTCGCCTTGTGCGTTCCCTGGTTTCGTCCGGACGCGCCGACGGTGGAAACGATATATTTCAACGCCGGAAGCGTTTCCCTGATCCGGTCTTCAATTTCCTTCGCCCTCGCCTGCGTCACCCAGACCGGAGTGTTGCTCGGCAACGTGATGTCGATAGTCATCGCGCCGTCGTCGGTGCGGGGCATAAATTCCGCGCCGATGAACCCGCCCGCCTTGAAGACGCCGAACGTGAGCCCGGCGAAGACGAGGATCGTCAGCACTGGATGCCGGATCGCCCTTCGGAGCAAGAAGAGAAAGAGCGTCTCGAAGCCCGAGTAAATCCAGTCCCACCATCCGCAGAGGAAACGCCCCAGGCGAGGGACTCCCGCGTCGGCCTTGAAGCGCGCAGCCATCGAAGGGGTGAGCGTCAGCGAGACCCACAGGGAGAAGAGCGTCGCGTAGACGATCGTCACCGCGTACTGCACAAGGAACTGCCCCGCGATCCCCGTCATGATGGCGACCGGAAGGAAGACGCCGAGGTTCGTCGCCGTCCCCGCGAGGACGGAGAGCGAGATTTCAACCGCCCCCTTCTCCGCCGCCTCCTCGGGGGAGTACCCCATGTCGCGGTAGCGGAAGATGTTCTCGATAATAAGGATGGCGTTGTTCACCAGAACACCCATGGATATGGCGAGCCCCAGCGAGCTCATGATGTTCATCGAATACCCGTGCATCACCATCGGGGTGAAGGTCGCGAAGAGCGCGACAGGCATCGCGATGGCGACGATGAAGGTCGCCGAGAAGCGTTTCAGGAAGAGATAGAGCACCACCGACGTCAGCAGGATACCGAAGCCCATGTCCCGCAGGACGTTCTTCACCGACGCCTCGACGAAGAGCGAGTCGTCGTACGGTATCTCCGCCGTGAAGTCGGGCATGGTCTTCATCAGTTTGTCCAGCTCCTTCTTCAGGAGCTGTCCGGCCTTCACGACGTCGGAGTTGGGACGGGGGCTGATGCGGAGCTGAACCACGGACTGTCCGTTCACACGGGCGATAGAGCGCACGTCCTCCTCGCTGTCCTCGACACGGCCGAGGTCGCGGAGCCGGACGGGGTTCCCTGCGGGGGTGGGAATCATGATGTTCTCCAGCTCGTCCACCTTGTTGAACTCGCCGACGAGGCGAAGCCATGTCTCGTCCTTCGTCTGCGTGATGTAGCCCGAGGGGTTCGTCACATTGTTCGACGCGACGACCGCCGCAAGCGTCTGGATGCTCACCCCGTACTCGCTCAGGGAGACGGGATCAAGAAGGATGCGTATCTGCCGGTTTCGGCCTCCGGTGACGTCGGTCTGTCCCACGCCGTCCACTCGCGAGAGGATAGGGACGACCGTATCCTCGATGATCTTCCGCGCCTCCTTCTCCGGCAGCGTGCTCGTGAAGGAGACGATCATGAAGGGGCTCGCGTTGATATCGACCTTGCTGAAGATGGGCTCGTCGACCCCGTCGGGCAGCTTGTTCCGGGCCGCCTTCACCTTGTTGGAGATGTCCACCAGGGCCTGGTCGACGTCTACCTGCACTTCCATCTCAAGGACGACGAAGGACATGCCCTCGGCAGAGTAGCTCGTGATCTTATCGAGCCCCTCAAGGTCGGCGATGGCATCCTCGATCGGCTTGGAGACAAGCTGCTCTATTTCATTGGGACTGGCTCCTCTGTAGACTGTCCGAACCACCACGATGGGGATGTCCACCTTGGGCAGCAGCGCAACCGCCAGCTTGTTGTAGCTGCTCACCCCCAGCAGCATGAGAACGAGCACCATCGCCCAGGTAAACACCGGGCGTTTTATGCAGAAACGTACAAGACCGCCCATGATTACTTTTCAGCCGTCTTTTCCGCAATATCGGATGACGCTGCTTCGGGCGCTCCCGTTCCGGAGATCCGAGTCAAGGCGCCGTCAGAAAGCAGGTTCTGTCCTCTGATCACCAGAAGATCTCCCTCGGCAAGCCCCTCGGCCACTGCAAGAGATCCGTTCTGCCCCTCGCCCGGCACGATCTCGCGAAGTTTCGCCCTGTCGCCCTCGACGACGTAGACGTACGCCTTGTCGCCGCGCCGCTGGACGATATCCGAGGGGACGACGAGCAGGTTCTCCCGCCGTTCCACGAGGAATCGAGCTTCGACGTGCGTTCCGGGGAGTATGTCGAGCCCGTTGAGGCCGACGACGACCGTGTACAGGCCCGAGCCCGGCGCCGCCTCCGGACTGATCCTCCGGATAACGCCCATTGCGCGGGCGCCGTCGGAGACGACCTCTACCGGAGTCTCCGGGCTGAGACTCATAATGTCCCTTCTGGAGACCATGATCTCCGCCTCAAGATCCTTCAGATCGATGACGGTGAGCAGCGGTTTGTTCTCGCCCGCCACCTCTCCCGGTTCGATCATGCGTGAGGCGACGATACCGTCGATACTCGCCCTGAGCTGCGTACGGGAGAGGCTGGAGCGCGACGCTTGCAGCTTCGCCTCCTCGCTCTTCATGCGGGAAAGGGCCTGCTCCACCTGCGACGTGGAGACGCCCCCCGACTTCTGAAGCTCGGACAAGCGCTTATACTCCCTGACCGAGTCCTCGTAGCTGGAGCGAAGCGCAGCCTCGGTGGCGCGCTGGTCCTGCGAGGAGAGCGTCAGGAGCACCTGCCCCGCCTTCACCTTGTCGCCGATACGCACATGAACATCCCGGACGATTTCCTTGACATAGGAAGAAACAGTCTGGCTGCGACCGGCCTTCGCCTGGCCGTAGTAGCTCCGCCAGACCTCCCAGTCGCGGCGAACGAGCTTCTGCACATCGACCGGAACGGCCGTCTCCTCCTGCTGCTCCATAGCTGCGGCGTTGGCCGCGGACTCTTCAAGCCTCGCCTGAACGCGGAGCACCATCAGGACGCCCCCGGCGCAAAGAAGTACGACCCAGAAAAGAACGCTCAACCTCGAAAAAAACTTTTTCAGCATGACTCCCCCAACCCTTTCGGCGACAAAATCCTTTTAAACATATCCAACGCAAAGCTCACAAAACGCTCTATATCCACTGCATCCGGTTCGCTTCGCAACTTGTCGAACAGCCACGAGTCCATCGTATACCCCACAGCCTGCACCACGTTGCGAAGAAGTTCAAAATCGACGTCCTGACGCAGCGCTCCCAACTCCTGCCCCTTTCGGAGCACATACTTCATCCAGCGTTCCGCCCGCTGAAGAGATTCAAAGACCGGCCCCTTGTCCATAGAGGGGCTGCAGGCCGGCTCGATAAAACTACGGGCGACGTCGACTATCCGCAGATTGGAAGCGGCAAACTTCAGCGCCTTCGTGTAGTGCATATCGCACACATCCCAAAAAGCGTCCTTGTCGTCGGGAATTCTCAACGTTCCTACAGCGGCGATAAACTGACGCTCCACCTCTTCGAGCACCGTCTTGTACAGGCTCTCCTTGTTCTCGAAGTAGTAGTACACCACTCCCTTGCTTAATCCGGAACGTTCGATGATCCTGTTGTACGACGCCCCCTCGATACCGTTCGCAGCTATCTCCTCGATGGCCGCGTCCATAAGACTGCTTCTTTTTTCTTCATCCAGTTTTCTGGAACGTGAACGCACATCGCACCTCCTCAACACTTCGACCGCGAAGTGCGACTGACAGGTTAGACCATCCGGTCTACTTTGTCAAGAGGAGAATCGATCAACTGGAATTTCACATACATCCAAGCCTCTGAAGCCTGTGGTATGATACGAAGGCATGAAACAGTCCGATTCTTTTTCAAGGAGCGATGCACTATGAAGAACTGCCCGGGATGCGGCGCCGTGATCCAGGAGGACGCCGCGTTTTGCGAGTACTGCGGAGTCGCTGTGAAGCAGCGCGCCGAAGCGGGGAGAGAGGATTCCGCTTCGTCCTGGCCCGTCGAAGGAACGTGGAGCGCGACGCCTGAAAAAACGTCCGGCGCTTCCTTTCCTCAAGCGAGGCTCAAGAAGGTCAGTCCGCTCATTATGATCTTCTTCACGCTGCTGACGTTTTTTCTCTACCCCGTCGTCTGGCTCTTTCTCCGGCTTCGAACCTTTAATTCCATGTCGGAGAAGACGCGTATCCATCCTGTTATTTCCGGCCTTTTCGCATGCGCCGCAGCCGCCCTGGCAGTTATTCTCAACGGGGACTCGTTCATCGGACCGGCAGTACCGCAGCAAGCCATCGACACTGCCATCAGCTATATTTTCCTTGCGAACTTCATTCTTTCGGCTGTTCTCACCTTCACCCTGCGGCGGATTCTGAGGGAGTACGCGGCACGCATGGACAAGAGCCCCCTGGCAGCCAAAATCGTCGCCCGCTCGGAGGTCTTCGCATTCCTCTTTCAATTTCTATATATCCAGCACCACATCAACCTGCTGATCGACGCAGGGCTCGTTGAACGGACGAACTGATTCGCTTCCGCCCCCTGCGGAACGGCCGGTCTGACGCTAGGGAGCCTCGGATGGCGACATCCGCCGAGGCTCCCTTGTGTTTATTTCATTCCGTCCTCCGCGGGAAAGCCCAGACGGTTGATCCTGTCGATAAGAAGTTTTCCCGGAGCATGCTCGGGAAGATCCTCCCCGAGATCGAGCGTGGTCACCGCCGTCCGTCCGAGAACATACCGCCCTTCAACACCCTTTCGCTCCGTCCGTATCCCCCACATGTTATGGAAGACGAGCGGCTCCCCCCTGTGCGTTCCGACGTAGAGCATGATATGCCCCGGAAGACCGACCAGCGTCAGAAAGGGAACCCCTTCCCGCTTCAGAAGTTCTTTCTTTTCCTCGTTCGAGAGTCCTTCGAGGGAGAGGAACCTCCCGCTCTCCGCCTGAAAACGCGAGTTGCGGGGCAGCCAGACGCCGAAGGGAAGCAGTGTATCCCGAGTTGTTGCGCTGCAATCGCGGTTTCCTAAAAAACCGCCCCAGCCGTAGAGTTCGCCGCGCAGCTCCTCCGCCACCGCGGCAAGCGTCCACGTCGTGGGGACGAGGGGCGCGGGGACGGCCTCCTCGGCGGAGATTCGGATTGCGCGCTCGGTCATCAGACCGTTCTGTCCTCGCACCGGGACAATGAGCGCATGCTCCCCGATGCCTCGCCGCAGCAGCGGCAGCAGCGCGCCGACCTTCGCCCGGAAGAGCGACTCCGTCCCGTCGCGGAGCAGCGCGTTCTCCCGCACGATCGCAGCGAGAGGCAGCGCCGTCCACCTGACCTTCGCGGCATCGTCGACGAAGGCAAGATCCCGAAGTTCCACCCACCCCGACGCATAGGAGGTGTCGCACCACGCCCACAGACCGTCCAGCGAGAGATGCGAAACGAAGAGCGGCTCTCCCGGGTGCACCGCGCTGTTCTGCAGATAGTCGAACGGGTACCCCTCCCCCGCCAGTTCAGGGGAGCGGAAGGCGGGCGTCTCAGTAGGCATCAGGCGAAGCGACGTCGGGCGAACGCTCACCGCGTGCCGGTTCAACTCTCCGACGGCATCGAGCCGCGCCTGGCGGCGTTGTTCCTCTATCCATGCGGCCGAACGCGGCTGGAGATTCTCACCGTAGACGTTGACGCCGTACCTGTCGAATACCCACTCCAGCACCTCGGTAGCCTGACGCGGCCCGGTCTGGCTCCACGGCGAATAGAACTGCTCCTTCAGACGACGGTACAGCTCTTGATGACGTTCCGCCGTGATCAGCGGTTCGTCCATGAATGAAGCCGCATGGTACATCGGCGATTGCGGCACTTCCAGACCGGCGAGCGCCCATGCGGAATGCGCGCCCGTCAAGCCGGGGAAGAAGGCGTAACACAGGAACGCGAGCGCGCACGCCGCGCCTCCGCCCCCGAACCACATTTTTTTGCAGCGATGGAGAAATGAGTGTATTCTTTTCACCGAAACGACCTCCCTCCGGATTGCGGCGCCCTCCTCATTCTTCGCAAGGACCACGCGCCGTCAAGAGTACCGCTTTTTTCCGCGGGCGTCCAGACGCAATCCCTGCCCGCGTTTTCACGAACTACGAAGTGTTGAAAGAATCTTTTCGATATGACATACTGAGCACTTGAACCGAACGGTACAGATAGGCTCTCGATACCGCCTCTTTTGAAAGGAGCTGCGCGATGAACATTCCAATGGGCGCCACGATGGAGATGCGCTTCCCTCTCCTCCAGGACTTTCTGCCGACGATTCTCTCCTGCTGCCGCGAAATCAGCGGCCTCTTCGGGTTTTCACACAAAGATACGCTGCGGCTCGAAATAGCCCTGGAAGAGGCGCTCACGGCAATCATCCCCGGAGAATCATCCGACCCGCTCCCGAAGTCCCTGACGGTGCGCTTCCGGAGAGTTCCCCTCGGAATCAGGGTCATTCTCGGCGAGTTTCACGCTCCGCTCGACAGAAAGAGCATGGACGCGTACTCTCCGGGGGAAGAGCCGGATGAGCGGGATTTTTCCGGCCTCGGCCTCTTTCTCATGCGCAATCTTGTAGATCAGGCGGCCTTCTACGACTTCGAGGCGGAAGGGAGAGGGAAAGAGCTGCACCTCTTTAAAATGCTGCGGAGGGAAGCCGACGAACCGCTCCCGCTGCTTCCTCTGGCTGCGATACCGGAAAAGACCGAGCCCGCCGTTCGCGAAAAACCCTTTTCCTCCGAACGAGTCGCTCCCTCCCGCGTCTCCGCCATCACCGCCTCTTTCGCCCATCCCGGAGGTGAAAGCGTTGAATCGCTCTCTTCGATCCAGCTCCGCGAAGCCTTGGCGGATCCCGACATCTCCCTCTTCGCCGCATGGGGAGAGCGGGGCGAGCTGCTCGCGCTGCAAGCGCTCACCGCCTCTGCGCAACGGCGCTCCCTCGGCGTGGCCTTTCCTCCGCTCTTCTCGAAAAATGCGGAGAAAGAAGCCTGTGCGGCAACGCTGTTGAACGCGCTCATCGAACACGTCGAAGACGATGGGGAGATCGAGGGGCTCCTCGGATTCGTTCCGGGAAAGTCGCCCGCAATGGCGTCGCTGTTCGCCTCAAAGGGTTTCGCCGAGTGCGCCCTGCTCCCCGCGCTTCCGGGAAACAGCTTTCTTAAAGGCAATGTTGCGGGCATGGCATCCTTCCGCCCCTGCGCCCTGGAGCAAATTCAATCCCGTCCGGGGGCCCCGGAGGACTACCGTGACGTACTTCGCAGGATCGATGCCGAGGAGGCGCAGAGAGCGCCTCTGTACGCGCCGGAACGGCTTCACGCGCTGCTCCGGCTGCTTTTGAAAGAGGGAAAGCAACCGCTCCTTTCCCATCCGCTGGATAATCAGGAGGGTTTCAGGAAGCGAAGCGTCATCTCCGCCGCTGCCGAGTTTCAAAAACAGCGGTGCGATCTCATCGTCCACGACTACGGACTGGACTTCCTTTTCCAACTCTCGGGACTCACGAGCAAACTGCTCGGGAAAGACCTCGCCTCGCTGACGCTCCATCTGCCGATGGAGCTTGCCGCCACGGCTTCCGGAGCCGAGGAGGCGGAAAAAGCGGGGTACGTCTTCTGCGGCGTCATCCCAGGAACACCGCAAGGGAGCGAACTGATCTACGTTCACTGCAAAAATCTGCCGGAACTCCTGGAAGCGGCGCACCCGGCGACGGATACGGGAAGACAGCTTGTCGCATGGGCAGGCGAAGACTGCCGGAGAATCAGGTTTCTTACGAACTGGGACTGACGGACGAAGCCCCGGCGCAAGGAGACCGGCCGAAAGAGCGCTACAACGGCTAAAAAGCCGTCAGTACCCTCTCTTCTCCAGATACTCCAACATCGTCTTCGCCAGCGCCACCCGCGACGCCGAGTAGGAGTGATCGTCATCCAGCATGACGCCCTCCGCCTGAACTCCTTCCGTCTCCCGGAACGCATCGAGCAGTAACTCGTGGTGCGTCTCCGGAGGGACGGCGTCATCGTGTGCAGCGCCGACAAGCAGAACGTTTCTTCCGGCGAAGGAACGGACGGAATCGCGAAGATCGAACGCTTCCTTTTTTTCGGCGATCTCGCGAAGCAGCGCGTCGGAGCTTGTGCCCGCAAGACGCGGCGCGGCGTCGTGGACAAGTCCCCGCACCCGTTCTTCCACCGCTCCGTCTTCCGGAAAGAGCTTGCCGTCGAGGCCGATGTTCCAGCCGGAGAGCGAGATTGTATCCTTTATGAACGGCCGCGCCGCCGCTGTTTTGATCGCGGCGAACCCGCCCATGCTGTGCCCGACGAGAACGATGCGCTCGCCGTCCACGGAACACTGCGTTCGCGCCTCGTCGCTCCGGAGGAAATCCACTGCGGCGAGGCTGTCCTCAAGCACGTTCGTGAACGAAAAACTCCCATGACTCCCCCACGCTCCGCGATACGAGAAGAACATCGTGTTGAAACCGGCTCGCCGGAAAATCTGGACAAGATCGAGATTCTTCTCGTTCCCCGGAAAGCCGTGCAGAAAGAGCATGATCGGGAGCGGCCCTTTCCCCTGCGCGGTGTAGATCAACCCGAAGATGTCGCATCCTCCGGACCGGATCGTCGGCGTGGCGGCCGACGGTGGGAAACGAGGATCGCGAGGGGGATCGGAAGTAATACACTCTTTAAACATATTTTTACCTCCCTAACATTTTACGACATCGCGAAGAAAAACATCGTCGCAAATTCTACAATCTCACAAATTGCGCCGTACTATTACGCCCGTAAGGGCCTAGACACCGCTGAACATCCATGCGGGTTCATGCAGACGACCTCACGTGCTTATCCGCGGGACAGCCCCAAAAGAACATTTCGCAGTCGGTCTCTGAAAGCCTTGAAGCTCGGCATATCTATTCTTCGATGGTCCACGCTTCCATTGAGAACAATGTCGTTCAGCTCCGTTCTTCCCTGGGCCTCTTTGAGGCGTTTCTTGAGACTGTCGGGCGATCTCCGGCTTCCGGAGAGATGTTCAAGAGCTGCGCAGTCTTGATAAGGCGTCTTCTTCAGCGCGCAGAGAAACCACGCTTCGCTGATCGGCTGGGGAACCATAGGAACGCCCAGAGAATACCCCTCGTGGTCAAAACCGAGAAGCATCGCATTCGCAACCTTTTCCCACAGAGGTTCGTCTTTCTGCCTGCTGTCGGGGTCCGCATCGTGAAAACAGACGGCGACGACGCTCCCCCCCGCATCTTTTTCAAGTTCGCTGGCTTTTCGGGCAAGGAAGAGCGCCATACGCGCGTAGCGCAACATTTCGCGAGTTCCATCCTTAATACCGGGCAACTTTATCCTCGGCGAAACACCGTCCAAATCCTTCTTCAACGATTTTCTGCTTGCGAAGTACACACAATCGCGCTCAAGGAGCGAACAGCCGAAATCCTTCACGAGAGAGTCCAGCAGCAAGGCGAGAGGTCCGGGAGCGAAATTATCGAAACCGACGACATCCTTTACGGAGACTCCCGGCGTCCCCCCGATATCGGAAGCGCCTTCGCCGCATAAGAGAAACGCGATCATTCCTCTCCCTCGCCCCTCTCCTCCGACTTCAGGCTTTCCACAAGCCGTTGCAAATCGGTATCCGCGTACGCCTCCCCCGGCCCCAT
>JAHDKR010000002.1 GCA_018436785.1 Synergistaceae bacterium | reverse complement strand
AATTTATGATAGTCTGTCCCGACAGGTTAGAGCGACAGATCTTCTGGGTACAACCACTGAGATCACCTATGATCGGGTGGGCAATAAGTATCTTGAAGAGACTACTGCCGGTTCGACCTATCCCGAAGCGGGAAGTCGGCAGATCAGTTATAGCTATACACCCGAATATTGGTTGGAGTCGATGACCAGGGGAAGTTTCGATGGTCTCAGCTATACGGTCAGTTATGAGTATGACAAAGTAGGTAATAAGATAAGGGAACAGTATCCCGATTTTGCAGCTGTAGGAGCAGGTCAGAACCATACTAAGTATGTTTATGATGGTCTGGATAGACTGACAGAGGTAGTTAACTCCGATGGAAGCAGGGAGAGCTACGAATATGACGAGATCGGTAATCTGGAGAAGGTGACCAATGGCCGGGATAAGGTCACTCTATACGATTACAATGGTCTGAACAGCCTATCAAAAGTGACAGAACCAGGTGGCATTGTCACTACCTACATCTATGATCCCGATGGTAATCTGGTGCAGAAGAATCTGGCCAATGGGTTGATAACTACATATCATTACAATCGACTTAATCTATTGACCGAAGAGGTTAAGGTCAGAGCTGGAGATGTGATGAGCTATAAGTATGCCTACGATGGAGTGGGTAATCTGACAGCCAGTTCCGATCCCAATGGTAATCTGACAGCAGTCAGTTACTATGCCGATGGGATGGTTAAAGAACAGCTGCATTATGCTCCGGAATATCCATCAATGGTAGTTCCCGATCTGAATCTGGTGAGTACAACAGCAGTACCAACAAACTATATCAGGGATGAGCAATTCGGATTTGAATATGACAGGATGGGGAATCTGCTTACAGTGACCGCCAATCCGACAGAAGAGCTGGGTTCTGGTGGAGGTCGATCTCCTTCAGGTCTGGCCTATACGACCAGTTATGACTATGATAAATTGGGTCGGGTAATCGGAGAGAGTATGACCATTGATGGGGAAACAGGTATCGGTAGATCATATCTGACAGGGTACGAGTATTACTTTACCGGAGATATAAAGAAGATAACCTATCCCGATGGTCAGGAGATCACCTATGAATACAATGAGTTAGATCAGTT
>JAHDKR010000055.1 GCA_018436785.1 Synergistaceae bacterium | reverse complement strand
GGGCGTGTCGCGGTCAATCTTGCTCCGGCGGATCTTCCGAAGGAGGGGGCCGTTCTCGATCTTCCGATAGCGATCGGTATCGCCTCGGCCATGGGCGCTCTCCCCTCCGTTCCCAGGGGGATATTTCTCGGAGAGCTCGCTCTCGACGGGCGTCTGCGGGGAGTCAGGGGCGCTGTCGGCGCGGCGATCCTCGCCCGCGACTCGGGAGTTCCCCTCTTCGCGCCCGCCGAAAACGCCCCGGAGATATCGCTCGTCAAGGGGTGCGAAGCGTATGCAGTGGAAGATCTTGCCGATCTCTTCGCCTTCTTCCGGGGCGAATTGGAGCTTCCCTCGGTGCCCGAGTACGCGCCCCAAGAGGAGGACGTCCGCGCCGACCCCGACTTCGCCGATATCAGGGGGCAGGCGGGGGCGCGCCGCGCGCTGGAGATAGCGGCTGCGGGGCACCATAACATCTTGCTCATCGGTTCGCCGGGAAGCGGAAAGACGCTCCTTGCACGGGCGCTTCGCGGCATCCTCCCGCCGCTCTCCCACGAGGAACTGCTGGAGACGACCCTTGTGCGGAGCACGCTTGGCCTCCCCTTTGAACGGGGGGTGCAGCCGCCGTTCCGGTCGGTCCATCACACGGCGAGCACCGTCTCCATCTGCGGCGGCGGCGCGACCCTTCGCCCCGGGGAAATCAGTCTCGCCCACAGAGGAGTGCTTTTCCTCGACGAGTTTCCCGAGTTCCGGCGCGATCTGCTCGAAGGTCTCCGTCAGCCGCTGGAGGACGGAGCGATCACGGTCAGCAGGGCCGCGGGATCCGCGCTCTACCCCTGTCGCGTGCTGCTTGTCGTCGCCGCGAACCCCTGTCAGTGCGGCTGGGACGGCGATCCCGTGGAACGATGCGTCTGCTCTCACCTGGAGAGGGAGCGCTACCGCCGCAAGATTTCCGGACCTATCCTCGACAGAATCGACCTGCACGTCTCCGTACCGCGGCTCTTGCCGGAAGAGCTCGTCGCGGTGGAGAGCGCGGGCGGCGAATGCAGCGCGGACGTCGCGAAGCGGGTGCGTGCCGCGCGGGAGATGCAGAGGGAGCGGTGGGCCCCTCACGGCTTTTCCTGCAACGCCGAGCTTCCCGAACGCCTGGTCAAACGCTCGCTTGCTCTTTCGGCCGGCGTGCGCCCCTTCCTCTCTTCGATGGCGGGAAGCCTGCGCCTCTCCGGAAGAGGCATAGGACGGGTGCTCAAGGTCGCGCGGACGATCGCGGATCTTGCGCGAAGCGAAAGCGTTGAAGTCCCCCACGTCGCGGAAGCCCTCGCGTACAGGGACGGAGGGGTCTGGAGATGAACCCTGTGCTCCGGACGCTCCTGCTGCTTGCGGGCTCGGGTGCTCCTGCCGTGCGTATCTGGAACGCATTCGAGTCGGAGGCTCTTCCTCCGGAGGCGTTCTGGGAGGAGGGGGAAGTTCTCTGGTGTCGCCTTGGGTGTACCGAAGCTGTGTGCAGGATGCTGCGTCGCCTCGTGGACTCTTCCTGGCCCGACGAAGAGGAACTGCGCGCGAAGCAGGCCGGCGTCCGTCTTCTCACCTTCCGCGACAAGGAGTGGCCCGAAGCGTTCAGCGGACTGCCCGACTCCCCGCGGCTGCTCTACGTCAAAGGCAAGTGGCCGCTCCGCGGCCCTTCAGTTGCCGTCGTGGGGACCAGACGATGCTCCGCGTACGGTATGCGCGCCGCATTCGAGATAGGGCGGGCCGTCGGCGGCGCAGGGGGCGTCGTCATCAGCGGCGGAGCGGCTGGGATCGACAAGGCTGCCCACGAAGGATGCCTTTCCGCTGGCGGAGCAAGCGCCGCCGTCCTTGGAACAGGCGTCGACGTCGCATACCCTCGCGGTCACGAACCGCTCTTTGTTCGCCTCGCCGAAGAGGGAGGCGCGCTGCTCTCGGAATACCCCCTCGGTTCGCAGCCCAAGCAGTGGCGCTTTCCGGAGCGCAACCGCATCATCGCGTCGCTCGCCGACCGTCTGGTCGTCGTCGAGGCGCCTTCGAAGAGCGGCGCCATGATTACCGCCCGCTGCGCCCTCGAAGCGGGACGGGAAGTATGGGCGGTCCCGGGAAGGATCAACGAATCGGGGTGCGAAGGTTCCAACCGTCTTCTGTACGACGGCGCCGTACCGCTGGTGTCGATACCCGACTTCATTTCCCTCGCGCTCGGACGCCAGCTCTCCCTCTTCGAAGAGACGCCGTTCCGGGGAGAGCAAAATTCCGTTGCCTTTACTGAAAAAGAGCAAAGAATTCTTTGCCTTTTGGAAAAATCAGGGGAGAGAACTGTTGACAACCTTGCTGTTGAGGGTACAATGGCTCCCGCTGATGTATTTTCCTGTCTCGCCGCGCTTATGGCTGCGGGACGTGTTTTTGTAGCGGGACCGGGCCGTTGGAGCGCCGTCCCGAAGTAACTCCAAACCATTCGGGAAAGGAAGAAACCTGGTGCCCATTATAAAAAAAATTTGCGGAACCCGGGGGCGCATCACTGAGTCTCTCGAGTTCAAAAGAGTGCTCCATGATCTGGAACGGCGGTATCTCTCCCCTGACGCACAGGCGAAGATTTACCGCTATCTTGCTACAGAGGAAGTGCCGCTGGAGGTCACGGAGCGGGCGATTCTTGAAGCGGTCGCTCTTGCCCGTCTCAAGAACGCCACTGCGGACGCTTCTCTTTTTGATTTCCTCGTAGACGCGCTGCTCGACGACTGTTCCTTCGAGATCCCCGAGACGGCCTCGGAGAGGGTCTATCCTTCGAGCTGCACCCTTTGCTGAGGACGGTTTTTTCGCATGGTTCGCAAAAAGATCGTAACTGAAGCGGAGGTTGTAGAGAGTCCCTCCGCTCCGCCGAAGAAGGGCGGGAAGACGGCCGCGAAGGCTGAACAAGGGACTGCGGCGCCCGTGAAGAAGGCCGCCCCGAAAAGCGCTTCAAAAAAGACACTTTCGTCTTCTGCGGCGAAACCGAAGAAGACGGCCTCGTCGAAGACCTCCGCTGCGAAAGCGTCTTCCGAGAAGACGCTTTCAGCGGACGCGCTCCCGAAGAAACCCGTGAAAAAACAAGCGGCGAAAAAGAGTCCGGCTTCCCTGCCGAAGACGAAGACAGCGCTTTCTTCCGCGGCAGGCTCTTCGGACAGGACGCTCGTCATCGTGGAGTCTCCCACGAAGGCGAAGACGCTCACGAAGATCCTTGGCTCGAAGTACACGGTGAAGTCGAGCGTCGGCCACATTCGCGATCTGCCGAAGAGCAGACTGGCCATCGATATCGAGAATGACTTCGCCCCCGAGTACATCCTCGTCAAGGGGAAGGCGAAGCTGAAGAACGAGCTGCTCGCCGCGGCGAAGCAGTCTCCGCGCGTTCTGCTCGCCTCCGACCCCGACCGCGAAGGCGAGGCGATCGCGTGGCATCTTGCGGAACTGCTCGACATCCCGCTCGACACGGAATGCCGCGTCCGTTTCTATGAAATCACACCCACGGCGGTGAAAGAGGCGCTTGCGCACCCCGAGCGCGTCAATATGCACAAGGTGGAGGCGCAGCAGGCGCGGCGCATTCTCGACCGGCTGGTGGGGTATACGCTGAGTCCGCTTCTCTGGAAGAAGATACGCAGGGGGCTCTCCGCAGGGAGGGTCCAGTCTGTTGCGCTCGCCCTTATCTGCGAGCGGGAGCGCGAGATAGAAGCGTTTGTTCCAAAGGAGTACTGGATTGTCACAGTGCTCGCTGTTGCCGAGGACGGAAGGGTCTATTCGCTCAAGGTGGACAGCTTCGACGGGAAGAGCCTCTGGAAGGAAGGGAAGTCCCTGCTCATCGACTCGGAGGAGTTTGTGGACGTCCTCGTCGGCGAGATCCTGAAAGCTCCCCTCACAGTTTCAGACTTCAAGGTGCGCGAAAGCTACCGCGCCGCCCCGGCTCCTTTTAAAACGAGCACCCTACAGCAGGAATCGGCCCGCAGGAACAGCATGTCGCCCCGGCGGACAATGAGCATCGCCCAAGAGCTTTTCGAAGGCGTCTCTCTGCCCGACAGGGGGCCGACCGGCCTCATCACCTACATGCGCACCGACAGCCTCAGGATCGCTCCCGAGGCGCTTGAGACGTGCAGACAGTACATCGCCTCCGCCTTCGATCCGGAGTACCTTCCGGAAAAAGCGAACGAATACGCGTCCAAAGGACGCTCCCAGGACGCGCACGAGGCGATCCGGCCGACCGATGTGACCATTGTGCCGAAGAGTCTCGAAGGCATCCTCACCAACGATCAGATGAAGCTCTACTCGCTCATCTGGAACCGCTACGTGGCCTCGCAGATGTCGAAGGCAAAGGTCGCCAACGCGACGCTCGCCGCGACCGCCGGCAAGGTCGGGTTGCGCCAGCTCGGCGAGACGCTCGTCTTTCCGGGGTGGAGCGCCGTCTGGCCGCTCGACCTCAAGGGGGAGAGCTTCGCTCCGGCCCGCGCCGGGGAGACGCTTCGCGTCGAGAAGACGGAGCGCGAACAGAAATTCACGCGCCCGCCCGCACGCTACTCCGAGGCCAGCCTGATCAAGGTCCTCGAGGACGAAGGCGTCGGCCGTCCCTCGACGTACGCATCCATCGTGGAGACGCTCTACGACAGAGGGTACGTCGCGCGCAACGAAGAGCGCCGCCTTCAGCCCTCCGAGCTCGGGAAAACGGTGGACTCCTTCCTTAGGAAATACTTCGACGCGGAGAGCCTCTCCGCGATCGTCGACACAGGCTTTACCGCCCGCATGGAGGAGAGTCTGGACGACGTCGAGGAGAGCAATATCTCCTGGCTCGCCGTCCTCAAAGAGTTCTGGGACGCCTTTACCCGCACGATGCAGGACGCGGAGAAGGCCCCGGCCGAAAAGCTTCCGCCCCCGGAACCTACCGGCGAAGACTGTCCCGAGTGCGGCAAGCCGCTCGTGCTCAAGAACGGCCGTTTCGGCGATTTCATCGCATGCAGCGGCTACCCCGACTGTAAATTCACCAAACCGGTCCTTGTGAAGACCGGGGCGGTCTGTCCGAAGTGCGGCGAGGGAGATGTCGTCAAGCGTAAGAGCCGCAAGGGGAAGCCCTTCTACGGCTGTTCGCGCTACCCGGCGTGCGACTTCGTCTCCTGGAATCCCCCCTCGGGGGAGACGTGTCCGCAGTGCGGCGCGGCTCTTTTCGCCAAGGGAACGAAGGGCGCGGAGGAGTGCATGAAGTGCGGTTTTACCCGGGTACGGGAGACGGCTGCGGATGAATAGGCGCGTCACCGTCGTCGGAGGCGGACTCGCCGGTTCGGAGGCCGCGTGGCAGCTTGCGCGGCGCGGTATTGAGGTATTGCTGCTCGAAATGCGCCCCCTTCGGACGACTCCGGCGCACACCACGGAGATGCTCGCCGAAGTCGTCTGCAGCAACTCCTTCGGCGCGGACAGCGCCGCGAGTCCCGCCGGAATCCTCAAGAACGAGCTGCGCCGTCTGGACAGCCTTATCCTCTCCTGCGCCGACGAATCTCGCGTTCCTGCGGGCAAGGCGCTCGCCGTCGACAGGGAAATCTTCTCGCGAAAGGTCACGGAACGGCTCGAATCGCTTCCGCAGGTCGCCGTTCGCAGGGAGGAGTGCGTCTCCTTGCCCGAAGGACCGGTGATCGTCGCCACGGGGCCGCTGACATCCCCGGCGCTTGCCGCGATCTTGCAGCGACAGGCTGGAACGGAGTACCTCTCCTTCTTCGACGCCGTCGCCCCCGTCGTCGTCGCCGACTCTATCGACATGTCCGTCGCCTTCCGCCGCGGACGTTGGGGGCAGGAGGAGGACTATATCAACTGCCCGTTCACTCGCGAACGGTACGAGGCGTTCTGGAACGCCCTCGTCGCCGCGGAGCGGGCGCTTCCGCACGACTTCGAGGATTCTCCCTCCTGGTTCGAGGGGTGTCTCCCCGTCGAGGTGATGGCTTCGCGCGGTATCGATACCCTCCGCTTCGGTCCGCTGCGGCCGGTGGGGCTTCCTCTGCCCGGCACGGGGGAAGAGGCATGGGCTGTCGTGCAGCTTCGTCAGGACAACCGTGAAGGGACGCTCTTTAATCTCGTCGGCTTTCAGACGAGCCTCCGGTGGGGGGAGCAGGAGCGCGTCTTCCGGATGATCCCCGGGCTTGAAAACGCCGAGTTCGCCCGTCTTGGCGTTATGCACAGGAACATCTACGTCAACGCGCCGGCGACGCTCGACAAGCGCCTGCGCTTCCGCGAAGGCAGAACGGATCTCTTCCTCGCCGGGCAGATCACCGGCGTCGAGGGGTACATGGAGAGCACCGCGATGGGGTGCGTTGCGGCGCTCAACGCGGCAGCGCTTGTCGACGGCGTTCCGTTTCCGGAGTGGCCGAGGGCGACCTCAATCGGTTCGCTGCTGCACTATTTGAGTGACGCGGAGCCGAAGCACTTCCAGCCGATGAACATGAACCTCGGCATCATGCCGAAACCGGAGAGAAAGATCCGGAACAAGGCGCTCCGGTGCGAATACGTCGCCGAGGCCGCATCCAAGGCTTTCGATTCTTTTCTTGAATCATCGAAGGCGGATTCTCAGACGGACGACTGCCAGTCTGAAATTTCCGGTGAGCGGTAAACGACTTGTTTTTTCTCATAATTCTCTTTGTATAAAAATATGCTCTTCAGATCATTTTCTGTGCTCAATGCACTGTTCATGCGGTTTTGCACAAAAGAAACCATGCCTTAATTGATTCTTTTGAAAAATAGCGAGAATCTAGAAAACGTGATAAAATGTCTCTATGTTGGAAAACGTCTGGTCAACCATAGATCTTTTTCTTGATCACCTGCGATTTGAAAAAGAAGCCTCGCCGCATACGGTGACCAACTACGCTGCGGATCTGGCTCAGTTTGCGGAGTTCCTTGACCACCAGGGAGTTGTGCGCCCGGAGAGCGTTGATTCCCGGATAGTACGCTTTTTTCTTCGGGAGATTATGGGGTTCGGCTACTCAAAAACATCCGTCTCCAGGAAGCTCTCCGCTGTGCGAAGCTGGTCGGCGTTCTTGAAAATGCGCGGCGTGCTGGCTTCCGACCCCGCGAAGGGAGTACGGGGGCCGAAGCTTCCGAAGCTCCTGCCCAGGGCGCTTTCCCGCGAGGACGCGCAGCTTCTGGTCGAAGACGGGCCGGATGGCGTCGACCGGGTCCGCGACAGGGCGATTTTGGAGCTGCTCTACGGCTGCGGTCTTCGGATCGCAGAGCTTGTCTCGCTGCGATGGGAAGCCATGGAGCCGGTCGAGGAACGAATGCTTCGCGTTGCAGGCAAGGGAGAGAAGGAGCGTATTGTCCCGTTCGGCCAGTGTGCGCTCGCCGCGCTTCGCGAATGGCGTCCGTTCGTTCCGCCCGATGCGCCGTTTCTCTTTCCCGGCTTGAAGGGCGGCGCCATCACCGTCCGGACGGTGCACAGGGTTGTGCTCCGCGCGGCGGCTCGGGTGGGCCTGAGCGGTGTGACGCCGCACACGCTGCGGCACAGCTTTGCCACGCATCTCCTTGAGGGAGGCGCGACGCTTGCGGTCGTAAAGGAACTACTGGGGCACGAGAGCCTGCTGACAACGCAGCGCTACCTTGCCATCAATGCGGAACATCTTCGGGAGAGCTATCGTGGCGCCCACCCCCGCGCGAAAGGAGAGGACGGGCTTGTTTAAAGGAACAACCGTGATTTGTGTTCGACGAGGAGAGCAGGTGGCAATGGCCGGGGATGGCCAGGTCACATTAGGGAATCAGATAATCAAGGCGGGCGCGCGGAAGGTCCGCAGACTCTACAAAGGGAGCGTGCTCGCAGGATTCGCCGGGAGCACCGCCGACGCCATGACGCTCCTGGAGCGTTTTGAAAGCCGCTTGGAGGAGAATTCCGGCGATCTGATGCGTTCGGCGGTGGCGATGGTCAAGGAGTGGCGTACCGACAGGGCGCTCCGCAGGCTGGAAGCGATGATGATCGTCGCGGACGCGAAGCTCTCGCTGCTTCTTTCCGGAGCCGGCGATATCCTCGAGCCGGAGAACAACATCGCCGCGATCGGCTCCGGATCGGGGTTCGCGCAGGCCGCAGGAATGGCGCTGCTCGAAACGTCCGATTGGGCGCCGTCGAAAATAGCGAAGCGCTCTATTGAGATCGCTTCGGAGATCTGCATTTATACAGACAGCATAGTGACTGTGGAGGCAATAGGAGAATGAACAGCGCCATTGAAGAAATGGAGCTCACGCCGCGCCGGATCGTGGAGTATCTCGACCGGTACATCGTGGGCCAGGAGAAAGCAAAGAAGTCGGTCGCCATTGCGCTGCGAAACCGTATCCGGAGGAGAAATCTCTCTCCCGAGATGGCGAAAGAAGTGGCGCCGAAGAATATCCTTATGGTGGGGCCTACCGGCGTCGGCAAGACCGAGATAGCCCGCAGGCTTGCGGAGCTGGTGAAAGCGCCGTTCGTCAAGGTGGAGGCGACAAAGTTTACCGAAGTGGGGTATGTGGGCCGCGACGTCGAGTCCATCATCAGAGATCTCGCCGAGGCCGCAGTGGCCATGGTCAAGAAACGCAAGATAGAAGAGGTGCAGACCCCGGCGGCGGAGCGGGCGGAGCAGCGTCTCGCCGACGCGCTGCTTCCGGGATCGGAGAAGAAACCCTCCATGCCCGACTTTATGAAGATCTTCGGCGGCGGACGGGAGCGCGAAGAGGCGCCCCAGCCTGCTCCCGAGGAAGAGCGCATGCGGGAATCCACCCGCAGAAAGCTGTGCACGCTGCTCGAAGAGGGGAAGCTCGACGACCGCGAGGTCGAGATCGACGTCACCGAGAGTCAGTCGGTCGGCATACCGCTTCTCGGCGGCGCGGGTATGGACTCGATGGGAATCAACATCAGCGATATGCTTGGCGGACTGCTTCCGAAGAAGACAAAGCGCCGCAGAATGAAGGTCGCCGAAGCCCGGCGCCTCCTGAGGGCCGAGGAAGCGGAGAAGCTCGTCGACATGGATGCGGTTATCCGCGAAGCCCTCGAAAAGGCGGCCGAAGAGGGAATCGTCTTCATCGACGAGATCGACAAGGTGGCCGCCCGCGGAGGAAGCGGCGGCGGCCCCGACGTCAGCCGGGAGGGAGTGCAGCGGGATCTTCTTCCCATAGTGGAAGGATCCCCCGTCCCGACGAAGTACGGCACGCTGAACACGGACCACATTCTCTTCATCACGGCCGGCGCCTTCTCAAGCGTGAAGCCGTCCGACCTCGTTCCCGAGCTCCAGGGGCGCTTTCCGATACGGGTCGAGCTGCAGCCGCTGAAGCGCGAGGATCTGGCGAGAATACTCGTCGAACCTGAAAACAGCCTGCTGAGGCAGTACACCGCGCTCCTCGGGACCGAAGGCGTCGAGTTGTCGTTCGACGACGGCGCTGTTCAGGAGATCGCGCTCCTTGCGGAGCGGATGAACGGCGAGATGGAGAATATCGGTGCCCGAAGACTGCATACGATGATCGAACAGCTCCTTGAGGAGATCAGCTTTGAAGCGCCCGAGAGCGGCGCGCGGAGCTGCCCCATAGGAGCGGAGTTCGTCCGGGAGCGTTTGGCGCCTCTTATTTCCGACAGCGATATCAGAAGATATCTTCTGTGATTGTGTCTTCCCATAAATAAAAAAAGAACAACCATCCGCAGCGCCGGATGAACTATCAGGAGGGATTTACAGTGGCTACAGCAAAGAAAAGCACCAAGATCACAAGTGAACAGAACGCAGCGGAACTTCTCCCCCAGGTTATCGACAACGAGCCGGGGCTGAAGGATCTTCTCGACAAGACGCGCCAGGTCGGCCGGGCGCTCCAGAGCCGCAGGGAGGGGACCCGCCCCGATTACAACAAGCTCGCAAAGCTCCTCTGCGAGTTTTCGACCGCCAACGTCTACCTCATCAACAGAGAAGGCAAGATCCTCGGGCACTCCTGGGTCTCCGAGTATCATTCAGAAGAGGTCTCCAACTTCCTCGAGAAGGGATTCATGCCGGAGGTCTTCGTCGAGAAGATGAACCAGCACCGCGAGACCATACTCAGCGAGACCGACGGCTACCTTTTCGACGACGACAACGGCAACGCGCCCGAGAAGCACATGCTCTACATTCCTATTTACGGCGCCGCGGAGCGCCTGGGTACGCTGCTTCTCGTCCGTTTCTTCGATCCGTTCTCCATGCGCGACCTCGTGCTTGCCGAATACCTTGCCACGCTTGTGGGTATCGAAATTCTCCACGAGCGGACGAAGAACATTGAGGAGCGCGCCCGCGAGCGCCTGATCGTGCAGATGGCCATGCGCGCTCTTTCCTACTCGGAAGTGGAGTCCGTCAAACACATCATCACCGAGCTCGGCTCCTTCGAGGGCGTCGTCATCGCGAGCAAGGTCGCCGACCGCGTGGGCGTCACCCGCAGCGTCATCGTCAACGCCCTCCGCAAGCTTGAAAGCGCCGGGATCATCGAAAGCCGCAGCCTCGGCATGAAGGGAACCTTCATCAAAGTGCTCAGCCCCCTCTTCGTCGAGGAGCTGGGCGTGCTCCAGGGAGAGTAACACCGAAGACGAAAGTCTGTGGTATGATATGAGCCGACGGGGAAAACCGCCGGCTTTTGCTCAAGTCCGGAGCACGGAGAGCCGAAACTGAGAAAGAGCGTTTTCAGGGAGGGACACGGCGATGATCAGTGATTTTAACTGGAAGGTAATGGAAAAAACGATGGAAGGGCTGTCGAGACGATTTGAATCCACTTCGCGAAACCTTGCCAACGCCAACACCCCCGAGTACGCCCGCCGTAACGTCTCCTTCGAGGATCAGCTCAGGGAGGTCGTCGACGGCCCGCGGAGTCTACCGATGACAATTACGAACGAAGGGCACATACCCTCGGGACCGATGGCGGTCAGCGCAGTCGTTCCCGAGGAGATAAAAATATACGATGAAAAATTCCGTCTCGACGGGAACAATGTGGACCCTGAGCGGGAGATGGCGGTACTGTCACAGACGCGAATGGCCTACAACGCCATGTCGCGGTTCGTTGCAAAAAAAGGCTCGCTCTATCGCCTTGTCATAGGAGGACGATGACCATGAGAATGTTCCGTTCCATCGATGTTTCCGGAAGCGCGCTCACGGCGCACCGTCTGTGGATGGACTCTATTTCGTCGAACCTCGCCAACGTGAACACCACGCGCACCCCAGAGGGAGGACCGTACAAGCGACGTGTACCCGTCTTCGCGGAGATGCTTGACAAGACCATCGGCGGCTACGAGGATATAGGCGGCGTCCGCGTGACCGAGATAGCCCGTGATAACACTCCCCCCAGGCTCGCCTATCAGCCGGAGCACCCTGACGCGGACGAAGAGGGGTATGTCGCCTTCCCGAACGTGAACGTCGTCAGAGAAATGACCGACATGCTCGTTGCCAGCAGGGCGTACGAAGCGAATCTTGCAGTGGCGGACGCTGCCCGGAACATGTGGGCCGGGGCGCTGGAAATCATGCGCGGTTGATGTTTTTTTTGAATTTCCGAAAAGGGGAATCTCTCTCCTCTTTACGAAAGAGTCTCAGGACTCATGACCTTTGGAACGGGGGGCGCACACGACTGCCTCCCTTTTTTGTTATAACCTTGCCCGTTGTGTTAAAATACGTTCCAGTAACTCTTACCGCGAAGAGGAGGAGATTCAAGTGGACGGCTTGAAGCTCGATTTAATGAAAATGGCGGGGATCCAATCCCTGCCGGCTGTAGCTGCCGTTTCCGAAAAGAAGGACACGCCTCGGGGAACCGGACTCTCGTTCGAAGACCTCCTGGAGAGTTCAATGAAGCAAGTAAACGATCTTCAGCAGGATTCCGACAAGATGGTCAACAGGCTGGCCACGGGTGATGTCGATGATATCTCTGAAGTAGTGCTTTCGGCACAGCGTGCGGAGTTTGCCCTGCGCCTGATCACCGAAGTACGGAACAAACTTGTCGACGCCTACCAGCAGCTCGGACGCATGTCGGTGTAGGAAGTAGCCGATGAACTGGTTTCGGCAAGCGCTCTCGCGGGGCGGTCTTTTTTGGTCGTCCCTAAGACCGTGGCAGAGATTCTCCATTGTCGGAGCGTCGGCGCTTGTCCTGCTTGCCTTGATTTTGGGAGTTTACTGGGCGGGACGTCCCACGTACGAACCGCTCTATTCCGCGCTTGAGGTTGAAGACCAGTCGGCCATCGTCGCCTGGCTCCGTGAAAATAAAGTGGACTACACGCTCGATCCTGCCGCAAACGCCATCCTCGTTCCTCGCGATCTGGTCTACGAAACGCGCTTGAGTCTTGCTCAAGGCGGCCTCCCCAAAGGAGGAAGCGTCGGATACGAGATCTTCGACACGACGAAGATGGGGTTGAGCGAGTTTCAGCAGAAGATAACCTATATCCGCGCACTCGAAGGGGAGTTGGAACGTACCATTCGTCAGATCGACGCGGTCGACTACGCAAAGGTGAACATCGTCATTCCTGAACAGCGTCTCTTTCTCGAAGAGCAGCAGCCCTCGACGGCCTCCGTCCTCGTTCGTCTCCGTTCCGGAATGCAGATCGGTCCGGACCATGTAAAATCGATCGTTCACCTCGTTTCCCATGCGGTGCAGGGACTTGTTCCCGAAAATATCACGGTGGTGGACACTGCCGGCAAGGTGCTCTCGGACCTTCTCGACCAGGAGTTCTTCATCTACTCCGGCGCAGGCGACGGGAGAACGGTCTCGTCCGTTCAGCGCGAACTGGAGCGTCAGCAGGAGCGTGAACTGGAGAGCAAGGTCCGCGTGATGCTTGAACGGGTCTTCGGCCCCGGAAAGGTCGTTGTCCGCGTGAAAGTCGATCTCGACTTCGACCGCCGCACCAGCGCCACGAAGGAGTACATCCCCGGAGAGACCGGCAGAGGGGTCATCCGCAGCCAGCAGCAGATGGAAGAGACGTACACCGGAACAGGCGGCCCCATCGGCGGCGCTCCCGGCACGACGACGAATATTCCCGGGTACGCGCTCGCTCAGCAGCAGGCGGGCGAGACCGAGTACGCGAAGACGGATACGACCAACAACTACGAGATCACCACCCGCGAAACGCAGCAGGTTGTCACACCGGGCGCCATTTTGCGTCTTTCCGCCTCGGTCCTCGTAGACGACGAGCTTCCGCCGGAACGCCTCGGCGAACTGCGCGCGCTGGTAGCTCCGGCCATCGGATTGAACGAGACTCGGGGCGACCAGCTTGTAATCAACTCGATGCGATTCTCTACGACATTCGCCGACGCATTGGCCGATCAGCTTGCGGCCGAACGGCGGATGCAAATTATCATAGCGCTCGTGATTGGAGCGATTCTTCTTGCCGCCGCTGTTTTCGCCGGGGTGATCTGGATGCGGCGCAGGAGGATCCGGCAGGCGATGGCCCCGTCTCAGGAGCCGAAACGTATTCCTTCCATTCAGGAGCTTCTTTCCTCGCCCGAACTTCTTGAGGCGCAGGGAGAGCTTGCGGTTCTGGAAGAGCAGCTTCGCGCCTACGCGAGAAGCAAGCCCGAAGAGATAGCCAACCTGGTTCAGGATTGGCTTTCCGAAGATTAGGACGGGGGGGAGACCATGGCCAAAACCGGAGGCAAGGGAATGCCGGGAAAAGAGAAGATCGCCATTCTCATGGTCGCCTTGGGAAACGAGATCGCGGCCGAAGTATACAAGAGACTGGATGAGACGGCGATCGAGATCGTCACCCTTGAGGTTGCGAACCTGCGGAAAGTAACGCCGGAGCAGCGTCTCTCCGTGCTGAAAGACGCTCAGGAGGTGCTTCTTGCCCGGGAGTACATGGCCCGCGGCGGCGTGGACTATGCCAGGGACATCCTGGAGCGCGCCCTCGGCCCGGAACGCGCGCACAACCTCCTCACGCGGATCACCGCAAGCCTTCAGGTCCGCCCCTTCGACTTCATGCGCCACACGGACGCGCAGCAGGTGCTCGGATTCATTCAGGGGGAGCACCCGCAGACCATCGCGCTCATCATGTCCTATCTCGAACCCGCGCAGGCGGCCAGCATTATCGGCGGCCTGCCCGCCACGATGCAGGCCGAGGTGGCCAAGCGCATCGCAAGGATGGACCGGATTACTCCGGAAGTGCTTCGGGAGGTGGAAAGAGTGCTCGAAAGAAAGCTGAGTACTGTCATGGGGCAGGACTTTACGCTCGCCGGAGGCATCGACGCCATCGTCAACATCATCAACAATGCCGACCGCGGAACGGAACGCAACATTATGGAACACCTCGAAGAGAACGATCCGGAACTCGCCGAGGAGATCAAGCGCCGGCTCTTCGTCTTCGAGGACATCATCAAGCTCGACGACCGTTCGCTCCAGCGCGTGCTCCGCGAGGTGGAGATGAAGGAGCTCTCTCTCGCCCTCAAGGGAGCCACGGAGGAGCTTCGCTCCAAGTTCTTCAAAAACATGTCCAAGCGCGCCTCCGAAATGCTCAAGGAGGACATGGACTACATGGGGCCGGTGCGCGTCAAGGACGTCGAAGAGTCGCAGCAGAAGGTCGTCAACGTCATCCGGGCCCTGGAGGATGTCGGCGAGATTGTCATCTCCCGCGGCGGAGAGGAAGATCTGGTTGTCTAAATTTCCGCGCGCCAACATCATACGCGCGGTCCGTCTTCTTCCCGAAGCGGTCAGGGTGGGCGCCGCGGCTCACTCTGTAGAGGAAGAACAGGAGGAGCGCGTTTCCTCGCCGCCCGCGGCTCAAAGGAAAGAACCGGACGAACTGAAGGAGCTTCAGGAAGAGGTGCAACGCCTTACGTCCGCTCTCCGGGATGCCGAACGGGAAAACCGCGACCTTGCCGCCCGCGTCACCCTCTCCGAGAAAGAGCTTTCCAAGGAGAAGGAGCGTCTTGCCGCCGAACGTCGGGAGATGGAGGCGGCGCAAAAGTCCGAGTATGAGTCTCTGCGCGCCAAGGCAGCAGCCGAAGGCGCCGAGGAGGGCCGAAAGACAGGACACGCGGAAGGAATACGGACGGCGCGGGAAGAGATTGCCAGTGAATACGAACAAAAAGTTTCCTCGCTCGTCGCCCTCCTCGAAAAAGTGCACTCGACCCTTACTGAACGGACGGAAGAGCTTGCAGCCCTTGGCATGCCTCGCCTTATCCGCCTTTGGGAGCTCATGCTCTCTAAAATGCTCCATCGCGAGGCGCAGGTCTCCGAAGGAGCTGTTTTTCCGGTTCTTCGCAGTCTTCTTGAGCGGTTGAGCGACCGCGACCGAATTCTCGTCTACCTGAATCCAAAGGACTCCGAGCAGACCGCCGAACGAAAAGACGTCTTCGGCGATTTGCTTCGGGGAGTCAAGCATCTTGAGTTCATCCCCGACGCCAATGTGGAAAAGGGTAGTTGCATCGTCGAGACGAACCTGGGAATCTACGACGCCAGGTGGCAGACGCAGCTTGAGCAGATTCACAGAGAGATAGAGCATCTGTTCCTTGAGGGCCGGAAAAATGACGACGAAAACGGCTGACGACGAACTGCTTCAAATACTGGAACACCGGTTGGGGAGCGTTCAGCTTACCCGCATCAACGGGCGCATCGTCCAGGTTGTCGGCCTTGTCGCCGAATCGCAAGGCCCCGACGTCCGCGTAGGGGACCTCTGCTCCATACGGTACAGGAACAGCGAGTCGTCGCTCTCCGCCGAAGTCGTCGGCTTCAGGGGGGACAGGGTGCTTTTGATGCCTCTGGGTAACCTCAAGGACGTCGGCCCGGGGTGCGACGTCCTCTCCATGGAACGACCACTCGGAGTCCGCGTCGGGCAGGCCCTTCTCGGGCGGGTGCTCGACGGACTCGGAAACCCGCTTGACGACAAGGGGCCCATCGCCGCCTCCGACTTCTACCCTCTCTACGCAGAACCTCCCCACCCGCTGCGCCGCAAGATGATAACGTCCCCGCTCCCAGTAGGCGTCAAGGTCATCGACGGCATGCTCACACTGGGAACAGGTCAGCGAATCGGCATCTTCGCCGGTTCCGGAGTGGGAAAGAGCACCCTTCTCGCTATGATGGCACGCTACACCGAGGCCGATATCAACGTCATCGCCCTTGTCGGCGAACGGGGGAGGGAGGTCCGCGAGTTTCTCGACCGCGATCTCGGAGAAGAAGGAAAAAAACGCTCCGTCCTTGTCATCGCAACGTCCGACCAGCCTCCGCTCATCCGTCTGAAAGCCGCCCTCACCGCCACGGCGATCGCCGAATACTTCCGCGACTGCGGCAAGAACGTCCTCTTGATGATGGACTCCGTCACCCGCGTGGCGCGGGCGCAGCGCGAGGTCGGCCTGGCCGTCGGCGAGCCCCCGACAACGCGCGGATACACGCCGTCAGTCTTCGAGCTTCTGCCGCGTCTCCTCGAAAGGGCGGGCGCCGGCGAGAAGGGGAGCATCACGGGAGTCTATACGGTCCTCGTCGAAGGAGACGACATGAACGAGCCTGTCGCCGACACAGTCCGCGGCGTTCTTGACGGACACGTCGTGCTCTCGCGGAAAATCGCCGCAAGGAACTTCTATCCGTCGGTGGATCTTCTTGAGAGCGTCAGCCGCGTCATGCCCTCAATAGTCGACGAAGAACACCTCATGGCCGCCGGGAGGGTTCGCGAGCTGCTCGCAGTCTACGCCGAGGCGGAAGATTTGATCAGCATCGGCGCGTACAAGAGCGGCAGCAACCCCAGGGTCGACTGGGCGATCACGCATCTACAGAAGGTCCGCGCCTTTCTTCGCCAATCTGTAGGGGAACATGTCCCTTTCGACGTCATGGCGCAGGAGCTGAAGAGCCTCGTGCCGTGAGACCGCGAAGAATCAAGAAAAAGTCGTTGAGTGCCGAAACAAGGAATGAAAATGATGTATTCCGGAGGACGCCATGAAAGAAAAAGTGGATAGATTTGAAAGAATACTGAAGACCAGAGTAAAAGGCCGGGAAGAGGAACAGCTGCTTCTCGCAGGCCAAAAGAGCGAAGAGGAGCAGATTGTAACGCGTCTCGATTCGCTCCGCTCCCAAAAGGAGCGGGCGCTCGTCTCCTTCAGTATGCAGCAGGGAACCTTGATATCCCCCCAGGATATGTGGTTCCAACGAAAGTCGATCGATGTCATTGAAAAGCATATCTGCGACGGCGACTCCTCCCTCTGCGATGTCCGGCAGGAAATAGAAGCGACGGAGGTGCGCCTTGTGGAGAAACATCGCGAGGTGCAGATTATGGAAAAATATATCTCATCGATAGTTGAGGAGTGGCGGACAACGCTCCAGAAGAACGAGCAGACCGAAATGGATGATATCGCCGGCATTCGTCACGGCTCCCACGGGAGGAAAAGTCAATGAGACCGAATCTCTCGGGTATTGTTCGCGTCCAGGGAAGAATCGAGGAGATCGAACGCAGGATACGCCCCAAAAAGGAGCTTCCGGAGCCTCCGAAGCAGGAGCGTTTTGTTGATATGCTCGAACGCGAGGAGGCAAAGCTTCCTCTTCCGGGGGCGTCCGGCGGAGTACGTATTCCCGAAGTCTCCGAAGGTTGGGAATCACACATTCCTCGTTTGGCAGCCCGGTACGGAGTCGACGAAGCCTTGGTACGCGCCGTCATCAGGATGGAATCGGGCGGAAAGACGGACGCCGTCTCGTACAAGGGGGCAATGGGGTTGATGCAGCTTATGCCCGGAACGGCGAAGATGCTCGGAGTAGAAGATCCGTTCGATCCGGTGCAGAATCTTGAAGGAGGTATAAAATACCTCTCGCAACTGGCCGATAAGTATAACGGGGACCTTACAAAAACGCTTGCCGCGTACAATGCGGGCCCGGGAAGGGTTGACGCCTACGGGGGGATTCCACCCTTCGCCGAGACGCAGAAGTATGTACGGAGCATTCTCGATCTCTACGAACGCAATTCTGAAGGAGATAGCTGATGCCTGAAGAAGAGATGGAGCTCGAGAGAGCGGAGGGCGAGGTTGCCCCTCCACCAAGGAAGAAAAAAAAGAAAACGAAGGGGAGCAAGCTGCCGTTCCTCCTCCTGGTGCTCTTAATGGCGGCCGGAGTCGGCGCCGGGTTGCATATCGCCGGAGCGTGGGATGCACGGCCTCTTTTGTACGCGAGCGTTCCGAAGATCCCGTGGATAGGAAACGATCTCGCCAAGCTGACCGGCATTCCGGAAGAATACACACTTACCGTCGAGCAGCGGCGCAGGCTTGAACTTCAGCGATGGAACGACCGGCTCGACGAACTGGAGCGCAGCCTCAAAGAACGGGAGACAGCCCTCGAAGCGCTTTCCGCCGACCTCGAAGCACGAAGTATTTCGGTCGAGAAGAAGGAGGCGGAATTCACGTTAAAGGAGAACAAGCCTCCGGAGAGTCCTGAAGAGGAAAAAGCGTACGTCGACATGCTGATGCGGACGTACCAGGAAATATCCCCGAGGCGGGCGGCGCTGATCATTGAGCAGTTGCGCGAGGATCTGGCGGTAAAGATGCTCGCCGCGATGCCACAGGACGCGAGAGCGTCCATTTTGGGCCGCATGGAGGCGGCCAGGGCGGCAAGGCTGACGGAGCGGCTGGCGGCCGGAGGGTCGCGATAACGATTCGGGAGGTGCGGCTTCATGTTTTCAGCCTTGTTTCCAGTGCATAAAGATGGAATGACCGACGTCCTTCCAGGCGCCGAGACGCCGGGAAGCGTAAAGAACGGAGGCGACGGCGAAAAAAAGGAGCAGTTCGCCCGTCTGCTCTTTGTTTCGCAGATGCAGAATGCATCTACAGAGGAAAAACAACAGATACAGAGTCTCCTTTTTGAACCCCAAATACAGCGTCCTTCGCCTTTGCTGACGGAGCTCATGGCCAATGGCCAGCAGAAGGAAGGGGAAGCTGCGGCATCTTCTGATGAAGAATTGCTCCAGTCTGCCATTATCAGCGCTCTCTCCGCCCCTCCGGTGCTTTCTCTTGATGTTCCCGCAGGTGCATTGGAAGTTCTCGCTTTGGAAGAATCAAATTCGGTTTCCGGAGAAGAGAAATGCTCCGGCGTTCTTCTGCCTGATGGAGATGAAAAAAACGCTTCTTTCGGCGGAGTGGAGCGAGGATCAGTACGCCCGGACACAAACCCTCAGGCTGTAGAGATGCCCGCTTCGGCAGGAGAAGGGGCAGTTCCTACCGAATTGCTTCGTCAGATGGAATCGACCTCACACACTGAGAAAGGAATCTCCGCAGCTGAAATCGAAAAGCAGCTGGCGGCAAAGACCTCGTCTGCTTCCGATACCCGTTCCGGAGCGGCTTTTTCACCGCGCTCCGGTGAGACGGATACGAACGCTGTCGCAGCAAGACAGAATACAGTTGTTTTCGCTGCTGCAGCACCTGCCCAGAATCCAGTCGCTGAAGAGAAGACAGGTACGCCTTCAGCCGCTCATTTTTACTCCCTTTCGATGACCGACAATGTCCGTCCCCGAAGAAACCTTGCGTTCGCGGCGCCGCTTGCCGCGCCGGCGGAATCAGGCGAAGAGGCGGCGACCGCCGTTTCCCGCGTCACAAGCGTTTCATCCGTATCCGGACGTTCAGAGGCTGCGGGTACCCTGGCAGCCGCAACGGAAGCCGTCGTTTCGTCAAACGCGCCTCAGCATGCGCTGAAGGCTGTCGCGGAATCGCAGCTTTCAACCAACGACCTCCCTGACGGTCCTGAGGAAGAACTGAATCTCTTCCCGGCCGCTCGTTCTCTCTTCGGAGAGGGCGCCGACGGAAAACCTGCGCAGTCTTCGTCCCCTGTTCGTATACCTTCTGACAAAACTGTGCTTTTCAAAAAAGAGGACGGAAATGAGGATGCTGTTCCAGCTTCGGGGAAGGAAAACTCCGATACGGCGGCTTCGTTTTCGGCAATTCGCTCTCCTCAGCAGCAGGGGGGGCAGCCGACTGTTTTCGAGCGCTTTGTGCAGATCCCGCTGCAGGGTCAGGGAGGAGCGGCGCTTGAAGACGGCATGCAGCATGTCGTCCGGTTTCTGAAGGCCGAAGGGCGTCATGCGGCAAGCATCATCATTGATCCGCCCGCTCTTGGAAGAGTGGAGGTGGAACTTGTGACCACAGCCAAAGGGGTCGAAGCGTCCATTAAAGTTGCCAGCGACCAGATTCGACAACTTGTCCAGGATAATATAACGGTGCTCCGGAATCATCTGGAGCAGCAGGGCGTTCATCTAGGAGAGTTCATAGTGGACCTCAGGGACAATACAAAGGGGAATTCGGGACGAAACTCTTTCAAGGAAGAGGCGAACTCCCGTCGTCGTAAGGTGCCTTCCGTAGCGGCGGAAAATATAGAAGAGAACATTATCCCATCCTTCAGGATGGATCTTGAACATGGGCTGCTCGCATGGGTAGCATAGGAGGTGCGGAAAAATGGCGGTAGAGAACGTAGCTGGAGCTTCTTCTTCGAACAACAGTTCCGCGATAACAAATGCGGTCACAAATTCCGGGAGCGATCTGGGGAAAGATGCGTTTTTGAAGATACTCATCACCCAGCTGACCAATCAGGATCCCTTGGATCCTCTGAAAGACAAGGATTTCATCGCACAGATGGCGCAGTTCAGCACTCTTGAACAGATGACGAACATGAACGAGAGCATCGGGCAGATGGTTGCCTTGAACAAGGCGTCCGCAGTCAGCTACATCGGGCGGGTTATTGAATACCTCGGTGAAGACGGTCTTTCGGCGTATTCGCAGGTGGGCTACGTCCGCTTCGAGCAAGGGAAGATCATCCTGAACACTCCCGACGGCGACGTGCCGTTGGAGGACGTCATCTCCGTCGCATAACAGCATGCTTCTCGGGAGACAAGGAAGAACCGCGTCTCACCTTGAAAGAACTCCCATGGATGGGTGGAAACGCTGGTCGGAGCAACGGAGTGCCCCGTCTTCGGAAAAACACACAAGGAGGAATCACCATGCTTCGATCACTTATGTCGGGAGTATCGGGCGCGAGAGGACATCAGACCTTCCTCGACGTCGTCGGAAACAATATCGCCAACGTAAACACTGTGGGATTCAAAAAGTCAAATGTCAGATTTCAAGACTTGCTCTACCAGACATCCAGGGGCGCGATGCCCCCTGTGGAAGGAAGAGGCGGCGTCAACTCTCTCCAGGTTGGACTCGGAGTGAGGGTTGCCGCCATTGAGACCATCCATACCCAGGGGAACATCAACTATACCGGCGCGAATACGGATGTCGCTATACAGGGGAACGGCTACTACGTGCTTGCCGACGGCGAAAACAGGATTTACACGCGTGCCGGGAACTTCACCCTTGACGCTCAGAACAAGATTG
>JAHDKR010000140.1 GCA_018436785.1 Synergistaceae bacterium | reverse complement strand
GAGGATCTTCGCCGCACCCAGCAGGATGGCGGTGTGCGCGTCGTGGCCGCAGGCGTGCATCACGCACGGAGTCTGCGACGCATACGGGACCTTGTTCTCCTCCTGAAGCGGGAGCGCGTCGATGTCGGCGCGCAGCGCCACGCACTTGCCCGGCTTGCCGCCCTTCATCTCGGCGACGACCCCCGACTCCGTGCCGCCGAACCCCGTCTTCACGATGGTGCAGCCAAGCCCTTTCAGCGCCTCGACGACCTTTTTGCTGGTCTCGACCTCTTCCCAGGAGCGCTCCGGATGCATGTGGAAGTCGCGGCGGAATGCGACGACATCGTCGCCGTACGCCGCTGCCAGTTTCTTGATTTTTTCAAGCAAAAGAAATCACCTCGTTCAATCGAATTTTAGAATACGAAACAGATATGCAAAAACACTATCATTCTTTTCCGCACCGCACAAGCCCCCCTCGAAACAGATAGCTGAAAAACATCCGGGGTGTCGCGCAGCGGCATCTTTCCGCACGCCCGCACCTTCCGCACATCACAGTCTGAAGTAGGTACAATGCACGAATTTCTCTGGTCGAAGACGCGTGATTCACGTTGTAAAAACCATGCCTCCGTGCTACGATACATGACAATAGCATGATAAATTACAGCGCTTCTCTTGAGTGAACGACGGGCGGGCGCAAGGCCACGGAAGTATGCGATAGACGGCCCGCACGCTTCACCATGAGCGAACGCAAGGGGGGACGCACTATGAAACGCAGCGGCATTCTTCACCCGGAACTGGCTTTCCAGATCGCTTCCTGCGGCCACGGCGACCTTGTGTGCATCGCCGACGCGGGGCTTCCAATACCCCCGGAGACGCCACGGATCGACCTGGCCTACGCGCTCGGGCAACCCGGCTTCTTCAACGTGCTGGAAGCCATCCTTCCCGAACTCGCAATCGAAGGCGCCGTCTGGGCCGAAGAGGCGCTCGCCAAAAGTCCGATGCTCGCCGGACGGCTGGAAACGCTCTTCCAGCAGACCCCGCACGAACGCATTCCGCACGAAGAGTTCAAGAAGCTCCTGCCCGACGTCCGCT
>JAHDKR010000057.1 GCA_018436785.1 Synergistaceae bacterium | reverse complement strand
TGCCGGTTGTTCCAGCGGTACGCTATTCTGTTGCCAAGTTTCAGTGTGTTTCCGGTTTTGTTGCTCGGCACAGGGGGGGATATCCCCTCTTGTGGAAAATGCGTTCGATCTTTAGGTGACGTGCGAAATCTGGGTTACAACGTGAACTTCAACGCGGATATCACCGGCCTGAGGGAGTATGCGAAGGGGGCTTCCGTCTCGCTGAGCGCTGCGTTGATCTACCTGGTGACGAAGTCGCTGAACCGTGTGCCGAACTTCCTCTACAGGGTGCTCGGCGGCAAGGTTGTGCGGTACGAGCGCCTGCACCCTCAGTTCACCTGTCTTCGAGGCGACGAGGAACTCTTCCGGCTGGTCACTGTGGAGTTCTGCGACGACCTTGCGGAGTTCGACCGGAGCGTCAAGCGCGCGATCGAGGAGAGCGACGCCTATTTCAACGTGGGGATGCTGGCGCACAGGAGCGACTTCGTCTTCATCTCCTCCCTGCCGTGGATACCGTTTACGGGGATCGACCACACGCTGAGCCTGAACAAGGAGGACGCGATTCCCCGCGTGTCGTGGGGGCGGTTCTTCGAGCAGGGCGGGCGGACGCTGCTGCCGTGCAATATCCGGGTGAATCATATCTTCATCGACGGGCTTCATGTGGGGCGTTTCTACGAGACGTTTCAGGAAGAAACGCGCAGACTGGCGGATTCGTCGGCCCGCTGAGGCCGGTTTCCCTTGCGGGAGTCGGCTGTTTACGAAACGACGAAGATTCCGCTTTGAGAGGCGAGTTCGGCGAGCTTTCCGTCCTTCGTGAGCAGGCGGGCGTTATGTCGCCGCGCAACGATGAGATAGAGCATGTCGTACACGGGGTGCTTCGCCTTCGATGCCTCGAAAAACGCCTCCCGCCAGAGCTCAACCGAGGGGATGTACTCGTCGACAATGCCGAGGCAGAATTCGATTCCCTCCAGACACGCCTGCTCGGGAAGCCCGGAGTATGCGCGGTACTTCCAGAAGACGTTCGTTATTTCGGAGGCGTAGGTATCCGGCGCGAGCGTCAGCGCGGCGTCGAGAAGTTCCTCGCGGAACCGGTTCGCCGAAGGTTTTGCGAGGGAGATCTCCACTGCGGCGCTTGCGTCGACGACGACGATCATCGACGGTCCCTGTCCTCTCGGACGAGAATCTCCGCATCCGGCAGACCTGCGGCGTCGGGGCCGATTCCGGAAAAGTTCCGGAGCAGATCGCGGCGGCGCTCCGTGTCGGCAAGGCGCCGTTCGAGCCCCTCCTTCAGCAGAACGATCGTCGTTTGCGTAAGGCTTCGGTGCTCCTTCTCCGCAAGGTAGAGCATTTTTTGATACAGCTCTTCGGGTAAATCCCGAACCTGAAGCGTCGGCACGACTCCCACCTCCCTTTCATGCATTCTAGATGTTTTTTGCATGCGAATCAAGGACTCCTCGGAGCGCGCATTGCAACATGGCGTGTTTCCGAAGGATTCTAAGCGCACGTCTTCAAGCGATATTTCAAGTGTACCCCGGGAGAATACAGAAAAAGTCACCGTGAGTCGATACAATAGGCGGTGGGTGAGCTCATCCCCGCAGATTTTTCGCACAGCGCAAAAGAAAGAAGAGTTCGATCAATGGAAAAAGAAAATACGCAGTATCTCAAGATGATAGGGATGCCGGTCGGCAGGCTGATCCTGTCGCTGTCGGTCCCGACGATCGTCAGTATGCTGGTGACGGCGATCTACAACATAGGGGATACCTACTTTGTCTCGCAGCTCGGGACAAGCGCTTCGGGCGCGGTGGGCATCGTCTTTTCGCTGATGGCGATCATCCAGGCGGTGGGCTTCACCGTGGGCATGGGTTCCGGCGCGCAGATCTCGCGGCTGCTGGGCGCCAAGAAGGTAGACGAAGCGAATACTGTGGCGGCAAGCGGTCTCTTTGCGGCGATCGGGCTTGGGTCGCTGGTCGCGCTCTTCGGTTTGCTCTTTCTCGACGATCTGATGCGCGTTCTGGGCGCGACGGAGACGATTTTGCCGTACGCCCGGGACTACGCGAGCTATATTCTGTACGCCGCGCCCGTTATGGCGTCGTCCTTTCTGCTGAACAACATCCTCCGGGCGGAAGGGAAGGCGAAGTTCGCCATGGTCGGGCTGACGACCGGCGGTCTGCTCAACCTGGCGCTCGACCCCCTGTTCATCTTCGGCTTCGGGTGGGGTATCGCCGGGGCCGCTATAGCGACGGCGATCAGCCAGTGCGTCAGCTTCGGCATCCTGTTCTCCTGGTTCCTTCGGGGGAAGACCATCGTACGTTTGAGCGCGGCGAGTATCTCGCGCAGTCCGTTGGAGTACCTTCGTATACTCAAGAACGGCTTCCCCTCCTTCTGCAGGCAGGCGCTCGCCAGCATCGCGACCATCGCGCTCAACGTGAACGCCGCCGTGTACGGAGACGCCGCCGTGGCCGCGATGTCCATCGTCGGCAGGCTCTTCATGTTCGTCTTCGTGGTCAATCTGGGGATCGGGCAGGGGTACATGCCCGTGGCGGGGTACAACTACGGCGC
>JAHDKR010000173.1 GCA_018436785.1 Synergistaceae bacterium | reverse complement strand
TCTGAAACTCGCCGGTGTGTACGATTCGGAGACGATGCCGGAAGAGCTGAAGGCATCCCCTCCCGTCAGGAAGGCGATGAATCTTCTAGAAAGCCTCTCGGCGACGAAAGAGGAGCGGGCGATTTACGACGACCGGTTGAAATGGATTCGCGACGTCGAGAGTTCGCTGGAGACGATGGAGCAAAGAGGCCGGGAGCTGGGGAGAGCGGAGGGTATCGAAATAGGCAGAGAACAGGGCCTTGAACAAGCGAAGAAAGAAAATGCCCGCAGAATGTTGCGGAAAGGTATGAGCATTGCCGATGTTTCGGAGTACGCGGATCTTCCGGAGGATGCGGTGCGGCTTCTGGCTTCGGAACTTCAAGATTGATGCTCGGATTACGGGAAAAAAAGCCGAAAATAAAGCCGTCCGGAGAGGAATTTCACTTCCGGGCGGCTTTTTTATACGAAGAGACGAATCACACCCGGCGCAAAATCTCCAGCACGCGCTCCTTTTCCACGGGCTTCTGCAAAAAGTCGCACGCTCCGGCGTCGATTGCCTTCTTGAGGTTGCTCTTCGTCCCCGTGGAGGAGAGGATAACGATTCTGGCGTCCGGGTAGCGCTCGCGTATTTCGGTCAGGGCTTCTATTCCGGTCTTCTCCGGCATCACGATGTCCATGAAGACGATGTCGGGACGGTTTTCCGCGTAGCGGTCGACGGCCTCGCACCCGTTGCAGGCCTCGACAATCCGCGTTACCCCTTCCTCGGTCAGGATATCCCGCATCATCCTCCGGACGAACGGCGAATCGTCGCAGAGAAGAACCGTACATTCCGGTGCAGTCACGCGCAACGCCTCCTTGATTGTTTTTTGGAGCTGCGCGGACTCTTGCGCGCATCACCTACGAAATTATACCTTGCGCCTCTTTCGTTAGATAGTAAATAGTGCTACAATTTTCAATACGATATTGGTGCTCTCGCTCCGGCGCCTAGGCCGGAAAAATTCCGCAAGGGAGGTAGTACATTATGAGGAACTCTTACCGTAGTCTTGCTTTGCGTTCGTTCCGGTTAGGCGCTTTTGTGTTCACGGTGCTCTTTATGCTGCTCTCGTTTTCGGCGGCCCATCCGGCGCGGGCCGCGGAGGTGAAGATCGGCGAGCTGCCGCCCGGGTGGATGGAGAGAGAGCCGATCAACGAGGCCATCGACAGATACTTCGTCTACCAGGAGAAGGCGACCGTCCTTGCGGAGCTGCTGACGCTCGTGGAGGAACTCCCGAAGTCGCTGACCCCGGAGGAGTATCTTGAGGCGCTGAAGAAAAACAGCATGCCCAGCTTCTCCGGATACGCCGCGCTTGAGGACGAGCCGGTGAAGCTCCACGACAGAAACGCGCTCGTTCACCGCTTCCACTTCTCCAACGGGCAAAACCGCCTGAAGGCGGAAATGTACGTCTTCGTCGAGGAAGAAACAGGCTACGTCTTTCTCTTCGACACCACGGACGATTGGTTCCGCAAGTTGCAGCCGAAGTTCTTGAGTTTTGTTACGGACGTGCTTCAGTTCCCCGACATCCCGGCGCCGGAACCCACGCCCGAGCCCACGCCTGAGCCCGTCAAACCGACGCCCGCCCCGGTAAAGCCTGAGCCCACTCCTGAGCCGGAGAAACCGGAACCGACGCTCGAACCCGAGAAGCCCGAGCCTGAAAAGCCCGAGCCCGGCAAACTCCCTGAGTTCAAGCCGGAGGACGAGCTGCCCGCCTTCGAAGAGGAAGAGGGCTTCCTCCATTCGGAGAGCGAAACGTTGCTGATCGAGCTTCCCGAGGGCGCGGAAGAGAAGGACCGCGACGACGAGATGGTGAACATCGCGGGCCCGGACGAATCGCAGATCATCGTGGCGCTCTTCGAGAGCCCCGAAGTTGCGGCGGAGAAGCTCGCCGAAGAGGTCGAAGGCATGCGCAAGCACGGAAGCAGCACGCTCGAATGCGGCGACCGCCCCGCGCACACCACGCTCTACTCCGAGCGGGTGAAGGGAGAAGGTTCCTTCGCAGTCCTTGCCGTGACGTGGGAGGAGAGCGGCGCGGTGGTTGCCATCCGGATGCCCTCTTCGAAGTACGCCGGAGCGGCGGAGTGGGTCAAGGCGATGCTCTGCAGCGTGGAAATTCTTGAGGAATAACCTGCATCTCAGTATGAAGAATACGCCGGCGACGCTACCCGAAGCGCTCTGCGGGAAGAGCGGAGGGTATGTACGGTAGTTTTACGTAGTTTACGGAACAGAGGGGGAGTGGTACAATAGTCCCGTAAGTAAAAAGGGGATGCGCATACGCGTAGATCGCTTCAGCGCACCCGATAAATAAAAAATTCAGTCCGAACCCAGGATAGGACATTCATTCCCCGAGCATCGGGGCCGGTTCCCAAGCGCCGGCCCCGCTTTTTGTGCGCTCAGAAAATCTGCCCCTTCTCTCCAGAGGAATTAGACCCTCTGC